>DIVM01000375.1 GCA_002435835.1 Firmicutes bacterium UBA6132
TTATTTTTATACCTTCTATTACACCGCATTCTTCCCTATTATCGTATGGAAGAATAATTCTTTCATATTTATTTTTGAGCATGCTTATAACCATGGGCAATGCTCCATCAAATGCTGTAATTTTGCCATCTAAAGAAAGTTCGCCAATAATACATGTTTTTTCATCTACATTTTTGTTTATTTCTTTAGAAGCTAATAAAATTCCTATAGCAATAGGCAAATCTATTTGGCTTCCTTCTTTTTTAAAATTTGCTGGAGCTAAATTAACAGTAATCCTGCTCACAGGAAATTTAAATCCACTATTTTTTATTGCCGACCGAACTCTTTCCTTAGATTCTTTTATTGAAGCATCTGGCAATCCTACAATTGAAAAGTTTGGCAATCCCCCTGACAAATCTGTTTCAACATCTATTTCATAACCATCAAGACCATAAAGCACGCACGTTTTAATTTTTGATAACATAATACAAACCTCCACGATTTATTTTATGCTAAACATTCAAGTTGTGGAAATTATATCCTATTTCTTTATTATTTACAATAGACTTAAAAAATAATTGCGAATGGTTGAAATAAGAATATAGTAGATATCAACTTTTTATAACAGATTTAATCCATATTCACATTATATTATTTTTATAGCTCAATAAATATTTTTGCACATAAAGTTATACAGTTAACTATTTAACTATTTATAGTACAGTAGTTTTAATTTGTCGATATTTTCCTTAAATTAAAATATAAAATTACATATCCGATATACATACAATACTGCAATTTAATATTAAAGTTAAATTTTATTATTTCATTTTTTAATGATTTATATGGTCTCACTCATATTATTTATGCATTAATCTTATGTTTTCTATTTTCAAGAAAGCCATGGCAAAGATTATAGCTATTATCCCTGCAACAATCTTTCCTACAATCATAGGTAATATAACTTCTGGACAATTAGCAGATGTATATCCGAGTTGATCGCCTAACGCGGCTACTGCTGGTACTGAAAAAGCAATGGCAATTACTTTTCCTCTAGGATCCATATCTTTAACCATTCCAAAAGTAGGTATACTATTTGCAAGAGCTGCTATTATACCACCGACTGCAACTTCATTCACACTTAATAACTTTCCTATGTTTGAAAGCGGTTTAGACAATTTTGTTGTAATGAAATAAACAAATGGATATGCTCCTGCCAAGGTTATTCCTATTATTCCTATTATCTCCAACTGAGGACCTATAGGATCCATTCCTGGAATTATTACTATTCCAGTAAGTGCCTCTATGATTGCACTTGCTAATCCTACAATAATTACAATTGTTATTATTTTAGAAAATATGCTAAACCCTTTTAGCAGTACATCCGGTATTCTAATTAAGCCTACAGCGAGCATTAGCGCAATAATAAATACAGGTATCAAGTTTACAAACACGACTAAAACTGGTATTCCTGCAACTACACCACCGACAAAGCTTCCTAAAGGTATAGATATTACACCTATCATCATACCCTTAGCTAAATATAGAAAATCTTCCTTATCAACTATACTCAACGAAACGGGAATTGCAAAAACTATTGTACCACCCATCATCGATCCCAGTATTATACCAGACAATATAACTATATCGCTGTTTTCAGTCATTACCTTCGCAAGAGGATACCCTCCCATATCAATAGCTAAAATTGTCCCTGCGAACATTGCAGGATCTGCACCAAATGTATTGTAAACAGGCGCTACAACTGGTGTAAGCTCTTGTCCAAGTACAGGTGCAAGACACATTATTCCAACCATAGAGAGTGTCAGAGGTCCCATTGCATTAATTCCCTCTTCAAACTTTTCTCCGTAACCATACTCGTTGTTAAGGAACGCTTTATCAATAGCACCTAATGACATGAAAAAAACCATTATATATAAAATAACTTTACTTACCATTTTACCACCCACTGTTATTAAATTATTATTTAGCTTATAAATCAATTATTTCACACATAGTGCCTTTTTTTACAAAAATGGAATTTACTTGGTAACAATCAATGCGAAAACTGAATTTATATTTGTTATGTAAAATCCTCAAAAATGAGAGACCAGTCTGAGTGAATCTTTACCTTAACAGTTTGACCATCTTAAACATTATAATAAAAATAATCAAATAAATTCATGTGAATATGTCTTTTGAAATATTATCTCATTTTATTTTATCTGTGGGTAGGTACCCTTAGGTTTGACGTTTAATTTCGTACTAAGATGTGACTGTTAATAAAAAAATAAAACAAATCTCCATTAGGATCATGCCTAATGGAGATTTTACCAATATTTTAAATTAAAATTCTTTTTCACCATCAGGAGTTAACATCCATATCGGACTTTTTTTCCATGAAAACATTGACATGAATAAAATGATTAAGCAACCTATAGCCATATAGTAACCCCAGCTAATCCAAGCACCCATTGGTAATCCAATAGCACATAATATTGCAATGCATATTGCTATAACAAATGCAAACCATCTAAAAGCTTGCCCACCCTTTAATAAATATGGGCGTTCCCATTCTGGATGGTTTTTAGCAATTTGTATAGAAGAGTACATTGTTATGGCATAAGCAATTGCCACTGAAAGAGCCATTACTGTAAAAAAATCTTGTAAGTATGTTCCAGCATTCATTATTAATATTGCCCCTAATGAGAAACCTAAAACTAATAAATTAGGTAAAATAGGTTGATTGTGTTTATTCACTTTTGAGAAAACTTTAGGTAAGAATCCTTGCCTTCCCATAGCATACATTAGTCTTACTGTTGAAATCCAGAATCCAAGGATACATGTACCAATAGTAAATAGCACAGCTGTTATTCCAAAAAATATTGCATAACCATACCATCCAAAGACATTTTCTATAATTTTTATAGCAACAAAAGGTGCATTAGACCCACCTTCAGTTAAGCTAGACCAATCACCCATTCCAGCTAAAGCAAAGAAGAAAAATACATACAAGGCTCCACAAGTTAAAACCGAACCTAAACTCAACGTGCGTTTTGGCTGATAGATGATAAAATTTGGCGAAATTGTTAAGAGTGAACCCCCTTTGTACAATTATTTATAAAAAAACTAACACCCTTGCTAATGGGTATTAGTTGGTTTTGGAATATATTATGTTTTAATTTTAGTAGCTACTTAAGTTTATAATATTCACTCAAACAAATATTAAATTCATTTCTTAATTGGTCGTCATTAAAAGCTACATATAATGGTCGATTAAAATTTAACTTTTCGATAATTTTAATTTTATTATAATAAGCATTTTTATTTAAAAAATTAAACACCCCTAAATCTACCACTCCAAATTCGACTTCTGTACTGTTCAAAGATTCGAGCAATTCTTCTAATGATTTAAAATATCTTTTGCAGCTTACGTCAATTGAGTCTATAATTTCTCCGTATTGATAATTATTTATTACCCCTATTATTCTTTTTCCTTTTATTATATCTTCTATACTATTTAAGTTAGTATTGTCATCAGTTGAAGTAGCTATTGAAGTTATAGCATCCCTTAATTTATCAGAAAAATAATAATTTTTTTCTCTTTCTGGAGTCTTTTGCACTTGGAATACAATGTCAATTTCACTTTTTTTAAACTTATCCTCAATTACTGGCCAATCTGCAATAACATACTTAGCTTTGTATCCCATTTTATCAATAACTGTTTTTACAGTATCATAGTCTACACCACAAATTTCTCCGCTTTCATTAATATATTGATAAGGTGGAAACGGATCAGCCCCAATAATAAGGTTTCTCATGCTACTCTCTCCCTAATTTTTTTGCTAAATTTCTCAGTTCTGGATGAATATATTTTCCATCAAGCATTATTTGCTCCTCATCAAGCCATACCGAACATTCTAAGCATATCCCATCTACATGGCTTTTTGCTATTCTTGGTAAACTTCCTGAATAATTTGGACCTTGATGGCCAAACCCCCACTCCGTACTCCCCCATACTCTTTCATCCTCGGTAGTGCATCCTTCTAACTTAGCGTTAGGACTGCATCCGTAACATACATGTGCTGCTATATACATGTTAGGGTCGTTCAAAGATCTAAAATATTCTTCAGCTTGTTTAGCCAACTTCCCACCTACGAATTCAATAATTCTACCTTTTTCAACAATATAAGTAATTGTTTCATTAAGAACACCTAACTCCAAATCTCCTCCACCACTATAGGCTCCGTCAAAAGTAATCTTTCCATTTATAGTATCTTCTTTTGGTGCCCATCCAATCTGCCCAATAAGAAAATGAGCCCCTGGTACACTATAGTCAATCTCATTATTTATAGGTCGATTAGGATCATTTTCAAAAACTACATCTGTTCCAGCTTTATTTGTTATTCTGACTTTTTTTGCTGCTTTTGTAAGACTTGTTAGTTTAGTCTGAAATTCATTTTGAACTTCCATATCTACTAACCCTATATTTCTAACAACTCTTTCAATTCCTAACCCACCTAGCATAACTTGTCTTGTTCTACCATTTGTTACTGCTTTGTCCCATATTGGGGAATATAATAGCCATTGATCATTTAATTCTATCCACACATCTGTTTGATCAGCACAAGCCTTAAGAGGATCTGGCAAATACTCCATAGTAAGAGAGCCATATCCCTTAGGTGTTGAATGCCATGCTAACATTGATTTAGCGCCTAATGCATCCGCCATTTTTGCAAATTCTTCCGCTACTCTAAAGTCGCCAATAGAGTCTATTGTAATTAATACACTTTCTCCCTTTTTGACCTTTACCATATCATGCATAAGTTTATATGCAGATTTTGTTAATTCCATGTCTAAATATTGTGCCATTTTATTTCCTCCTTGTTTTTCATATCATTGATATATATATTTTCAAATAATAAACTACCTTTATATTTTTTCTAAAGAACTTTGAAATAGCATTTCATATGTATTAAGTCCTGTAACCTTTGCAGCTATTTCTGTCAAAGGAATTATGTCACCTCTATCTATATACTTTAATTCAAATTTTCTGTTTAACGCCATAAACTGCTTAACTCCTGCTGATATTCTGTTTATATAGGAATATACACCTATAGCACCAGCTGATATTTCCTCAGCATTATTATAATAAAGCTTAAGCTCTCTTATTTCTGAGAAAATTTCTTTTTGTGATGTTCCAAAACGCTGATACTCTTTTGGAATATTTCCAGCTTTAATCATATCGCCAATCAGCTTTCCAGACATCGCTGCTGCCATCGCTGCTCTACCAGTTGCAACAAAAGAAATATAGGGAGCGCCTAGTGCCAGTCCTTTGTATATCTGGTCTTCTGTTGCAAATCCGCCTGCAATTGCAATTTGAGGCAAATAATAATTCTTGCAATTCATTTTTTTCAAAATATCATGCAGCATACTCTCTAAATATACAGTTGGTATACCCCATTCATTCATCATTTTGACAGGGCTGTTTCCTGTTCCTCCTCCTGCTCCATCAAAGGTAATTAAATCAATCTTAGCTTCTGATGCTATTCTAATGATTCTTATTAAATCATTTGGGTCAAATGGCCCTGTTTTAAAACAAATATGCTCTGCACCGAGACTTCTTAATTCATTCACACGATTAATTAATAATTCCTCGTTCCAAATAGGCAGTTTACCTATTTTTTCAAAAACTTGTCCAATGCCTTTTTTATAATTTTCTGCCACTTTAGGATCCATAGGATTAGGGTATATTAGATATCCCATTTTTTGAAATTTAAGAGCATCATCAATGTTTTTAACTCTGCCCATTCCTTGAATACCTTTCGCAGCCTGACCAAATTTGAGCTCAACAGATTTTACTTTAAGTTTGGTTATTGCATAATCTAAAACTCCTAAAGCTTCATCATCGTAATTTGCTTGAAGTATTATGTCTCCATATCCCCTGTAATATTGTCTAAATGAATTAACCATTTCATTAATTAAAGGAGATGATACAACCTTTCCATTTTCTAAAACTAAATTTTTATCCTTTGATACCACATCTTCACCAATTACAACCAATAAGCCTGCCATAGCTGCTCCCGCATAATAATCCTTCCAGTTTAGCTTTGCTATTGCAGGAAGGATAAATGGGGCTTTCATTTTTACCTCATTTTTCATTCCAAAACTTATGCTTATGTCAGCCTTGGGATATGTTGCTTCATATGCATCTTCATTACATCCTGATGCACCAAAACATCTACCATTAATGTTAAACTGAGAAAAATCAAGAGGATAATTCTTTTCAGATGCAAATTGATTTATATCAGTTTCATATGGATATATTGCTTCAGAACCACGTGCTGCTGATAGACCAATTTCACAAGTGCCAATACAATTTTCCGTACAAACCGAACACATACCAGATGATTTTGTAACGTTTTCCGGCGTTCTAACACAAGTATGTGTCAAGGTACTCCCTAATGCTTTACTATAAGACATAAATTTACCTCCGTAATTTATTCAAATTTAGATATATTAAATTTAACCATTATTTTTTAATAGTATCATAATAAAATACAACTCATAATTTAGTTTCTGTGGCATTGTAAATGGGTCATCCTCTAAAATTTCTATTATACGTTTTTTCCTGTAAATTAATGTATTCTTATGTATATGAAGGTCTTTAGCTATTTGTTCTATGCTTTTATCTTTATTATTTATTAAATAGCTTAACGTATCAAAGTAATCAGAATTATTTTTTTCATCATAATCTTTAATTATTTCCAATCTCTTTTTAACATTTTTTATTAAATTGCTATCAATAGAAAGGTCATTTAACAGTGAATAAAATCCTATATCATCATAAAATATTGAACAGTTTGTATTTAAAAGTTTTCTTCCGATAATAATAGAATTATTGGCCTGTATAAATGCATTATAAGCTTCAGTTATACTATCAAAATAACTACTAATACCAATACTTATATCTCCACTTCTATTTTTATTATTATCAATAATAGAATCACACAATGAAGATAATCTTCTTCTCATATCACTATTTTTTCCGCTATGGATGAATATTGTGACTTGATTGTCATATAAAACAACTTCATTTCTTAGATTCTCATTCTTTGCACAACATTTAATATATTCCAAATTACTTGCATAGAATTCAGTATTTTTTAGATTATTATTTGTAATTACTAATAAGTAATGTTTTTCTGATAAATCAATTCCCGTATCATCTGCCTTCTCGTATATATCAATCCCACTTTTATATTTATTATTTAATAAATTATTCATAAAATCCTTAAGTTTCCAAGTATCATGTCGTGGTATTCTCTTTTTTTTGTCTGTTATTAACATAATTGTTAGAACTGCATGAGAAACTACTAATGACATAGATTCACATTCATAATCTTTTACATCCAAAACAACAAGCATTCCAAAATAATCACCAAATGACTTTAATGGGAAATATATTGTGTTATCAATATAAACCCCTTTTGTTTCATTAAAAATATCTTCCAACCTTATGTTTTGAAGTATCTTATTAGCATCTTTTTTTCCATTATGAAGCTTTTCATTTTCATAAGCTAATTTATTATCACTATCATAATATAATACAGATTTTTTTAATGAATAACTTAAGTAATCAAGAAGTTCATTAACATTTTTTTTCCTCATTAATAAAGAATACATATCATTTTGTATTTGTAGAGCTAATATTAGCTTAGAATTTTGATAATTAAGCAAACATCCCATTGTTTCAAAAAGTATTTCATAAAATGTACACTCTGAAGGCATAATAATTAATGGTAACCCTAATTTTTCTGCTAAACTTATTACTTTTGGAGGAATATATTTCAACCAATAGCCAATGCTACATATTACTAATCCAGCACTCTTTTTGTTATGTAACATTTCAATTATCTTAAGTTGTTGTGATTCATCTTCCGCAATAGAATAAAATGTAGTTAAAAACAATTCATTTTCCTTTATCCATAAGACTACATCATCATTTGTTGCCTCCAAAACTGTAACTGAACAAACCACATTGTCTACATTGTTCATACCAGCTATGATCTTCGCTTCTTTAAACGATTTTAATTCCATTAGATTTCTTATAGTCAACATATTAACTCACCGCCAATTAATAATATTTTCGTTAGTTAAGGTTTTTATATATTCACAAACTATGATTATAACAAAATTATATGAGGTAAATGTCATTTTTTAAAACTCAAAAAATAAATATTATTATATCATACTTTTATTATATCATACTTTTCAAAAAATCAAATAATTGGAAGCTACATAAATATTTATTATTTTATACGAGTGGGTTTGTTAATAAAACTCAATAAATCCGCTCGTTTGTTAAAAATAATCTATATTTTAGCTAATATGTTTTGTAAGTAATCCCAAACTCTTGAAACTGATTTAATATCTGTCCATTCACTTACTGTATGTACATCGTGAATATCTGGTCCTAATGAAACTATATCTACTCTTGGATATTTTTCTTTAAAGTACCCACCCTCTAAACCTCCATGTATAATATCTATTTTTGGTGTTAGTCCAAATAGACGTGTATATTCCTCAAAACATAATTTCCTTATAGGAGATTCATTTTCGTATTGCCAAGCGGGATAGTCAGAGTTTGTTGTATAATTTGCATTGATTAGCTCTGAAAGTGATTTAACTTGATAAGACATATAATTCTTTTGGCTTTTAATTGAACTTCTTGCACTACTTAATATCGATATATGATCATTAAAAGTTTTAATTGTTGCAAGATTAATTGAAGATTGAACATGATCTTTAATCTCTTTATTCATAACTTGAACGCCATCTGGATGTAGCATTAATATATATATAATTTTTTTAGTATCAGCTTGGCATATTGGAATATTTTTTGTATAATCATAGCTACATACATGCAATGAAATATTACTATCAGTAATTAAAAATTCATTTTTAAGAACCCTATTCCATTCATCAATTTGCTCCAAGAAATATTCCTTATTTTCTTTCTTAATAAAGATCTTAGCTTCACAATAATTGGGGATTACATTAGCTCGTTCTCCTCCATTGATGCTTTCTAAAAACAATGGAATATTTTTGGAGATATCATATAATACTCTACCAATTTCCTTTATTGCATTAGCTCTTCCACTGTCTATTTCTAACCCAGAATGACCTCCTTTTAATCCGTCAACATAAATCAAATATGATGCCAAATCTGGGTTTTCACATTCTTTAGTCGTTGTTATCTCCAATGAATGATTAATTGCTCCTGCGCTACCTGCTACTAATATACCTTCATCTTCTCCATCCAAATTAATTAATGTTGTACCAGTCAACCAATCATCTTTAAGTTGGGCTGCCCCCATTAATCCATTTTCTTCTCCAGAAGTGAATAAAGCTTCTATTGGAGGATGTTTAATTTCTCGTGAAGCGAGTACGGCCAACATATATGACATACCAATCCCATTATCAGCTCCTAATGATGTGCCTATTGCCCTAATAACTCCATCATTAGTACTAATATCTAAAGATGATTCATATTTATGTTGACTATCTGGACGTTTTACATAAACCATATCCATATGCGCCTGTAAAACCACGGGTTTAGATTTCTCCCCTCCATTCTGTCCTTGTTTCATAATGAGGACATTTAAAAACTCATCTCTCTTGTAATCTAAACCGTAACTTTGCGCAAACTTAACCAAATAATCACTGATAGCTTTTTCATCACCACTATTCCTAGGAATATTTGATATTTCCTTGAAAAAGTTTAAAGGTAACGGATTATTAATAAATTTTTTAAAAGACATAAATTTTTTCACCTCATTCATCCATTAATTGTGCTAATTTATCTGATACGTTAATTAACATTTGTACAAAAGCTAATTCATCATTCATACAAAGCCATTTTTCTTCATCAATAATATTTGCAATATCAGTTAATTGTTTTTCTTGAAATAAGCCTAAATCTGAAAATAATAAAATTATCTTTTCAGTAGTATCAATAAGTCTAAGGGGACCATATATTTTAGGCTCTTTCAAACATCCTATTGCACTAGAAATAATGTAAGCAAGTAATTGATAAATTTTGCTATTCATAAACTTTTTCCTCCCAATGATTATGGAAAATAACATCCTCGATTTTTCTTTTTGGGGGTGATTTTTGTTGATTTTTAGGATAACCAACAGTAATGATCAAATCTGGTGATATGTGTTCAGGAAGATTTAATATTTTTCTAATTGCTACTTCATTAAAAGACTTAATAACACAAGTTCCTATGCCTCTCTCAGTCGCCAAAAGTATAATATTTTCTGTTGCTAAAGAAACATCAATTATTGACATTTCATCTCTTCCTAATTTATCACCTTTTTCAAAAGCAAGCTTTCTATTTGAGCAAACAACTATTATACAAGGAGGATTACCTCCCAAACCAGGACTAAAAGAAAATATTCTTTCTAAAATATTTCGATCATCAATAATTCCAAATAACCAAGGTTGTATATTGCTACCAGAAGGAGCTAATACCGCTCCTTTTAATAGTTCGACAATATCCTCTTTTTTTACAGATTCATTTGTATAAGCTCTAATACTTCTTCTATTTTTCATAATTTCAATCAATGAATTATTAAGCATACTTCTCTCCTTAAAGACACTATATAGTATAATAGTTATTGGTTATTACTTCTTTACATCTAATCATATTATATAATTATTTTAATTCAGTATATTTAATATACTACGTTCTTTTTTAGGAGGTTTAGGATATGATAATCTACAATGACTAATTCTGAGCGATATTAAAGATTCTAAATATTTTATTGATAATGATACAGGATATAAACCTGGCACATCATGTCCTTTTTCTTGCAATAATT
>DIVM01000086.1 GCA_002435835.1 Firmicutes bacterium UBA6132
GAGATGAAAACAAATAAGAGGTGATGAAATGGGTGAATTAGTAGAATATATAGCAAAATCACTAGTTGACTTTCCTGATCTTGTATCAGTAAATGAAGTTGAAGGCAGTCAATCACTTATAATAGAATTAAAAGTTGCTCCTGATGATATGGGTAAAGTAATCGGTAAGCAAGGCAGAATAGCAAAGGCTATACGCACAGTTGTTAAAGCTGCAGCTACCAAAGATAATAAAAGAGTAATTGTAGAAATTATTCAATAGCCTATTAGGGGATTAAATTTAATCCGCATATTTTAACAAGAGGTAAAAATGAAAGATTATATTAAAGTTGGAAAAATAGTAAATACTCACGGCATTAAAGGTTGTTTAAAATGCATTTCTTTAACTGATGATTTAGAAAGATTTGAAGATCTTGAATATATCTATACTGAAAAAGATGATGTAAAAAGGAAAATCAAAGATGTATGGTTTGCTAAAGGCATGGCATATTTAACTCTTGAAAACATAGAGGATATGACTACTGCAGAAAGCTTTAAAAATTCATATATATCTATTTTAGAAGATCAACTTAGGGATTTGCCTGAAGACTCATATTATTTATTTGACCTTGAAGGAATTGAAGTTTACACTACTGAAGGTGAATTTATAGGTAAAATAACTGATATATATCAAACTGGTGCTAATGATGTTTATGAAGTCAAAAACAAAAATAAATCTTTTTTAATTCCAGCGGTTAAAGATTTCGTAAAAGAAGTAAATATCAAAGATAAAAAGATGGTTATAAATGCTGTCGAAGGCTTATTGGAATGATATTTGATATAGTTACATTATTCCCAGAGCTCATTGATGTTTATACCAAAAATGGAATAATCAAAAGGGCAATTGAAAATAATTTATTTAATTTAAATTATGTAAATCTTAGGGATTATTCTTTAAGTAAACATAAAAAAGTTGATGATTATCCATACGGCGGAGGCCCGGGAATGTTACTAAAGCCTGAGCCTATGTTTAAAGCGCTAAATTCTATAAAAAAGCATAATTCATATATTATTTATTTATCACCAAAAGGTAATTTATTTACCCAAAATAAAGCTCACGAGCTCTCTAAAAAAGAGCATTTAATTCTTATTGCAGGACATTATGAAGGTATTGATCAAAGAATTATCGACAGATATGTTGATGAAGAAATATCAATGGGAGATTATGTTTTAACAAGCGGAGAACTTCCAGTTCTTATGATTGTTGATGCAGTAGGAAGGCTTTTGCCAGGAGTATTAGGGTCAGATGAATCTTCTGTTGAAGAATCTCACAGCAATAATTTGTTGGAGTATCCTCAATACACGAGGCCAGAAAGTTACGAAGGCTTAGATGTTCCGGAAATTTTATTGTCCGGTCATCATAAAAAAATCGAGGAATGGCGTTTATTTAAAGCAATAGAAGTAACGCTTCAAAGACGTCCTGACATGATTAAAAATAAAGAAATTATAGAAAAATACAATAAATTACAACAAAAATATAAATAATTGTTGTACACATAAAATCCTTATGCTATAATGCATAAGAGTATACGGCGGTCCTCTGTACATACAGTATTATGAACGCTTAGTCGAAGGGAGGTATACAAATGGACTTAATAAAATCATTCGAATTAGAGCAATTAAATACTGAGGTTACTCCATTTAACGTTGGTGACACTATAAAGGTACACGTAAATATTAAAGAAGGTAATAGAGAAAGAATTCAGATATTTGAAGGCGTTGTTCTTAAAAAGCAAGGTGGTAGCAATAGAGAAACTTTTACAGTAAGAAAAATTTCTTACGGAGTTGGTGTAGAAAGAACTTTCCCAATCCACTCTCCTAAAATCGCGAAAATTGAAGTAGTGAGAAGAGGTAGTGTAAGACGTGCTAAGTTGTACTACTTAAGAGAAAGAACTGGTAAAGCTGCTAAAGTTAAAGAATTAAGAAGTTATTAATAATAATTGAGGGCGAATGTCCTCAATTTTTTTCATTATATATAATTTTTTATATATTTTTTATAATGGATAATAATAAGTAATATAAAATATAAGAAACAAATGAGGTATGAAATGAATATAAATTGGTATCCGGGACATATGAAAAAAACAAAAGACTTGCTTAGAGAAAATTTAAAGCTTGTCAATATAGTTATAGAGGTAATTGACGCTAGAATACCAAGAAGCAGCAAAAACCCAGATTTAGATGATGTGTTTAAAGACAAAAAAAGATTAATAGTACTTAATAAATATGACTTAGCAGATCCACATATAAATAAAGAGTGGGAAAATTATTATAAATCAAAAGGTTGGTCAGTTGTTTTATATAATTCAACTAACAATAAAGAGTTGAAAAAATTGGAAGCAGCAATTGAAGAAGCTTCACAAGAATTTGTAGAAAGATACAAAAAAAGAGGAATTTTAAATAGAACAATTAAAGCTATGATAGCTGGTATACCAAATGTAGGTAAATCAACATTAATTAATTCAATAGCAAAAAAGAAAAGTACTAAAACTGGAAATATGCCTGGTATAACAAAATCAAAACAATGGATTAGACTTACAGGTAATATAGACTTAT
Organism: Firmicutes bacterium UBA6132; assembly: GCA_002435835.1. The sequence goes on from DIVM01000086.1 coordinate 2,593, forward strand.
TAGATACTCCTGGTATTTTGTGGCCTAAATTTACAAATGAAGAAGACGCACTTAACTTGGCTTTTTCTGGAGCAATTAGAGATGAAGTTTTACAGTTAGAAGAAATTGCTTTTAAATTTGTTGAGAGAATGAGAAATATGGGATTGGAAAATAAACTGCTTGAAAGATACGGAGTAGAAGCAGGAGAAGAAGTTATAGATACTTTGAATAATATCGCTATTAAAAGAGCGTGTATATATAATAAAACAGAAATAGATTATTTAAAAGTTGCAAGATTAATTTTAAAAGATTTTAGAGATGGAAATCTTGGAAAAATATCTTTGGAAAAACCAAGTAGCAATGAATAGTGAACAATGAACATTGAATAATTAGCAATTAAATGAAAATTTTGGTTAAAGCCAAATTTTACTTAAATTGTTCATTATTCATTATTAATCGTTCAATGTTCACTGCGCTTTAGCGCATGGAGGTATAGGATGCTTAAAATTGAACAGGAACTTTGGGACAAGGGTTATAATTACATTGCATGCATTGATGAAGTAGGAAGAGGATGTTTAGCAGGCAGTGTAGTTGCATGTGCTATAATTATGCCAAAAAATTTATTAATAGATGGTGTAAATGATTCTAAAAAGCTAACGCCTAAAAAAAGAGATTATTTATATGACGTTATAAAAAATTCTGCTATAGCTATAGGCATAGGCGAAATGAATTGTAGCGTTGTTGATGAAATAAATATAAAAAATGCAACAAAACTTGCTATGAAAAAAGCAATTGAAAACTTAATAGATGAAGATGGTAATAAAATTATACCTGATCATTTATTAATTGATGCTGAAAAATTAGATTTGCCCATACCACAATTAAACATAATTAAAGGTGATGCAAAATGCCACGGAATAGCAGCAGCATCCATTATTGCGAAAGTATATAGGGATAGACAAATGGAAGAATTAGATGAAAAATATCCACAATATAAATTTGCAAAAAATAAAGGTTACGGAACTAAGGATCATGTTCAAGCATTACTTTCTTTCGGACCTATTGAAATACATAGAAAAACATTTCTTAAAAAAATAATTGATACAAATGAGCAGTTAGAAATTGTATAAGTAATATTGTGCAGTTATGACTGCTTTTTTTTGCTTTTTATATTTGTTTTAAAAGTAAAATATTTAAAGTGACTGGATATATTATGTTTAAGTTAGAAAAATGTATCTAAGTTCTATTAAAAGAAGATTATGTTATTTTTATGTACAATTTTTAAATAAAAGTTTATAATTAGTATATAATGTTATAATATTATTTTAGTTGGAGGAAATATGTATAATCAATTTACAAAAGAACTTTTAAAATTTATTGAACATTGTCCTAGTAGTTTCCATGCTATTAATTCAATAGAGAAAGAATTAATAGAGAATGGATTTAAAAGTTTACCTGAAAATAAAAAGTGGATACTACAAACAGGCAAAAAATATTATGTTACAAGAAACCAATCATCAATAATAGCATTTAAAGTAGGAAACAATTTAGATGATTTTAATTTTAATATAATTGCATCACATAGCGATTCACCAACATTTAAAGTAAAAGAAAATTATAAATTAAATGTTGACAAAAAATATGTAAAATTAAATACAGAGAAATATGGTGGCATGATTTTTTCTTCTTGGATGGATCGACCTTTATCTGTTGCAGGAAGAGTTATAATTAAAAATGAAAATAGTATTGAAACAAAATTAGTTAATGTAGATAAAGATTTAGTTCTTATCCCTAATGTAGCAATACATATGAACAAAGAAATAAACACAGGCATGAAATATAATGAACAAGTTGATTTAATTCCTTTGTTTGGAACTTATGAAAAAAATGAAAGTGAAGAAGAATATTTCTTAGAATTAATAGCACAATTAGCTAAAACTAAAAAAGAAAATATATTAAGCCATGATTTATTTTTGTATAATCGCATGAAGCCATCTGTATGGGGAAGCAATGGAGAATTTATATCTTCTCCAAAATTAGATGATTTACAGTGCGCATTTACATCATTAAAAGCTTTTTTATCAGGTTCAAATACAAAATCCATAAATGTATTCTGCTGTTTTGATAATGAAGAAGTTGGAAGCGGAACTAAACAAGGTGCTGCATCCACATTTTTAAAGCATACTTTAGAGAGACTTAGTGAGAATTTAGGAAAAACCAAAGAAGAATATCTCTGTGCTCTTTCTACATCATTTATGCTTTCAGCTGACAATGCCCATGCCGTACACCCAAATCATCCTGAATTGAGTGACCCTACTAATAAAGTATATATGAACGAAGGTGTTGTTATAAAATATAACGCTAATCAAAAATATACAACTGATGGAGTGAGTTCATCTTTAGTAAAACATTATTGTAATGCAGGAAAAATCCCATATCAGTCGTATATAAACCGTTCTGATATTGCAGGTGGAAGTACACTAGGAAATATAGCATCATCTCAAGTTAGCATTAAAATGGCTGATATAGGAATAGCTCAGTTAGCAATGCATTCTTCATATGAAACAGCAGGAAATAAAGACACATATTATATGTTCAAATTAATGGAAGAATTTTATAATTCACATATTGAAGAAACCGATGGCGGAACTTTTGCAATAAATAAATAATTAATTATTTTATATTTTGTTTAATTAAACTTCGCTTAAAGTTTATAAAAATTATTTTTCTTTTCAAGAAAGATTCGGTGAAATATGTATAAAGAAAATAAAGGATATGAATATGAAGAGTTAGCTAAAAAATATTTACTTAAACATAATTATAAAATATTAAACCAAAATTTTATAAGCAAATTTGGAGAAATAGACATAATTGCTGAAAAAAGTGGAGTAATTTCTTTTATTGAAGTTAAGGGAAAAATAAACACAGATCATGGTTTTCCAAGAGAATCAGTTACATTAAATAAGCAAAAGAAAATTATTTCTGCTGCAAAATATTATCTTTTAAAACAAAACAATGACGATTTAATATGTCAGTTTGATGTCATAGAAATAATATTAAAAGACAAACAAATAAATTATATAGAAAATGCATTTTGGTTGTAATAGTAATTGAAATTAATTTTTATGTATGATATGCTTACTGTAAATATAACAAGGTTCCCGGGAACCCAACAGCAATTAATATATATAGGAGAGAAAGTTGAACAATTTAGAAAACTTAAAAATAGATAAAGAAAACAATAAACAAATTACAGCATCCTTTACTACTCTTGGTTGCAAAGTAAATCAATTTGAAACTGAAGCAATGACTGAACTTTTAGAACAAGAAGGTATTAAAGTAGTTCAAGAAAATACAAATGCAGATATTTATATAATAAATACATGTGCAGTAACAAAAGAAAGCGAACGAAAATCAAGGCAGTTCATCAATAAAGCAAAAAGATTAAATCCAGAGGCTTTAGTTGTTGCAGTTGGTTGCAGCGTTCAATTAAATTCAGATAAAATTAATAAAGAAACAAGTGTTGATATTACTATAGGCACTAAGCATAAAGGTGAAATAGGACGTTTAATTAAAGAAAAACTTAAAAATAATATAAAAAATGATAATGAAATGTTAGTTAATGCAGGTATGGATATAATTGAGGAATTCAGCGGCAGAGAAAGTTTTGAAGAATTAAAAATTAGCACAGTTCATGATAAAACACGTGCTAACATAAAAATTCAAGATGGTTGCAGTCAATTTTGTTCTTACTGCATTATTCCATATGTTAGAGGACCTATTAGAAGCCGTAACCACAATGATATAATAGAAGAAATAAAAAAATTAGCTGCTAACGGATATAAAGAAATAGTATTAAATGGTATTCACATATCTTCTTATGGAAAAGACCAAGAAATTGAAAATGCTCTTATAAAATTAATTGAAGATATAAATTTAATAGATGGAATAAAAAGAATTCGATTAGGTTCTTTAGAGCCTAAAATAATTACAGAAGATTTTGTTTCTCGTATTTCTAAAATGGATAAATTCTGTCATCAATTTCATTTATCATTACAAAGCGGAAGCGACAGTGTGTTAAAACGAATGAACAGAAAATATACAATTGAAGAATATAGAACAAATGTAAAACTAATAAGAAAATATATGCCTGACAGTGGAATAACAACTGATATTATAGTAGGTTTTCCTGGAGAAACTGAAGAAGAATTTAATGAAACATTTGAATTTGTTAAAGAAATTCGTTTCTCAAGAATCCATGTATTTAAATACTCAGTTAGAGAAGGTACTAAGGCAGCAGAAATGACTAACCAAGTAGATGACAGCAAAAAACATGATAGAAGCCAAGTTTTAATGGAACTTGCAAATGAAATATCAAATGAGTTTATGAATAATTTTATAAATAAAAACATGGAAGTTTTAATAGAAGCTGAAAAGCATAGTAATTTATATGAAGGTTATACATCAAATTATTTGAAAGTTTTAGTAAAAAATGATAAAAATATTAAGAATGAAATTGTAAATGTAACGATTAAAGATGTACATGATGACTATTTAATTGCTCAGTAATGCATTATGCTGATTATATTATCTTTTAATAAAGGGGTGAAAAAATGAGTTGTATATTTTGTAAAATTGCTAACAAGGAAATTCCTTCTGAACCGGTGTTTGAAAGTGACAATATAATTGCCATAAATGATTTAAACCCTCAAGCTCCGGTACATATTTTAATTATGCCTAAAAAACATATTTCATCAATGAATGATATTAATGCTGAAAACAGCCATATTATATCTGAAATTTTTGAATCTATAAAATTAATAGCACAAAATGCTGGTATAAAAGAATCCGGCTATAGAGTTTTATGTAATTGTGGCGAAGACGGTTGTCAATCTGTATTACATTTGCACTTCCATATTCTTGGAGGAAAAAAATTGTCAGAAACTTTATCATAAAATAGTTGCATTTAATTATTCAATGTTATATAATAAATAAGTGCTATTTTAAACTCGCTGGTGTCATGGACATACAGTGGTAGAACGAGGGGAGGGTAGCAAAATGACAGAGGTAAAGGTAAGAGAAAACGAGTCGATAGACAACGCTCTTAGAAGATTTAAAAGACAATGTGCACTTACAGGTGTTATGTCTGAAGTTAGAAAAAGAGAGCATTACGAAAAACCAAGCGTTAAGCGTAAAAAGAAAGCTGAAGCGGCTCGTAGAAAAAAGAACAAAAAAGCGAGATAAAGAGGTGAAAGTATGCCTTTAAAAGAAAAGCTCATGGATGATATGAAAGAAGCCATGAAAGCTAAGGACAAAGTCAAAAAAAATGTTGTGACTTTAGTTAGATCTGCTATTAAACAAAAAGAAGTAGATGATAGAGTAGAACTCGAAGATGCGGATGTTTTAGATATAATAGCAAAACAGATTAAACAAAAAAAAGACTCAATTGATGACTTTGAAAAAGGCAATAGACAAGATCTTATAGATCTTACTAATGAAGAAATTAAAATACTTTTAGATTATTTACCGCCACAACTGTCAGATGAAGAGCTTGAAGCAATTGTTAAAGATGCAGTTGCTTTGTCAGGTGCTCAGTCTAAAAAAGACATGGGTAAACTGATGGCTCTTATTATGCCTAAAGTCAAGGGCAAAGCTGATGGTAAGCACGTAAATCAAATCGTAGCAAAATATTTGCAGTAGTTTAAGTTAAAAACCCTGAGCAGTCAGGGTTTTTTTAATGCAAAAATACAATATCATAGTAACGGGACATCATGCATATTTTATAATATACTAAAATGTTATATATATGGAGGAAATATGAAGTTTAACAATATTAGAAGTAAATTAGCTGATGATTTAGAACTGCCTAATAATGCAGCCTCTGATAATTTTGACTTAAGAATGCATGGCAGCAAAAAGGTTATTATTGAAAATCATACAGGAATTTTTATTTATGAAAATGATGTAGTAGGAATTAATACAAAAGATCAATCAATTTTAATTAAAGGTAAAAATTTTAAAATAGAAGAAATTAATGATTACAAAGTAATCGTAAAAGGAGCAGTAAATGAAATATTAATTAATAAAAAGGAGTAATCATGTTAATATTCAGATTATTAAATTATTTAAGGGGCTACGTAGTAATTAAAATTTCAGGCTCAAATTACGAAAAAACTTTAAATTTACTTAGTAGAAGAAATATTAGCATATGGGACGTAGAAAAAAAAGATGATTATTTATCATTTAAATTAGCTTATGATGATTACAGCAAAAATACTGACTTGTTCGAAGAAAATAAAATGCAATTAACTAAAACAACAGGTATTGCATTTAAACTACATAAAATAAAATCAAGAAAAGGATTTTTATTAGGAGCTTTTATTTTAATTCTTTGCCTTTATGTTTATTCAACATTAATTTGGAGTATTGAATTAGTTGGAGGAAATGAAAAGTTAAAAAATGAAATTAAAGAAGCACTTAGCTCCTATGAAGTAAAATTACCTACTAATGAAAACAATATAAATGAAAAACATATAGAAACCATATTATATAAAAATTTTAAGAATTTTAATTTCGTAGAAGCATATATAGAAGGTTCAAAACTAATAATATTTATAAAAGAAAAAAATCCAAATCCTGAGCAAGTAATAGATAAATCACCAACAAGTATTATATCAACTAAAAATGCAGTCATTAATAAAGTCATTGCAAAAAGTGGCCAGCCTGTAATAAAAGAAGGTGACGTTGTTTATGAGGGTCAAACTTTAGTAATGGGAATTATTAAAAATAAAAATTTAGAAGAATATACTATGGTTCCATCCATTGGAACAGTTTATGGTAAAACTTATTACAGTTTTCAGTTTAAAGAAGAAAAACAGAAAGACATAGCTATTAGTACTAATAAAAAGGAAAATTTGTATTATTTGAAAATAAATGACAAAAAAATGAAAATAATTGGTGACACAAACCGTTTTAAAAATTATAATTGTAAAATAAGCGCAATTAATATACCATTAATTTCAAATTTCACAGATATTTCTTTAGAAAAAAACATATACTATGAAGAACAGTATGAAAAAGTTAAAATAGATGAAAACACTGCTCAAAATAAAATGAAAATAAACGTGTTTGATGACTTGAAATCTATGTGCAGCCCGGATTCAAGGGTTATAACTTCATCTTTGAATTTTACAGAAGATGAAAAATATTATTATTTAAATGCACAAATAGAAGTTATTGAAGACATAGGTAAAGAAATAAAAATTTATCCATCTGCATTACCAAAAATAGAGGACATTAAGGAGGAATAATGGATATATTTGAAGAAAAAATTCCAATAACTATACAGGGTAACATAGGAAAATTATTAGGTACACATGATAAAAATTTAAAACTTGTAAAAAGTTATTTTGATGTTAATATTTTAATTAGAAATGATGAAATGAAAGTTACGGGTAACAAAGAATCCGTAACAGCTGCTGTTAAAATTTTAAATGATATGATGGGTGTTTTACAGTCTGAAGGAGATATTACTGAACAAAAAATAACATATTTAATTGATGCTAATAAATCAAATTTCAATTTAGATGTAAATGAATTATTAAAAGAAATTATTGTAACTACTGCTTCAGGTAGGGTAATTAAACCTAAAACAGTGGGCCAAAAAAGATATATGAACTTAATAAATGCTAAAGATATTACATTTGGTATTGGACCTGCAGGTACAGGTAAAACTTATTTAGCAGTTGCAGCAGCAGTAAATGCATTTAGAAAAAAAGAAGTAGAAAGAATTATTTTAACACGACCTGCTGTGGAAGCAGGTGAAAAATTAGGATTCTTGCCAGGCGATTTACAGGATAAAGTTGACCCATATTTAAGACCATTATATGATGCGCTTTTTGATATAATGGGAGTTGAAAATTTCATGAAAAATGTTGAAAAACAATTAATTGAAGTTGCTCCATTAGCTTATATGAGAGGAAGAACATTGGATTCTGCATTTATTATTCTTGACGAAGCTCAAAACACAACAAATGAGCAAATGAAAATGTTTTTGACAAGGCTAGGTTACGGCTCAAAAGCTGTAATTACTGGAGACATAACTCAAATAGATTTACCAAACGGAAACAAATCTGGACTTAAATCTATTATTGATATATTAAAGGATGTGGAAGGAATTGGATTTATGTTTTTTGATACCTCCGATGTAGTAAGGCACAAATTAGTTCAAGATATAATAAAAGCTTATGAAAAATATGAGGCTAAAAAAAATGATTAATGTTTTATATGACAACAGACAAGATTTTATGGAAATAACCGACGAAAATATGAAAGCTATAGAAGAAGCTATAAATGCAACAATAGAAACAGAAAACGCCATAGGCAACTTTGAAGTAAGCGTATCATTTGTAACTAATGATGAAATAAAGGAATTAAACCGTATGTACAGACAAGTTGATAGTGAAACTGATGTATTATCTTTTCCTATGGATGAAGATGAAGAAGATCCTGAAGGATTTATAATGCTTGGTGATATTATTATATCAACACAAAAAATTATAGAGCAAGCTGAAGAATTGGGACATAGCTTACAAAGAGAAATGTTATATTTAACTGTACACAGCATGCTACACCTTTTAGGTTATGACCATATGGAAGAATTTGAAAAGGAAGAAATGAGACAAAGAGAAAAAGAAGTTATGAAAGAATTAAAATTATTTAAATAGTATAATATTATAAACTCCTTACCCTCAATAAACAAAAGATAAATTTAAAGGAGATTTAAATATGAAAAAAAATATTTTGATATTCATGGTTTTTATTATTTTGTTATTTTGTGTTTCATGTAATAAAGCTCAAGAAACTTCTGAAAATGAAAATTTACAGTTAGAAGATGAAATAAATAAAGATGAAAAAAGTAATGAGCCTAGCAAAGATATTGACATTGAAATTATAGAAGATGAGGTTGATAAAATAGTATCGCCTCTTGATGGTTTAAAGTATGATAAAGAAACGCTAAATAAAAGGCCAGTAGTAGTATCAATCGATAACCATCCTGATGCTAGATGGCAGTCTGGGCTAAGCCAAGCAGAAATAATTTATGAATGTGAAGTAGAAGGCTCTTATACTCGCTATTTATGCGTATTTTTAGCTAATGAACCAGAAAGAGTTGGTCCTGTAAGAAGTGCAAGACCTTATTTAGTTTATTATGCACTTGAAAATGATGGTATTTTCGTACATGTTGGAGGAAGTCAAGAAGCATTTAATGAAATTTATAATTTAAAAGTACCGAATGTAGATGGATTGTATTCTAACGCCATGTATAGATATTATAAAACAAATAAAATAGCACCTCACAATATGTATACAACTTTATCTAATATTAGATACGCAGCTGAAAATAAGGGGTATAAAAGCACTAGTGATTTTGAAGGATATGTTTTTAATTTAGAAACTACTAAATTGTCAGAAACCTATGATAATTTTAAAAACAATGTAGTTAAAGCGGATTCTATAAAAATATCATATAATAAATCAAATACAACTGATTATATTTATAATGAAGAAAAAAAAATGTATTTAAGATTTAAAGATAATGAAGCTCATTTAGATGAATTAAATAAACAGCAACTTATAACTAAAAATATCATTATAATAGAAACTTCAAAACAAGTGCTTGATTCTGAAGGAAGGTTATATTTGGCCACCGTTGGAAAAGGACAGGGCATATATATTTCAGAAGGTGAAGCTATAAATATAACTTGGGAAAAACCATCTAAAAATGAAAGAACAAAATTTTATTTAAACTCTAAAGAGTTAACATTAAATCCAGGAAATTCTTGGATACAGGTAGTTAGCAATTTAAAAACTGTCATTGTAAAGTAAGCTTGTAAATTATTTCATATATGTTATAATGCGATTATACAATTTGCGACTTTGTAATTCAATTATATTGTAGTCGTGAACGACATTTACATATTAAACAAAATTTTAATAAGAAGGTACGAGTATGGAAGATAAATTATTAATAAAAATTGCATTGGAAGCAAGAGAAAAATCTTATAGCCCTTATTCAAATTTTAAAGTTGGTGCAGCTGTATATACTAAAAGTGGTAAAATTTTTACAGGCTGTAATATAGAATCAGCTTCTTATTCTCCAACTATTTGTGCTGAAAGAGTTGCTGTTTCAAAATGCGTTTCAGAAGGGTACAAAGATATTGAAAAAATAGCTGTTGTAGGAAGTGAAAAAAGCATTTCATTTCCATGTGGTGTATGCAGACAATTCATGCTTGAATTTGGCAGGGATATAACTGTTATTTGTGCTCAAAATATTGATAATTATAAAATTTATAAATTATCGGAACTAATGCCAAATGGTTTTGGTCCTGAAAGCTTAATTAAATAATACTACCAAAGATGAGTAAGAGAAAGGAATAATAAATGTATAAATCTGGATTTGTAACAATAGTAGGAAGGCCAAATGTAGGAAAATCTACATTAATGAATAACATGATTGGAGAAAAAATTTCAATTATGTCTGATAAGCCTCAAACAACGAGAAATAAAATAAGAACAGTTTTAACTGATGATGAAGCTCAAATTGTATTTTTAGATACTCCTGGAATTCATAAAGCAAAAAATCAGCTTGGAGAATTTATGAACGTAGAAGTTGATACTGCATTAGAAGGTATGGATGTAGTTATAATGATTACTGATGAGTTTAATAAAATAGGACCTGGGGACGAATTTATAATTGAAAAAATAAAATCAACTAATGCAAAAAAAATATTAATATTAAATAAAATAGATAAATTTGAAAAAGAAGATACTTACAGAATGGCACAGGAATTCGAAAAATATAGTGTTTTTGACGATATTATGCCTATATCAGCTTTAAACAATCAGGGAGTTGATAGTTTAATAAAATTAATTAAAAAACATTTGAAAGAAGGACCTAAATATTTTGAAGATGATTATATAACTGACAGGCCTGAAAAATTTGTTGTTGCAGAAATAATAAGAGAAAAAACTCTAATGTATTTACAAGATGAAGTTCCTCATGGAATTGCAGTTGAAGTAGATGAAATGAAATATAGAAAAGGTAAAGAAGAAGGCAAAGAATTAATGGATATTAGAGCAAATATTCTTTGCGAAAAAAAATCACATAAAAGCATAGTAATAGGTAAAAACGGAAGAAAGCTAAAAGGTATAGGAAAAGCTGCCCGCGAAGATATTGAAAGTCTTCTTGGTTGTCAAGTAAACTTGCAGCTTTGGGTTAAAATTTCTCAAGATTGGAGAGACAATAATTACTTATTACAAACATTAGGTTATAACAAGCATGATAAATAGCGAAGAAATTCTCGTTTTAAAAGAAGTGCGTTATAAAGAAAATGATAAAATACTTCATGCTATTTCTAAAAATAAAGGATTAATACAATTGATTTCAAGAGGATGTAAAAAAAATAACTCTCCTCTTATAAATGTTTCTCAAACTTTTGTTCATGCAAAATGCGAATTATTCAAATCTAAAGATATGTATGTAATTACTTCTGCAGATTTAATAGATAATTTTTATTATTTGAGAAATAATATGGAAGCATTTTTATATGGTAGTTATATTTTAGAATTAATACATTATATAGCATCAGAAAATATGGTTGATAATAAAATATTTGACATGACCGTTGAAATTTTGAAAAATTTGAGTTCATTTAATAAAGATTTTGACAAATTAGTAGCAGCTTATGAATTAAAACTGGCAGCTATGTTAGGATACAAACCTGACTTTTATCACTGTTTATATTGTTCAAATGATATAAAAACAGATGTTGTACTTTCAATTGAAGAAGGTGGATTTTATTGCTCAAAATGCGTAAATAATGGTAATGGAATAAATGTACTTTTTAATGAAATACTAACATTAAGAAAAATATTAAAAATAAAGTTTAAAGATATAAACACTGTAGATAATATTAATAGCAAAGTAATAAATCTAATTAGAAAATTTTTATTCTATCATATAGGTAAAAATAATTTTATCACTTTAAAGCTATTAAATAATGGGTAAAAGAAAGGATAATACAATGGAAAATGATAAACTACAAAAAATTGATGGTATTTTGAAAAGAACAAATGCAACTTATGCAGAAGCTAAACAGGCTTTAGACGATGCAAATGATGATGTATTAGAAGCAGTTATTTTAATTGAAAATAGAAAATCTTCTCAAAGTTTTCAGTCTACTTCTAAACAAAAGGGTGATCAAATTTTAGATCAAATTAAAAATATTATTAGTAGAGGTAATACTACTAAAATATCTATTAAGAAAAATAATGAAACAATAATTAATATTCCTATTACAGCTGGTTTAATTGGTGCATTAATTTCTCCATTCCTTGCAGCAGCAGGAGTAACAACTGCTTTGCTTACACAATGTAGTGTTGAAATAACTCAGGATGATGGTAATGTTATTGATTTAAATCAAAAAGTTGAAAACGGAATGAATACAGTAAAAACTGCTGTGGAAGATGGAATGGATACTGTAAAAAATACAATGGAAGATGTAGTAGGTACAGTTACTGAAAAAGCAGAAAACTTTAAAAGTTCTTTTTATGATATGCCACAATCCAATAATCAAAATACAAACAACACAAACAATAATGATAAAAATAACGAATTTTAAAGTATTTCACCGAAAATGCTTGACATGTAAAATATAATTTGATAAATTATATTTAATGTTAAGTGGCTATGAAAAAGAAAAGTAATTCATAAATTATTTAAAGAGAGTCAGGTTTGGTGTGAACTGATAATAAAATATGAATGAAAGGAACTTTGGAGCTAATTTCTAAAGAGGATAAGTATTTATACTTATCAAATAGGGTGGAACCGCGGAATTAATCTTTCGTCCCTATATGGGATGAAGGATTTTTTTTATTATAAAAAAGGAGGATATCATGGCTAAAAATGAAAAAAACAATTTAGAAAAACTTGTTTCGTTATCAAAATCAAGGGGTATAATATTTCCAGGCTCTGAAATATATGGAGGATTAGCAAATACTTGGGATTACGGTCCTCTTGGAGTTGAAATTAAAAATAATGTAAAAAAAGCATGGTGGAAAAAATTTATTCAGGAAAGTCCATACAATGTAGGTTTAGATTCTGCGATATTGATGAATCCTACTACTTGGGTTGCATCAGGTCATGTTGGAGGATTTTCAGATCCTTTAATGGATTGTAAAGAATGTAAATCCAGACACAGAGCTGATAAATTAATTGAAGATCACATGCATGAGACTGGTAATCAAGATGTAGTTGACGGTTGGTCAAATGAAAAAATGGAAACATACATATTAGAACATAAGCTTGGTTGTCCAGACTGCGGCAAATCAAATTTTACTGCTATAAGACAATTTAACTTAATGTTTAAAACATTCCAAGGTGTTACAGATGACTCTAAATCTGAAATATTTTTAAGACCAGAAACTGCTCAAGGTATATTTGTTAACTTTAAAAATGTTACTCGTTCAACAAGAAAAAAAATTCCATTCGGAATTGGACAAATAGGTAAATCTTTTAGAAATGAAATAACTCCTGGTAATTTTACTTTTAGAACAAGAGAATTTGAACAAATGGAATTAGAATTTTTCTGCAAGCCAGGAGAAGATTTACAATGGTTCTATTATTGGAAAGATTATTCTATGAACTGGTTATTAAATCTTGGAATGTCAAAAGATAAAGTTCGTTTTAGAGATCATGAGCAAGCAGAATTATCACATTATTCTAATGCAACAAGTGATATAGAATATTTATTCCCATTTGGATGGGGAGAACTTTGGGGCATTGCAGATAGAACAGATTTTGACCTTAAAGCACATATGACTACTTCTGGATCTGATTTATCTTATCAAGACCCAGTTACTAATGAAAAATATGTTCCATATTGTATAGAACCTTCATTAGGTGCAGACCGTGTAACATTAGCATTTTTAGTTGATGCATATACTGAAGAAACTTTAGAAGATGGAACTGATAGAGTTGTATTAAAACTACACCCTGCTTTAGCACCATTTAAAGCTGCAGTTCTTCCTCTTACAAAAAAATTAAATGATCAAGCAGAAGAACTTTACCATGAACTTCAAAAGCATTTCAATGTAGATTATGATGATGCAGGAAGCATAGGCAAAAGATATAGAAGACATGATGAAGTTGGTACTCCTTATTGTATCACATTTGACTTTGACTCAATAGATGATAAAGCTGTTACTATTAGAGACAGAGACACAATGGTTCAAGAAAGAGTAAAAATAGATGAATTAGTTAATTTTATAAATAATAAAATTAAATTTTAATATAATACTATTAACAGAATAAGCGGGAATTTTTTCCCGCTTTACATAAAGAAAAGAGGGATAACATTAAATTTTCAGATAGGCAAAATATGATTATTGAAATAATAGAAAAGAATCAGCCTATAACAGGTGAAGCAATTGCTGAAAAACTTGGACTAACAAGAGCAACTTTAAGACCTGACTTAACAGTTCTATCCATGTGCAACAAAATTGATGCTAAACCTAAAGTAGGTTATTTCATATCAACTAAAAACATTAATAAAGATGTTTTTGAAAAGTTATCTACCATAAAAGTAAATGATATAAAATCTCTTCCAATAGCAGTTACTGAATCAACATCAGTTTATGATTCAATAGTGACCATATTTTTAGAAAATGTGGGCACTCTTTTTGTTGTTGAAAATGATATTCTTAAAGGAATTGTTTCAAGAAAAGATTTATTAAAAGCATCAATGAATGGTGGAGATTTAAGTACAATGCCCGTTGGTGTTATAATGACAAGACAACCAAAAATAATTAGCTGTACAGAAGATGAATCAATAGTTGATGCAGCAGAAAAAATAATAGAAAACGAAATAGATTGTATTCCAATAGTTGAAATTTTGTCCAACGGTCAAATGAAAGCTGTAGGAAGAATTTCTAAAACAAACATAACAAAAGCTTTGTTAGAAATATCTAAATAAAGGAGTGACCATGGATAAAATAAACATATATGCAGTTTCTGATTCCATGGGAGAAACTGCAGAACAGCTTTCTAAATCAGTAATAAAACAATTTGATATAACAAATTTTGAAATTAAAATAGTTCCATAAATAAACGGTATAAATGATGTGGACAATTTAATAGCAAAAGCAGCAAATGAAAATTCAATTATAATTTTTACTATAGTTGTTGAAGATTTAAAAAATTATTTAATTGATAAAGCTTTAGAAAACAATATTGCAGCTGTGGATGTAATGACCCCTGCAATGCTTACTCTAATTGATAAACTTGGTATCACACCAAAAAGGGAACCAGGACTAAACAGAAAACTTGATGAAAAATATTTTAAAAAAATTGAAGCAGTTGAATTTGCAGTTAAATATGATGATGGAAAAGACACAAAAGGAATTTTACTTTCAGATGTTGTATTAATTGGAGTTTCAAGAACATCTAAAACACCTTTATCCATGTATTTAGCTCATAAAAATGTTAAAGTAGCAAACATACCATTAGTTCCAGAAGTAAGTCCTCCTGAAGAACTTAAATTAATATCTCCAAAAAAAATAATAGGTTTAACTTTGGATTCTGATTATTTAAATAAAATAAGAAAAGAACGATTAAAAGCTATGGGCTTAAAAGATACTGCTAATTACGCAAGCTTAGAAAGAATTTTTAAAGAACTTGAGTACGCAGAAAAAATTTATAAAAACTTAAACTGTAAAGTAATAGATACAACAAACAGAGCTGTAGAAGAAACAGCATCTATAATTCTTGAATATATAGATATTAATGATTAGTATAATAAAATAATATTCTAAATTCTAAAAAAAGGTGGCTTTCATGAACATAAGAGAGACTTATGAACAATTTGAATTAGAACACTTTTCTAAATATGCTTCTAAAAGTAAATTTTCAACTGGAAGAAAACTTGAAGAAAAAAAATGTGATATTAGAACAGAATATCAAAGAGATCGAGACAGAATAATACATTCAAAATCTTTTAGAAGACTTAAACATAAAACCCAAGTATTTTTATCTCCTGAAGGGGATCATTACAGGACACGTTTAACACATACATTAGAAGTTTCACAAATTGCTCGTACAATTGCAAGAAGTTTAAATTTAAACGAAGATTTAGCTGAAGCAATATCTCTTGGTCATGACTTAGGCCATACACCTTTTGGTCATACGGGTGAAAGAATATTAAATAATCTATTGGACAATGGATTCAAACACAATGAACAAAGTTTGAGAGTTGTAGATTTTCTTGAGATACGAAACGACAAACAAGGTTTAAATTTAACTAATGAAGTGCGGGATGGAATATTAAATCATCCAAGCACTTTAAAAGCTAACACATTAGAGGGGCAAATAGTTAGCTTATGTGATAGAATAGCTTATTTAAATCATGATTTAGATGATGCAGAAAGAGCTAACATTATTAACTCAAATCAAATTCCAATAAAATTCATTAAATCCATCGGTGACACCCATGGCAAAAGAATTAATACTATGATTGTTAATGTAATAGAAAACAGCAAAAATGGTGAAATAAAAATGAGTATAGAAATGGCTCTTCTAACAAAAGAACTTAGAGAATTTTTATTTGAAAATGTATATTATAATAAAATAGCAAAGTCAGAAGATGATAAAATAACATTTATCCTAGAAAAAATATTTGAGTATTATAAAAAAAATTTCGACTTTCTTCCTGAATTTTATTTAAAAATATATAATGAAAATAATTTTTCAAAATTAGAAATTATTAAAGATTATATAGCAGGAATGACTGACACCTATGCAATGAGAGTATTTGAAGAATTATATATTCCAAAACCTTGGCGTTTATAAAATACAAAAAAATGTTGACAAAATTTTAATGCTATGTTAAGATTTATGTTCAATGTAGAAATAATGGTGATTTTATGCCCTATAAATTAAGTTCGGATGTTGTAGATCGAATTTTAGATTCTAATAATATAGTAGATTTAATAGAAGGTTTTTTGACTTTAAAAAAAGCAGGGGCTAATTACAATACAAATTGTCCTTTTCATAAAGAAAAGACCCCTTCTTTTGTTGTATCACCACAAAAACAAATATATCATTGTTTCGGATGTGGTGAAAGCGGCAATGCTCTTAACTTTCTTATGAAGTATAAAAATTATACTTTTGTAGAAGCTGCAGAATATCTTGCAAGGAGAGCTAACATTATGTTAGAAGAAACAAACGATAATGAATTTTCAAATGATAATAAGTTATTATTAAACAAGCTTTATAATATTAACAGAGAAGCTGCATCTTTCTTTTACAGTAATTTAACAAAGAATAGAGATGCATTAAAATATTTATATGCAAGAAATTTAGATTCTAATGTAATAAAAAGATTTGGAATTGGTTATGCTAACGCTGATTGGGATAATTTGCTAAAATATTTAAAATCAAAAGGTTATACTGAAGAAGAAATTCTAAAAACTGGATTAATTATTAAAACTGAAAAAACAAATAAATGTTATGATCGTTTTAGAAACAGAATAATGTTTCCTATTTTTGATTTAAAGAAAAAAATAATAGGTTTTGGGGGAAGAGTGTTGGATAATTCTTTGCCGAAATATTTAAATTCACCTGAAAGTATTATTTTTAGTAAAGGAAATAATTTATTTGGAATACATATTGCTAAAGAAGTTGTAAAAGAAAAAGGCTTTTTTCTTGTAGAAGGTTATATGGATGTTATTAAAATGCATTCTTTCGGGCTTACAACTGCTGTTGCCTCTTTAGGTACCTCTTTAACTGAAAATCAAATAAAACTCATGAAAAGATATTCAACTAATTTTTATGTTGTTTATGATTCTGATGATGCTGGTCAAAAAGCAGCTTTAAAAGCAATGAATATGTTAAAAAGAAATAATATTAACGCAAAAGTAGTAATTATGCCCGATGCTAAGGACCCAGATGAGTATTTAAATAAATTCGGTAAACAAAAATTCGACAAATTAATAGAAAATTCCTTAGATTATTATAATTTTTTAGAGTTTCATTATAAAGAATCATATGAAACTTCTAAAAAAGTTGAATATATAAATATATTTTTTGACAATATAGTAAATGTGAATTCAGAAATTGAAAAAGAATTAATATTTGAAAAACTGTCCATAAAAATGGGGGTATCAAAAGAGTCCATAATTAAAGAATACAATAAAAAATTCAATAAGCAAAAAACTTTTGTAAAAAATGTACCAGCACCAGCAAATGAAAAAAAATTGCAAATTAATAAAATTACTACATCTCATGAAATGGAGCTAATTAAATTAATACATTTTGATGACGATTTTGCACTTTATTTAAAAGAAATAGT
>DIVM01000094.1 GCA_002435835.1 Firmicutes bacterium UBA6132
GCATAATAATATGCATCGCTTTTATATGTTGTAGAATACCTTGTGTCTTCCCCAACACCTGTATTAAATGCTTCAAGAATTTCCGGCCTGTTTCTATGATTTTCCAATCTTTCTGCATTTACATAATTATCATAATAAACTTCTCCATCAGATTCAATAATTGTAATTCTTAAATTATAATTTACAGATGCCTTTATATTATTTAGAGTCTTTTGTATACTTGCATTATCTTTAAAATTTTCATTGTCATCTGAAACAATTTCTACAATTGTTTTAAGTTGGTTCTTTGATTCTTGCAAGTATAAATTATAATATATCAATGATGAACAAATGCCGGTTACAACAACTGTAATAACCGACAAAAATATTATTGTATAAAATATTCTTTTTTTCATAGGCCTAACTGATCCTCAAATTTATAACCTGCACTTCTTACAGTTTTAATATAGTTTGGACATTCAACTCCATCAAGCTTTTGTCTAATTGTCTTTATATGCATATCCACTGTTCGAGTTTCACCTTCATAGTCATATCCCCAAATTTTTTGAAGTATTTTTTCTCTTGAAAGCACCAAACCTTTATTCATCATCAAATAATGCAAAAGTTCAAACTCTTTAAAGGTTAATGTTACTTCAATATTATTATAGATCACTTTACGTTTGTTATAATCAAGAATTATTCCACACAATTCAATTAAATCCTGATCTTCTAATTGAATATTAGATCTTCTCAAAACAGCTTTTATTCTTGCAATAAGTTCTAATACTCCAAAAGGTTTTGTAATAAAATCATCAGCACCAGATTCCAATCCTTTTACCTTATCTATTTCCATAGATTTAGCAGTTATCATGATTACAGGAATACTTTTATATGAGGCATCTTTTTTTAAATCATTTAATATAGTCATTCCATCAACTTTTGGAAGCATTATATCAAGAAGTATTATATCAGGAGTTCTTTTTTTTAACATCTCATAAAAGCTTTGTGATTCCTCAAAACCTATTACTTCAAAGTCAGCAGTATTTAAAGCACATGTTATTAGTTCCCTAATACCAACATCATCCTCGACACAATATATAAGTTTCATATTACTCTTCCCCAATATTATCAGTATTTTTATGTTCACCAGTAATAGAAAATATTACCCACTCAGCTATATTTTGAGCATGGTCTCCAATTCTCTCAAAATATTTAGCAATCATTAAAAGGTCAATTGCTTGCTCTCCATTTTTAACGTCTTTATTTATCATTTCAATAAGCTCATTTTTAACAACTTTAAACAAATCATCCACAATATCATCCGACTTACAAACTTCAATTGCCAATTCTTTATCTTTGTTTACAAATGCATCAACGCTATTTTTTACCATTTTAATAGTAGCTTCTGCCATCATAGGAATATGCTCTATATCTTTAATAAATTTTTGATCAACTAAATATTTAGATATTTCTGCAATATCTTCTGCATTATCTCCGATTCGTTCCATATCAGTTATCATTTTAAGAGCAGTACTTATAAGTCTTAAATCTGCAGCAACAGGTTGTTGCTGTAACAAAAGCTTCATGCAATGAGATTCTATTGTTTTTTCCATATCATCTATTTCTAATTCAAGTTCATTTACTTTTTTTAATAATTCCACATCTTGCTGAATAAATCCTCTTGCACTTGTTTCAATTGAAGTTTCAATAAGACCGCCCATTTTTATAATTTCTAAATTCAAATTTTCAAGCTCATGATCAAATCTATTTCTCATACTACCCTCCGTATATTTTATAATATTTTAATTTATATTTTAGCCAAATCTACCAGTTATATAATCTTCTGTTTTTTTATTTTTAGGTAAAGAGAAAAGTCTTTCTGTTTCATCAAATTCAACAACTTCACCATGTAAAAAGAAACCAGTTTTATCAGAAATACGTGTTGCTTGCTGCATATTATGAGTTACAATTACAATTGTATAATTCTTTTTTATTTCGAGAACTAAATCTTCTATTTTCATAGTAGAAATGGGGTCAAGGGCAGATGTTGGTTCATCCATTAATAATACTTCAGGATTAACTGACAGCGCTCTTGCTATACAAAGTCTTTGCTGTTGTCCTCCTGACATACCAAGAGCACTTTTTTTAAGCCTATCCTTTACTTCGTCCCACATAGCAGCAGCTCTTAAACTTTGTTCAACTAATTCATCTAACTGAGACTTTTTAGTTATACCGTGAGTTTTAGGACCATACGCAATATTTTCGTAAATGCTCATTGGAAATGGATTTGGTTTTTGAAATACCATTCCAACCCTTTTTCTAAGCACAGTAGCGTCCATATTTTTATAAATATCAACCCCGTCTAAAGCAAATTTTCCTGTAATTTTACATCCTTCTACTAAATCATTCATACGGTTTAATGATTTTAATAAAGTTGATTTACCACAACCTGATGGTCCTATGAATGCTGTTATTTCTTTTTCTTTTATAGTCATATTTATATTTTTTAAAGCATGAAAATCACTGTAATATAAATCAACATTTTCAATATTTATTTTATCTTTATTTAACATTTTACATCCTCCCAATTTTGTTTGCAAGCTTTGTAGTTGCCAAATTAACAAGAAAAACTATTATTATTAATATAGCTCCTGTTGCAAATGCCATATCTTTTGAATGAGGCAATCCTTCGCTTGCTAACATATACATGTGAATTGCTAAAGTTCTTTGTGATGCAAATAAGTTTAAAGTTGGTCTTTCTAATACATTAGTTCCACTAGTAAATATTAAAGCTGCTGTTTCCCCAACTATACGACCTATTGCAAGTATTACTCCTGATAATATACCAGGAACTGCTGTAGGAAGAACAATTTTAAAAACAGTTCTAAGTCTTGATGCTCCAAGTCCAAGACTTCCTTCTCGATATAAATCTGGAACTGTTCTGATTGCTTCTTCAGATNNTTGGTAAAATCATTATAGAGATGGTACATATACCTGATATAAGAGATGTTTTAAATCCAAGAACGGCTACAAAGAATATCATTCCAAACAAACCATATATGATTGATGGAATTCCTGCTAAAGTATCAACTGCAAGCCTTATTATTTTAACAGCTTTATTCCCTCTTTTAGCATACTCTGTTAAATATACTGCACAAAACACTCCAATAGGAACAGCCACAATTAGAGAAATAATTATCATTAGTAAAGTTGCTACTATTGATGAAAAAGCAGATAGTGTTTCAGAATTATATGTTCCAAATAAAAATTCCATGTCAATATGAGGTATTCCTCTTAATAAAACAAACAACAATATATATGCTAATATTCCTACTGTTATAATTCCACTTATCCAAACCAATGCTTTTAAAAACATGGATTGAATTTTTCTTTTTTTAATATTGCTTTTAATATTTATTAAATTTTCCACTTACGCGCTCCTTTCTTATTAGAACTTTAGTTTTTTGTTTTTATTAAACTAAGCGCTGTATTTAATATAATTATGAATACGAACAAAACTACGCCTGTTGCTATTAAAGATTCTGTGTGCAAACCTGAAGCATAGCTCATTTCAGTTACTATATTTGCTGTCAAAGTTCTAATTGGTTTTAATAATGCTATTTTTTCTAAAGGCATAACAGCACCACCAGCTACCATAACAACTGCCATTGTTTCACCAACAGCTCTACCTATACCAAGTATTATTGAAGTTAATATTCCGGATTTAGCAGCTGGAACTACAACTTTAAATATGGATTCTTCTCTTGTAGCACCAATACCTAAAGATGCTTCCATATAACTTTTTGGAACAGCTCTAATAGAGGATTCACTTATAGTAATTATTGTAGGTAAAATCATTATACCAAGTATAATTGACGCTGATAATATGCTGTATCCATTGCCACCTATCATTTCTCTTACATAAGGAACTACAATTTCCATCCCGAAAAAACCATAAATAATAGATGGAATACCTGCCAATAAATTGACAGAAGGTTTTACAATTTTATATATACTTGTAGGACAAAATTCAGCTAAAAATATCGCACACATAATACCTGTTGGTACCCCTATTATAATAGCTCCTGCTGTAACATATAAACTTCCTACAATCATGGAAAGAATTCCAAAAGTCGGTGGAGTATTTGTTGGCGCCCATTTTTGACTAAATAAGAACTCTTTAAGTCCTATCTCAGATATGGCTGGAATACCTCTCATTAGTAAAAATAAACATATAGCTATTACAGCTAAAACTGAAACTAACGCTGATGCAAAAAAAATTAATTGCATTATATTTTCTTTTATATTTAATTGATTGTTTTTTTCCATTTTTTCCATTTTAATTTACCTCAGACCATTTAGTTATTTCACCAGTATAAATTTTAGTAATATTTTCTGATGATAGATCTGTTTTTGGATTTGTTTTATTTATTATAACTGCAATACCATCAATAGCAAGTGTGTGCTCATTCAATTTTGATTTTTCATCGTCCTTTAAATTTCTTGAACTCATACCTATATCATATGTTCCTTCAATTGCAGCTTTTATTCCTTGGGATGATCCATTTGCTTGCATTTCAAATGTTACATTTGGATTTAAATCTTTATATGCTTCTTGAATTTTCTCCATTAATGGTGCTACAGATGTTGAACCTGCAACTTTAATTGTACCTGAAATATTAGAAGGTTCATATTGCTTAGGTGACTCTATAGCTCCAATATAATGCATCTTTTTTACAATTTCTTGTCCTTGAACTGATTTTGTAAAGCTCAAAAAGTCTTTCACTAAATCATTTTCAATTCCATTTGTCAACAAAAGGTAAGGCCTCGACACTACATAATTTCCATTTTTAACATTTTCTTCAGTTGGAAATAAACCATTTATACTTGCTGGTTTAACTCTGTCACTTAGAGACCCAATAGAAATATAACCTATTGCATATTTATCTTTTTCTACAGCTGTAATAACTTTATCAGTTCCATCGAATTCTAATGCCCCAACAGCTAAATTATCAGATTCTTTTTCCTTTTCTTTTACTTTTATTTTCATTAATTCATGAAACGCACCTCTTGTTCCTGAAGCAGCATCTCTTGCTATAACTGTAATTTCTTTATCTGCATTAAATTCTGTTGTTTGTTTTTTGTTAGAACAGCCAACAATTGACAATATTAGCATTAATGACATTGCAATTAGTTTTATTTTTTTTCTTGCTTTCATATGCTCATTATCTCCTTAAGTATTATACACCAAATATATACCCTATAAGTAAAAATATAAGCAAATAATTGTAAAATCTAAGTAAAGTTTTTAAATTCCACTTAATTTTTAGATATAAGTTTAGCTTTGTACTTCTTAGAATTAGCAAATACCTAAACTAAGGGTAATATTTACAATTATATCATTACCAAGTGTATATTTATTATGTCCACATATTTTTATAAATCTATTAAAAGCTCCTGTTATATCCCCAACAAAAATAGTAAAAAAAGCCCATTAGATTTTTTATCTAATGGGCTAATATTAAACTAAATTATTTCTTTTCTTTTTTTCCTATATATTCAGGTGCCGCTGGGTCGTTTACAAGTTTCATTATTGTAATTCCAAGGAAACCATAAGCTACTGTTGTTATAGGGCTTAATATATTGAAGAAAGCAAAAGGTGCATAAGATAACGTAGAAACTCCTAAGAATGTTGCCATAGTAGCACCACAAGTGTTCCAAGGAACTAATGCTGATGTTACTGTTCCTGAATCTTCAAGAACACGTGATAAGTTTCTTGGTGCTAAACCTCTTCTATGATATTCTTCTTTATACATTTTTCCAGGTAAAGCAATTCCTAAATATTGATCTCCACATAGTACATTTATGAACAAACAAGATACTGCTGTTACTAATATCAATGAACCTGTGCTCTTAGCATATGATAATAATTTATTTGCTATAACAGCTAACATACCTGAAACTTCCATGATACCACCAAATGTTAAAGCAGACATAATTAATGAAATAGTCCACATCATGTTTTGCAAACCACCTCTTGTAAGAAGTTCATCTATAACTGCATTTCCTGTTTCAGCTACTGTACCATATTGTAATGTTTCAAGTATATAACCAAAATCTCCGCCTTGATATAACGTACAAAGTGTACCTAATATTGTTCCTATGATTAAGCCAGGAATTGCAGGAACTTTTAATGCAACCATAGTAATAACTATAACTGGAACTAAAAGTAACCATGCATTGATAGTATAAATACTTTCAATTGCAGTAAGCATTTCTTGTATTGCTGTTGCATCAAGTTGTGTACCAGAGTATTTAAATCCCATAACAAAGAAAATAACTAATGTAATACCGTAAGAAAATACAGTAGTGTAAACCATGTGTTTTATATGGTCAAACAAAGTTGCGCCTGCCATTGCAGGAGCTAAGTTAGTAGTATCCGATAAAGGCGACATTTTATCTCCGAAATATGCTCCAGAAACAATAGCACCAGCAGCTATTTCTGTTGGAATACCAAGACCTTGAGCAACACCTATTAATGCAACACCAACTGTACCAGCTGTTGTCCAAGAACTTCCTGTTGCTAAAGATATTATGCTGCAAAGTATAACGGATGCAAATAAGAAGTATGTTGGTGATAATATCTGTAAACCGTAATAAATCATTGTTGGTACAATACCACCAGCTAACCATGAACCGATTAAAGCACCTATTATTGCAAGTATTAAAATCGCTTGCATTGTACTTCCTATTGAAGCTACAATACCATTTTCAATTTCTACCCATTTAAAACCTAATACATATACTGCGATAACTGTCGCCACAATTGCGCCCATTATTATTGGAATGTGTACGTCAGCACCAAACTTTAATATTGCTGTACCTAAAAATACAATTACTGCTAGTACCGGTATTAATGAAATCAATAATGTCGGTTGTTTTCTTTGCCTATCCTTGCCCATTTTTTCCTCCATAAATTAACTTTAGTTTTTATAAATTTAATTTTTTATATAAAACGATTACATAAATGTTGTTAATGTTTTCATTTATATATTATTAATCTTTGTAATTATTTTATACATCAATTAAATTTTCTAAAATAAAAAATGCATATATAAATGTATTTACTCAATATGAAAATACTTAGGAATACGTTTTATATGTGCACAATTATTGTACCATATTTAATTTAATTTGTAAATACAAAAACGAATAATTTACTGACTTTTTATATTATTACATTCTATATAGTAGAATATATGCTACTTTTCAATAAGAAAAAGGAACTCGATAGTTCCTTTTTCTTATTTTAAAATATGTTATTTTTATATTCAATATACAAATTACGTATATCTGTCATTTTCTCATTCATTTGTTTTTGCAAGTCAGAAGCAAAATCATAATCTCCATTTGCTAAAGCAGTTTTAATTTTAGTAAAAATACTTTTTTTAGTCATACTGTCTTTCATAAGTTTCTTTTTTAAATGAAGTATTTTTTCCCAATTTACAACATCCAAATCAGTAGCATAATCTTGCTCATCGTGAAGTTTTACAAATGTTTTTAATAAAGCGATATTATCATGTATTATTCTTCCTTTTAATTCGTTTTTCCATTTTTCCGTAGTAGAAACTTTTATAGAATTAATAAGTTGTTCAGTAAATACATCTCCAGTTTTAAGTACTTCTTGTTTATTTTTACAAAATTCAAATCCTTTTAAATTTTCCCAAACTGTAGAAGGTGCTTTTCCATAAATTTTGTTTCTTTCTTCTTCAGTATAATGTTCAAAAACATCTTCTTCACTTCTGTATTCTCTGTCTTTTTCTAAATATATTGCATCTTCACCATATTTTTTAGAAATTTCTTTTTCTAAATCATCAGTTGTCATTTTAGCTTCAATTACTTTTAAAATACCATCCAACATAACTTGATAAGAAGCTGCTATAACTAAATATGTGTTTGAATATGGATTAGGTGAACGCAATTCAAAACGAAGAGATGCAGGGCTTGAAATATCCCTGATTACTCCTACCAATATTGAACGGTTTCTTGAAGGAGCTTCTTTAGTTCCTCCCAATGAAGTAACTATACAAACAGGTGCTTCAAAACCCGGTTTTAATCTGTTAAATGCATCATTAGTAGCAGTTACAATTGGATTAATAACTTCATAATTTTTTAATAATCCCATCAAAGCTCCATACCCAATTTCACTTAAATAATCTTTCGACATATCAACAGGCGTAAATAAATTTATTCTTTTCCCATTTTTAAGTTTAACTGCTGCACCAAAATGAGTGTGTTCTCCATTTCCTGCAACACCTTCAATTGGTTTAGCTTTAAATAGAACTTCTAAGCCATGATGCCTAAATTGATCTTCAATTAATTCACGAATAAAAATTTCATTGTCAGCAACTTGCATTGGATCCGAGAATCTCCAGTCAATTTCAAGCTGTTCCATTACGTGAGTCATTCTACCTTTAGCATCAATTTTATTTGTAATACCGCCAACTTCTTTGTGAGCCATTTCAGGTTTCATATCATATAGCTCAAGTTGATCCATTATTTTTTCAAGAACAGTTCTCACTGTACCCATTGTTTTTTTCCAGTATTGTTCTTTTAAAACTTGAGAAGTGTATAATTCTTCAAAATCAGCAATTTCCTCAGGACTTTTAACCCACATTTCAAGTTCAGTAGCTGATGTTAATATAATTTCATTTATATCTTCATATTTAAAACCATATTTTTGCGTAATAAAAGGATTATTTTTCAACATTTCATCCATTTTAAATTTAAAATTGTCAACTGCATTTTTTAAAATAGATCTTGAACAAACTCTTTTTCCGCTGTGGACTATAAAAGAAGGTATTTTTAATGTACCTATTGGAAGTCCATTTTCATCATTATAATATTCATAATTATAATCTATAAACCATGTGCAATCAGTATCTGGTAAAATATCTACTCTTGCATCGTTTAACACTGCAATTCCTTGAAGTTCAACGCTTGAACCATCAGTTTGTATACCATGTTTAAGCATATCTTCCATATCATTTAAAAATAATTTTATAGGAATTTTTTCATCAGTACCATTTCCGCCAATATCAACTCCCATAAAGGATACAAATTGTATTTCTGGGTGCTGTTCTAATATTTGCTTTATTTCTGAAATATTATGATTTTCCGGTTTTATTGTATATATCATTTTACTCATAATTGCCTCCATGTATTTATATACGTTATTATTGTTTGTATTTTAGCATAGTATTATTTACAATGCAAGGTGTAATCTTGAAAAATATCAATAAATAATAAATAATATATAAAAAATACGAACTATTTATACTAAATAAAAATAATAGTTCGTATTTGCGCGTTCATATATTAATTACATATACTTATTAATTCTGTTGGTTCATTTATTAAATATTCAGGTTGATGCTTTTTTAAACTTTCAGTAGTATTATAACCCCATCCTACGGATGCAATATCTATACCTGCTCTTTTAGCAGCATGAATATCTCTTATTTCATCACCTACATATAAAACTTCATTGTTTTTTAGTTTTGCCTTCTTAATTATTTTTTTAATTTTTGTTTCTTTTCCAAACATGGAAGAACTTGCTATAAAGTCAAACACATCACTTTCATGTTTTTGCAGGAATGATTTAACATTAGCTTTTGAATTAGTTGTTATAATAGCAACTTTTATCCCCATATCTTTTAGATTGTTTATTACTTCAAAGATATCTGGTTTACACAATTCTACATTTACTATATCACTATTTAAAAGTTTTTTACCTCTTTTAAGCATAAATGGTAAATATCTTTTTTTTAATTCAATATAATCCATAAGCTCTCTTGCACTCATTTTTTTTAAGTGACCTAACTCATCTAATGTGATATTTCTTAAGTTATACCTTTCAGCAAGCTTTTGATAAATTACAAAATTTACTTCTTCAGTATCTGCGAGGGTTCCATCAAAATCAAAAAAAACATATTTATATTTCACTTTCATCATCCTTATCTATCATGATTATCTATTACTATATTATATTTTATTATACCAGTCAATTGATTATTTAAAATAAAAACTCCTGTAAAGGAGTTTCATTTATAATGATTTTATTATTTTTTGGCAACTATTTTTCATAAATTTTAAATATTCTTCTTCTTTAATTAAATCAGAATAAATAGATTTAGGAGTAAGTTCCTTGAAATAATCTACAAGTATTTCTTTTGCCTTATTTATGTTTATGCCACGCATTTCTTTTAAATCTATTTTTATATTATAATTTTTAATTTCTCTTTTTAGTAGTTCGTAATAATTACCTATTGCTTTATCATCATAGTATTTAAATATATTTTTAATTGCTGATATTAACTCTTCATCACACAAATCACGATAATTGTGTATTATAAGTTTACTTGCATTAAATTTATAATATTCATCAAACCATAAACGGCAATAGTACCCTAATATAAATGATTTTTGCTGTATATTTAATTTTTTTAAATCAAATTTTTCATAAAATTCTCTTACATCAACATTACCATCTTCATCTAAACAATGAAAATCCTCAAAATCATCATCATCTATAGTATCAGGCGAAACTATACCAAGAATATAGCTTTTTATGTCTATTTCCTCATCAGAATTTTCAATAAAAATTTTACCAAAGTGCATGTGAGTACTTATCGACGGCATTTGTTATTATAACTCCTTTATTGTGAATAGTTCTTCAATATCTAAATATTATAGCAAATATTTTTAACTTTGTACAGTATTATTTAATTACTTCTATATTTGGTGGTTCTGTTACCTCTCCAGTTGTTGAATCTAAAAAAGCAAGCCAATAACCATAATTTCCATCCAATCTTTTGTTTTTATATGACCAATTTTTAAAACCTGATAATCCTTTATACGGTTGTTCTTCTCTTTTAAATTCGCCAGGAATTCCATAAACAAATTTTGATACTTTACCTTTTTCTTCAAATACACCAAATATGTAATGACCATATTTTTTCATAAGACCATTGCATGTTGTTACTCTATTTGTCATAGGGAATGGATAATATGAACTAATTATTTGATTGTAATAAGGTAAGAATCCATTTTTAATACCTCTATCATCAAATGGAACTTTCCACCAAGTTAAATTATTAATTTCAACCGATAAAGGTTTAACTTTTTCATAATTTTTTAAAACTTCAAATAAATTTTCTTCAAATTTATTTCTATATTTAGGCTTTGAATGTTCCGCTTCCGCTTCAACTTGCTTTTCTTCCCCAAAAATTCTATCATTTTTATTTTTTTCATAACCATCATTAAAAGCATTGCTTAATTTTGAATACTGTATATCAATATTTGAATCAACATTATCATATGCAGTATTTTTAACTTCATCGTTTATATTTTCTTCATTATTATAATTATCTTCATATGTTCTGTTTTTATATATATTATTTACAAAATTATCTTTATTTTCAAAATTATTTTCATAATTAGATTTATATATATTTTCATATTTTTCTTTTTCATCTAATTGTTCCGATTCTTCCGTGTTTACACTTAAATCAACTAACTCAACTTCAATTTCTTCATCGATTTCAAGTTTTTTTATATCATTGGAATTAACAGCATTGTATAAATTAGCGTATAATAAAATTTTATTTTCTTTTACTACACCACAAATGTTATAATCTTCTATAGCATCATTGCTTCCAAAAGTTATAATTTTTTTAATCATTCCTTTTTTATTGTTAATATCACCAAGTTTTATTTTATCATTTTTATCCTTATATAAGTAAACTTCACTGTATGATTTACTATCGCCTAAATTTTCAACCGAAACCATAATAGTTCCCTTTATACCTCTAATATCAAGGCGCACATATCCTTTACTTTTATCCTTTTTGTTTATAGGCTCAAGAAATTTCATAACTCTATAACTATTTTTATTATTCATGGATGCCTCCCTCATTTTTACAAAAAATAAAATCATATTAATATATATGCTTGTTTTGATTTATAATGACTTTTATTTAGAATACGTAGTCACGTAACACAAATATATTTCTCTTTAAGGTTAATTACAGTTTGAATCGCAGTTTCATTCACACATTTTCTTATTCGCTTTCGCTCATGAATCAATTTCTTCTTCCCTAGGGTCGAATAGTTTAGGTCATGCACAGTCTCATTCACCAATATATCTGCTCCCTTTGGTCGCATATATTGGGAATTCGTTGCGTTTGACCTAACCCAATTTCTTCTTCCCTACGGTCGAAGAAATTGGGTTAGGTCATAAAAAAAAGGGGCACCAACTGCCCCTACCCAAATTAAACTACTTTTCTTATATCATACAAAGCATTTAAAACTTGATAATTTTGAGGGAAAAATTTCATTATATTCCAATATCCAATGCCTTCTAAATCATATTCATTAAATAAATCTAATTTTGAATCAATACTTCTTGCATCTTCAAACCACACTTGATGCTGCTTTCCGCTTCTGTCCCAATAATTGAAATATGGAGATTGTACAATATCATCATATTGTATTTGTGCACCAACTTTCGTTGCTAATTCTACAGCTTCTACATTTGAAACAGAGTCAGCTCTCGATGCTCCTCTCACAAAAGGTTGAGTAAAATCATAACCGTAATTTGGAACACCCATATAAATTTTATTTCTATCAATTTCTGTTACAGCATAATCCAATACTTCTCTAACTTTATCAACGGGCGCTACAGCCATTGCAGGACCATAGGTATAGCCCCATTCATACGTCATTAGCAAAACATTATCTGCTATATTCCCTAAAGCAGGATAATCATGAGCCTCATAAAGAAGACCTTTTTGATCAGAAGAAATTTTTGGTGCTAAAGCTACAAATAATGGGTAACCCTCAGCACTTAACCTTGTCTGTAAATTATTTATGAACTGAGTATATTTATCTTTGTCTTCTGGTAAAACAAATTCAAAATCAACATCTAACCCATAATAATTTTTATCTCTTAAATTGTTCATTATATTATCAATTAATCTGTTTTGCACATTTTGATCATTTAAAATTTTATGTGCTAATTCACTACTGAAATTACCTGATTCCGTTAATGTTGATATAAGCATAAGCGGCGCAACATTATAATTTCTTGCCAATCTTATTAAATCTTCATCTTCTATGCTGATTAAATCGCCTTCTGGCGTTATTCCATAGGTAAACAAAGTTAAATATGTTAGATATGGAAGAGTTTTTAACAGCACTGTTCGGTCTACATTAGGATATGCATAACCCAAAACAGAAATAGGCTTAATTTTGTCATCTTCATAATCAATGATAATTTGTTGTCCTGGATATATTCTATAAGGGTCAATTATATTTGGATTGTTTTGTAAAAGTTTAATTACAGCAGTGTTGTACTGACTTGCTATACTTTGTAATGTCTCTCCTCTTTTAACAACATGAGTTGTTTCAGGGTTTTGCACAACAAGTGTTTGGCCTACTACTAAATTATTTGGATTACTTAGTTCATTGTTTCTAATTATTAATTGAGGTGAAGCATTGTACTGGGAAGCAATAGAATATACGCTATCACCCGGTTTTACTACGTGAATATTCATAACAGTGCTCCTTTCTACATTAGTATATGCGAAGATAATTATTTTGTTTCGCATATACAGTACAAAACAAGCAAAACAAAAAGACAGTTATTTTTATTAATGTATAAAAATAAAACTGCCTTTCTATTTAATTTATATTTTTATTAATTATAGTATATTTATTTTACGCTGAATAAAATATCACCGTATGTTGGGAATGGCCAATATTTTTCTGCTGTATTTGCTTCTAACTCATCAACTACAGCTCGAATTTCTTGCATAGCTATAAATATGTTATTTCTGCAAAATTCAGCTTCTTTTTGTAAATCATCAAATTCTTTAACATCAAGCATTAAATTTTCAAAAATTTCAGTCTTTTTATACAATGAATTTAAAAGCAATGAAAGTTTTGTTATCATAGATATTTCAACATCACAATTAACGTCTGAAATTAATGATTTTTTTACACTTGCTGTTTCACTTAAGTGTTTAATATATGAGGAAACAGCTAATAAAATATCCTTTTTAACCATTTCAAGCATTGTTAGCGCTTCTATGTTTATTGTTTTGCAATAATCTTCAAGATGTATTTCCAACCTTGAGTTTAATTCTTTTTCTGAAAATATTTTAAATTTTTCAAACATTCTAATATTTTTATCAGTAGATAAATAAGGTAAAGATTCAGGAGTTGATTTTAAGTTTAATAATCCTCTTTTTTCTGCTTCTTTAACCCACTCATCAGAATAGTTGTTTCCATTAAAAATTATTCTCTTATGATTTTTAATTGTTTCTTTTATTAAATTATTAAGTGCAGTAGTAAAATCATCAGATGATTCAAGTATATCTGCAAATTGTGATAATTCTTCTGCAACTGTTGTGTTTAATACTGTGTTAGGACCAGCTATTGAAAGCTTTGAACCTACCATACGAAACTCAAATTTATTTCCTGTAAATGCGAATGGGGATGTTCTATTTCTGTCAGTAGTATCTCTGCGGATTATTGGAATCGCATCAACACCAACAGTTAATTCTCTGTTATATTCTTTTACATATGCAGTATCACCCTCAATGGATTCAAGAACAGCCGATAGTTCATCACCTAAAAATATTGAAATTATTGCAGGAGGCGCTTCATTTCCTCCAAGTCTATGGTCATTTCCTGCTGTAGAAACAGATACTTTTAATAAATCTTGATATTCATCAACAGCTTTTATAACTGCACATAGGAATAATAAAAATCTTGCATTTTCACGAGGAGACTTGCCAGGTTCTAAAAGATTTATTCCATCATTTGTTGATAAGGACCAGTTGTTGTGTTTCCCACTACCATTTATCCCAGCAAATGGCTTCTCGTGCAATAAACATGTTAGTCCATGTTTGTCTGCGACTTTTTTTAACATTTCCATTGTTAGCTGATTATGATCACATGCTAAATTAACATTTGTAAAAATTGGAGCTAATTCATGCTGAGCTGGTGCCACTTCATTATGTTCAGTTTTAGCAAGAATACCTAATTGCCAAAGTTCATGATTTAAATCTTTCATAAATGCTGAAACTCTTGGCTTTATTGCTCCAAAATAATGATCATCTAATTCTTGACCTTTAGGAGGTTTAGCTCCAAACAAAGTTCTTCCAGTATAAACTAAATCTTTTCTTTTATTGAACATTTCAGTATCTACTAAGAAATATTCCTGTTCTGTTCCCATAGTTGTAATAACTCTTTTGGTATTATTATCTCCGAATAATTTCAAAATTCTCATAGATTGTTCATTTATCACCTCTATAGAACGCAAAAGAGGAGTTTTTTTGTCCAATACTTCGCCGCCATATGAACAAAAAGCTGTCGGAATGCAAAGTGTAGCATCTTTAATAAATGCATATGAAGTTGGGTCCCATGCAGTGTATCCCCTTGCTTCAAATGTTGAACGAAGTCCTCCAGATGGAAAACTTGAAGCATCCGGTTCGCCCTTTATCAATTCCTTTCCTGAAAACTCCATTATTACATCCCCATCTGATGTAACAGAT
>DIVM01000323.1 GCA_002435835.1 Firmicutes bacterium UBA6132
AATTATAGATAGAGGAAAGAAATATTTAAATAGGGTCGCTGGTAAAGAGTTAAATTTTGATATAGAAGATAAACCAAAAGAGCTTTTATTGGATTATTGCCGATATGTAAGAAGTAATGCCTTAGAAATGTTCCAAAAGAATTATTTGCACGAATTATTGTCATTACAAATAGATTCGGAGGTGGATGCTTATGAAGCTGCCAACACTGACACAACAGTTTAATGATGGTATTGTAAATATTTATTCGGTTAAGAATATAGCAGAGTCTGGTAACATGCCTAAAGATGGTTTAGTCAATAAGATAGAAAACTTTAGGTATGAAGAGCGTATTGTTGGAATGAATAGGTATTGGACTGCATTGCAGGAGCAAGCAAGAATAGAACAACTTATAAGAGTTGCTCGTATAAATACAGTTACTGTTCATGATGTAGCAATTATAAACGGACAGCAATACGACATAATGCAAGTACAATATCCAAAAGATACAGAACCTCAATGTATGGATTTATCTTTAGAACGTTTGGAGGTAGCATATGAAATTAAGTGATCTAAGAGATGCACTCCTACAAGTTCTATTAGATGTATTTCATTATAAAGCTTGGGCAAAACCTGATAAGTATATTGTTTGGGCAGAAGATACTCAAGCAGATGCAAATTATGCAGATAATCATATGACAGACCAAGTTATCCAAGGAACTATTGATTATTTTACAAAGACTGAATTTGATTCTAATTTTGATTTAATCCAAAATAAATTAAATTCTATTGATATTGCTTGGAAACTTAGTTCAATTCAGTATGAAGAAGAAACAGGTTATATTCATTATGAGTGGATTTGGGAGATGGTTTAATGGCTAAGATGACTATTAAAGGAACTGATGAACTTGCACTTAAGCTCTCACAGCTGGGTAAAATGTCAACAGAAATTGCTAAAGATGTAGTAATGGCAGGTGCACAACCAGTAGCTAATGAAATCAGAAAAGGACTTCAAAGCTTGCCTGTAGACGGATTAAAGCAATTAAAAAATGATGAGAAATTTAATGTTTCACCTATAGGGGAAATTAATGACTTATTAGATAGTCTCGGTATTACTCCGCCTGACGTTGATAATGGCGGTAATATTAATACCAAAATAGGATTTGATGGCTACGGAAGTTATCCTTCCAAAAAATATCCTAAAGGACTTCCTAATCCTCTGTTAGCAAGAGCAATTGAAAGTGGTTCATCTGTAAGGCAGAAAAATCCTTTTATAAGGAAAGCAGTAAATAAATCTAAGAAAAAAGCATTAGAAGAAATGCAGATAAAATGTGATGAAGAAATAAAAATAATAATGGAGTAGGAGGAAATAAATAATGAAAAAAATAGGATTAAAGCATCCTGTGTATGCTCTTTATTCAGACGCTACAGGCTCTCCAGTTTACACAAACGGAGCAGTAATAGCAAAAGCAATGAGTGCATCAATAAAAATAAACAAAAATAATGAGATTCTTTATGCAGATGATGATATAGATGAAATAGATCAAAGTTTTATTAGTGGAACAGAAACACTCGGCTTGAACGAATTACCTCT
Source organism: Firmicutes bacterium UBA6132 (assembly GCA_002435835.1). Next base: position 1,572 of record DIVM01000323.1, read on the forward strand.
TGAAGTGCAGTCGGTGCTTTTAGGACATGTTATTGTGAATGGAGAAATGACAGCAAATAAAAATGATATTTCTCCTTATGTTGGCCATGGTTTTTATGGAGGCGTTAAAAGAAATCATTTAAACAAATGGAGAGCAATTTGGTTCCATAAAGAACAATTTGGAGAACCAGATGATGAAACAGAAACACAAGGTGAAAAAATTGTTTTTAAAACTCCAAGCATTGAAGGAACTATTATGAAAGATGTTGCTGGTGACTGGAAAAGTGAAAAAATATTTGATACAGAGGCAGAGGCTATAGCATGGCTTGATGGAAAAGCAGGTATTACTCCTATTTGTACAACACCAGTAGCGAGCATAGCAGCAGGAACTTATGCAGTAGCTCAATCGGTTACATTAACATCAGGAGCAACTGAACAAATATATTACACTACAAATGGTACAACACCATCTGAAACAAATGGTATTCTTTATAGTACAGCTATTAATATTGCAGCAAGTACAATGTTGAGGGCAGTTGCAATTAAGAACGGTTATAGTGACTCTCAGATTGCAAATTATGAGTATATTATTACAGCTTAATAGATTTAAACAATATGAGGGTGGATTACTTCCATCCTCTTTTTAATAGGAGGAAATTATTATGTTAGACATGGTTAAACATATTACGATAAATGATAAGGAATATCCGTTGGCTTTTACTCTTAATGTCATGGAATCAGTTCAAGAAAAATACGGAACCATAGCAGAATGGGGAAAGGTACTTCAGCCAACCGAAAAGGTTATTGATGAAACGACAGGAAAGGTAGCAATTGATAAAGAGACTGGCGAAGAAATAATCAGAACATTAGAGCCAAAAATCAAAGATATAATTTGGACTTTTAAGGAGTTCGTTAATGAGGGCATTGATATTGAGAATGAAGAAAAAAGTGAAAAAAGGCAGTTCCTAACATCAAAGCAAGTTGGAAGATTAATATCAAATTTTGGAATGCTTGAAACTACCGCAATAATGCAAGGTATAACAGTTGGTAGTATGAAAAATGATGATTCAAAAAACGAACAGACCACGCAGATGACGGAGACGAACCCAGCTTAATAGATTTTGCGTGGCTTTTATATATGGGTATGAAGATGGGATTTTCTGAAAAACAAGTAGGCCATATGACTTTAAGAAAATTTGATTTATTATATAAAGCTTATAAGAATGTTTTCGATTTAGAAAATACGCTGAAATATAACAGAGTTGTATATTCAGATTTAGAAAAAGAGGAAACACTCGATGATGTATTACCATTCTAAAAAGGAAGGAGGTAAAAAATATGGCTTATGATATAGGACCAAAAATTGGTATTGAAGGTGAAGCAGAGTTTAGACAAGCAATAAATGGCATAAATACTAATTTAAAAACGCTTGGTACTGAAATGATGGCAGTTACATCCAAGTTTGATAAAAATGAAAAAAGCACAGAATCACTAACTGAAAAAAATAAAGTTTTAAATAAGCAGATTGATGAACAAAAAAGTAAGCTCTCAGAACTTGAAAAAGGTCTATCAGCTGCAGCTGATAAATATGGTGAAAATGATAAAGTCACTCAAGGTTGGAGGCAAGCAGTTAATAAAGCTACTGCAGATCTTAACAATATGCAGAGGGAAGTTGAAAGTAATACTAAAGCAATCAATGAATTTGGAAGCGAAACACAGGATACAACTAATAAAACTAATAAATTTAGTGATATGCTTGACGGTTTAGGTAAAGGACTTTCTAATATTGGAAAAGTAGTTGGCCCTGCAGCAGTATTAGGAATTAAGGCAATAGGTGCAGCAACAGTAGCAACGGTTACTGGTATGGTAGGATTAACTGAAAGCACTAAAGAATATAGGAATGATTTGTCAAAATTAGAACAGAATGCAACAACAGCAGGCAATAGCTTTAATATTATGAAAGAAGAGCTTAGTGGATTAAATGCTTTGACAGGAGAAACAGATAGCTCAATAGAAGCACTTTCTAATTTAATGGCAACTGGATTTAGTGATAATCAAATTACACAAGCAGTAGATGCATTAAGTGGTGCGGTTATTAAATTCCCAGATACTTTAAAAATGGAATCTCTTTCAGATAGTTTGCAAGAAACAATTGCTACAGGAGCAGCAACAGGTCAATTTTCTGAATTGATAGGAAGATTAGGCGGTAATGTTGAAACTTTCAATAAATCAATGGAAGGAGCTACAACACAAGCTGAAAGGCAGCAAGTGGCTTTAGACTTTTTATCTAAAAGTGGATTAACAGAATTAAATGCTCAATATAAAGAAACAAAAAAAAATATGTTATCTGCATCTGAGGCACAGTTTAAATTAAATGATTCAATGGCTAATCTTGCAACAGCAGTAGAACCAACAATTGCAACCATGAAAGGTGGTTTAGCTGATATATTAAGTAACCTGGTCGATGTTGTAACTGGAACAGATGGGGCAACAAAAAAATTTTCAGAAAGCATAACAACATTTGCAACTAATTTATTGACACAGGTAACAAATATAATACCAACCATTTCAACAACTTTAGAAGCATTAGTTCCATCAATTGTTACAGGTATAGTTGAAGCATTGCCATTATTAGCTCAAGCAGCAGTTAATATAGTAAGTACTTTAGTTGCGAGTATTACAAATTTATTACCTCAACTGGTTCCAGCAGCAGTAGGAATATTACAAACATTAGTAACAGGAATTACGCAATCAATACCTAATCTGATACCTGCAGTAATATCAATAGTTACTGGCTTAGCTGATATGATAACTAATAACATTGGTACTATAGTTGATATGGGTATTAGTTTGATTTTAGCTTTAGTACAAGGCATAGCCGATTCGCTTCCTTCGCTATTAGTTGAAGTTCCAAGAATTATAAATGAATTTTCAAATACTTTATATGCACAATTACCAAAAATATTACAAGCTGGTATTCAAATAATTGGTATACTTGCAAAAGGAATAATTGACAGCATACCAACACTTGTGGCAAATATACCACAAATTATATTAGCTATAGTTAATGTGATAACTCTGTATAACTGGTGGAATTTAGGAAGTTCAGTAATAACTAAAATTGGTGATGGAATAAGCGGCATGAAAGGTAATATAGGTACTATCGCTAAAGAATTAGCCGAATCAGTTTTAAAAGGTATTAAGAATATTTTTTCAGGCGGAGTTAACATAGGTAAGTATCTTATTGAAGGACTATGGAATGGCATTACTGGTGCTAAGGATTGGTTGCTAAGCAATGTTAAAGATTTTGCAGTGAATTTAATAGGTATATTTGCAAATGCATGGGGAATAGCCTCGCCTTCAAAAGTAATGACAGAATATGGCAAATTTTTAGATGAAGGACTTGCTATAGGAATAAATGGCAATGCTAATAAACCTATTGGAGCAATGAATTCAGTTGCAGGTAGTATTAATCAATCACTGCAATCAATTACTGATACGATAGGGGTAACTACTGAAGCAATTAAAAATATGGCATCAGCTGCAACTATGTCACAAATTATAAGTTTTAATAATTTGAGTAGTGAAGAACAAGCTAATAGAAGAACAAGCAATAAAAATCAAAGAGATAATTTTTATATAGCCAACAAAGATGAAATTAATGCAATTTCTAAAAGGCAGAATGTTGATATTGATGTTGCACAAGATATGCTTAGAAAGAATTTTGAGTTAGGTATACCTAAGTATGCAAATGGCACAAATTTTCATCCTGGCGGTTTAGCTTGGGTTGGTGAATATGGAAAAGAGCTTATAGAATTGCCAAGAGGAAGCAAAGTTTATACAAATAAACAATCTACTGAGATAACAAAAATTGGAGAAGGAATTGTAAATGGTTTATCTAATGTATTATCGAGTCAGACTTTGCCAAACGCAGTAATACAAGTTGTTCTTGATAGTAAAATAATAGCTCAAGCTATATATGATCCTCTAAAAGAAGTTAGCAAGCAAAGGGGTGTTGCTCTTGGATAAGATTAAAATAACAAAAGAAAACTCTATAATAGAAATGCCAAAGGTAAAGAATGTTAGAGTAGGTGGTGTAGAAGTTTCTAAGGAAATTGAAATGGCAAGCGGTAAAAAGGTTAAAGAGATGATAGGTTTTAGACCAACTATTACAGCAGAATGGGACTGGCTACCTGCTCAAACTATTACAGATCTGCATTTATTATTAAGACAGGGAGGCTATTTTCAAGTTGAATATCCTGATCCTGCTACTGGTTATACAACTGGAATATTTAGCATCGCTTATCCTGAAACAAAGATATTCAAATTTAATGGAACTGAACCACGTTGGCATGGTGTGACTTTAATTATGACATCACAGAGGGTAATCTAATGCAGGTTACTTCTTTATCATATAACCCTTATACCTCCGCAAGATGGTCCAATTTTAAAGTGAAATTTGAATTTATAGACACAGATGCAGCAGAAGATGCGACAGTTACAGTAACATCGGAGGCTGCTATTTCTAATTTAAGTCAAACACACAACAGAACTACAGAAATGGCATCTAAATTAGCAGCATTAGAGAAAGATTATTTCTTGCTTGATGGAAGTTTTGAGTTGCCTGATGAATTAGATAATGGTGAAATTGGATGGTGGAGCAATGAAATATCTGATGTTAACGGAGATTTGTCAACAGCACAGGTATTGATATTTGCTTTTACACAAGATCAATCAAGTGTAGGCTTTACTATAATATTTGATGATAAAGCTAACGAGTATGCGATAGATTTTAAAATACAGGTTTATGATAGCGTAGATACATTAATTAATGAAGACGTTGTAACAGAAAATGCCTTAAATACTTATATAAGCGAAATGCCTATTGATGGTTATAGAAAAGTTGTAGTTACTTTTACAAAGACTTCAAAACCTTTTAGGCGTGTTAGAGTTTGCGAGGTAGTTTTTGGCATTATACAGACTTTTGATGAAAACAACACAACAAATTTAAATTTACTCTATGAAATATCTCCAAACGCTGAAAATTTGCCGTCGCATGAATTAGATATCACCATTGATAATAGCGAAAGAAAATATAACATGATTAATCCAAATGGAATATACAAATATTTGCAACAGGGACAAGGACTTAATGTAGAAGTAGGTGTTGGCGCTACAAAAGAAACAATAGAGCGTGTAAAGATGGGTAGATTTTATTATACTTTTTCCAGCGCTGAAGATGACTGCATGACGGCTAAAATAGTAGCTAATGATTTGTTTTACACATTAGGCAACAGCAATTGTAAAATAGGAGTTACAGGCACATGGACAGTTATGGAGGCAGTGAATGCAGTTATAACAGATAGTGGTTTAAGCATAACAACTTCTATTCCAACAGCTATAGGTAGCAAGACAATAAATAAATGTATCCCCAAAAATGCAACACACAGAGAAGCCCTAAGAATGATTGCACAAGCTGCAATGAGCACATGTTATTTTGACAAAAATGACACCCTTGTATTTGTAGAGATTACCGGAAGTACAGTTGTTGACACTCTTGACAATGATAATATGTATAAGCCTGCAAAGGTAGTTGATTTAGGAAGAATTAACAAAATTGAATTAACTGTTAAAGATGAATATTCAGCAACAGTATCTACATACATAGCAACAAATAAAGAAACAGGCGAAACAGATAAGGTCAAAACATTTAATAATCCATTAGCCTATGATGGTCAAAATGTTGCTGATTGGTTGCTTGCAATAGCTCAAAAGCGCATTAAATATCAGTTGCAAGAGCGAGGAAATCCAGCAAGAGAAATAGGCGACACTGTACAAATATTTGATGCCTATAATGAAAATAGGAATGCCATTATGACTAAACAAGAGTTTATTTATGATGGAACATTAATGGCAAATACAGAGGCAATAGGTGGAACAATATGAGCTACACACTTTTTGTACCTCAAATAGACGCAGTATCCATAATCCCTAACCCTGTAAATGCAAATACAAGTTATTTAATAGCTATAACAGTATCTGAAATTGAACTAATATTAGAATCAATAACAATATATTCTGGAACATTCTATTCTGGTGAAACGGAAATCCTATAGAGAGGAGAAACAATATGGCAATAAGTCAAGTAAGAGTTCAAGTCAATGGAACATGGCATGTATTAACTTACAACGGTAGTACAGGCAAGTATGAAAAAACAATAACAGCGCCAAATACAACTTCTTACAATGTAAACGCAAGTCATTATTATCCCGTTACAGTCGAGGCGACTAATACTGCAGGTACAGTTAAAACAGTAAATGATGCAGATGCAACAGTTGGCAATAGCCTTAAATTAACAGTAAAAGAAAAAGTTAAACCAACTATATCTATAACAAGCCCAGGTGCTGGTGCGTATGTAACAAATAATAAACAGCCAATAATATTCCAGTTGCGTGATGAATCAGGCGGTTCAGGAATAAATATTGCATCCTTAGCGCTTAAAATCGACGGAGGTACGGTAGTTGGTAATGGCAGTTCAGGCATGGTTTGCACAGCTGTTACAAATGGCTATGACTGCACATATACACCTCCATCAGCTCTAACAGATGGAGCTCATACCATTACTTTTGATGTTAGTGATTTTGATGGCAATACTGCAACACAAGCAAGCAGATCATACACTATAGACACTGTGCCTCCGGTTTTAAATATTACAAGTCCAACAAATAATTTTATAACAAATACGGCTGCTTTAGTAGTGGCAGGTTCAACAAATGATGTAACTTCAAGCGCTGTAACAATAACCATAAAATTAAATGGTGTAGACCAAGGCTCTGTACCTGTAACAAGTGGTAATTTTAGTAAGTCAATAACTCTTGCAAATGGTGCAAATACAATTATAGTAACTGCAACTGATACGGCTGGTAAAGTTACAGAAACAACAATTACAGGAACTTTAGACACAAGCGTTCCAGTAATAAGCAATGTAACAATAACACCTAATCCAGTTGATTCAGGAGCAACAATGGTTATAGTAGTGGCGGTGACAGGGTAATGAATGAAGAATTACAAGTCAGATTGGCCACGGATGTAGTTTATGTGTATGGAACTATAAATGGTGTTGAAGCAACATTCTCACTCGTTGAGGTAGGTCTTTGGACTGCAACAGTTTTAAAAGCAGTAGATGGAAAATATGTTGTTTCCATAACCACATATAACAGCTTAGGCGATCCAACGCTATATGAGACTACTATTTATAAATTAGATAGTCTCATGCAGCCTAAACTTAATTGGACAAAAAATGATTATTACAATGCAGAGGATTTAGTAAGGGTAGAAGCAAATACTCAATATGTATCAGACATGCTGCATGAAATGGGGTATATAGTAAGTTTGGATTTAATAAATACAAATTGGAATACGGAGGATTTTCCATTTATAACACATGTAAATCGAATTGAAAGCAACATAGACTCTTTAAAGAATTGTTTCTATGCACCTTATGGTTGGCAGGATAGAAAAATATGGGTTAATAAAATGAAATTCAGTTATTTAGATGCAATAAGGTTTGAAAAGAATTTGTATTTATTAATGCAAATAATTGATTTAATTAAAGACAGTACAGTATATTCAGGAACATTTAACGCAGGACAGGAGGTAATTTTATAATGCCATTTACAGCAAGGGATGTAAAAGACAGGGTAGTACAATATCCGCATAGGTACCAATTTGTAGAGGTTAGCACAGGCATATATGATTTAGTGCCAGTTACGGGCACAGTGACAGAAGCAGGAACGGCAATAAATAAAGCTTATTTACAGCCGATAGAAGATGGTTTAAATGCACTTGGTAGCACAGCAGATTATGGCAGGGTTAAAATAAAAAACGACTTAAATACAAGTGCTTATGCAGATGGTGAAGCATTAAGCGCTTATCAAGGGAAGATTTTAAATGATAAAATAGTAGCTCCAAAAGATGCTCTAAAATATTCAGGCACGATTGTAAACGGTTCTGCCGAAACTACTTTATTCACATTTGATGTAACTAAATATTCTCATATATCTTGGAATATAGCCTCTACTGGTGGAGCAGTACTTGATATTTGGAAAGATGGTACATCCTATGTAATAGGTGGAATACAGGTAAGCGCCAGAGATTACGTATATACAAATATGCTTACAATCGGAGCAACATCCGCACAAATAATAGCTCATTATGGAGTTAGAAATTATTTGAAAATAAGTATATCTGGCACAACATGTACTATATCATCGGTAGGAGCTGCAACATCAGCCTCAACATATATTATTTATTTAAGCTAGTGGGAAGGAGAGTATTATGTATATAATAGCAAAATTAGATGGAACTTTAATTCAAAAAAGTAATCAAGAAGTTGACGATGAGGAGTTACAAGTAATTAAAAATAGATTTGAAACGTCCTTGAATGTTCCACTCTTAGCTACAAAAGATGAAATAATAGTTAATAATTCAGAACAATTTGAATTCTTTGATGTTGAAATCGTAAATAATCAAATAGTTAATGTAATAGAAAAAGTAAATCCTATTGTCGAAATAAATTTAACACCGTCTGTAGAGGATAGAATTTCAGCATTAGAGGAAGCTGTGAACTTCGCATTAGGTCTATAAAAAAGGAGGTGAAAATATGTCAAGATTATATCCATTTATATTAAACATGTGGATTATGGGAAAAGATGAAGCTTATGTAAACAATGCATTTGCAAAAGGTTATATTACAGTAGAGGAAAAAGACACAATCTTAGCAACGCCACAAGTTGCTTAGTGGATTAAAGGGACTTTAGAGATAAGGTCCTTTTTTAATAACAAAAAATAAAGAGGAGAATATTATGGAAATAAACACTATCAAAACTATGATTTTAGCAATTACAGGCACTTTAGGAGCATTAATATCACAAGCATTCGGAGGTTGGGATAGTGCAATGACAACATTATTGATATTCATGGCGACGGATTACATAACTGGTTTAATTGTTGCAGGAGTTTTTAAAAAGAGCAAGAAATCTCAAAATGGACTTCTTGAAAGCAAGGCTGGATTTCAAGGGTTATGTAAAAAAGGTGTAATGCTGTTAATTGTTTTAATTGCTATTAGATTAGATTTAATGCTCGGTATTCAATATATAAAGGCAGGTGCAATAATAGCTTTTTGCTCAAACGAATTAATAAGTTTAATCGAAAATGCAGGCTTAATGGGTGTATGGATACCTCCTATAATAAATAAAGCAATAGACATGTTACAAGAAAAAACAGAGCAAGGGGATGTTTAATTTGAAATATTTGGTTTTATTTGATGGTGGGCATGGCTTGAATACTGAAGGAAAGAGAACGCCACTCTTTCCCGATGGTACATTTATGCGTGAGAATGAGTTTAATCGTTCAGTAATTAGAAAGGCTGATAACTTATTAGAAAAGTTTGAAAATATAGATGTCTTTTTTACAGTAACTGAGAAAACAGATATATCTTTAGAAGAAAGAGTAAAACGTGCAAATGACATATATGATAAGTACAAGGATTTGTATAATAAAATAGTCTTAGTCAGTTTTCATGCGAATGCCTTAACTGGATCATGGGGCACACAGAACGGAACAGCAACATTTTATTACCCAGCAAATATGGTTGACAAAGCTTTTGCTGAAGTTATCCAAAAGAATTTAATTTCTAAAACCAGACTTAAACCACATAGAGGTGGAGTAGTTGATGGTAATTTTGCAATTATTCGTGATGTTAAAATGACAGCGTGCCTTTGTGAATGTGCATTTATGGATAACTTAGAAGAAGCTAAGTTATTATTAACTGATGAATTTAGACAAGCATGTGCAGAGGGCATTGTCAACGGACTACTTGAATACTTTGGAGAAGGTGAGAAAAGAGTGGAGGTAAATTACAAGGCTTATAAAGACGGAACAAAAGAATTAAGAGGTAATGTTGAAGATTTTGGAGTCAAAATAGTTGATAAAAGTAATAGATCTATTAAAGAACCTTTCTGTGTAAATGGAACATTCTTTTGGCATGATGCGAAGGGTGTAACATATCCTACAAGTATATTATTTGATAATGATAAAGTTTATAAAGGTCAAGCTAATCATTTGCCTTATCCACAATCAGTATTCATAGTAAATAAAGACAATACTGTTGAAATGAAATTAATTAAAAATTTAAATGAACTTGATTTATCAAAAGTTCGTTTGGCAGTAGGTGGAGTAGGCTTACGAAATTCATTAAATAAGAATTTTAAATATAATCCAAAGGGTGAAGGTTTTACTGGCGCTTTTGCAGATGTTTTAGGTAAAAGAAATAAGACAGTCATTGGATATAATAGAACTAACAATAAAATTTATTTATTGGCTCGTGAAAATATAACTCATGGTGATTTGATTAAATTGATATCTAATAATTCATCAGGAGAAGCATATGATATAGCTTTATCACTGGATGGTGGAGGTTCGACATTCTTTAATAATGCTAATGAAATGCTTATATTTGGAGACAACAGACGAATTAATAATATATTAGGATTTATGTTGTAAAACAAAAAAATTAATAAACAAATAGATAATGAATATAATAAATTATAAATAAGTGAAGGAGAGTATATTGTTATGGAATATATCATAAAAATAAAAGATGTTGATTCAGAAGCAAAGCTGGATATAGATTACTTTATAAACAAATATCTTAAAAAAGTAAGTGGTATTGTTGATACAAATGTTGGTGGCGGTGTTATTGGAGAAAAAATTGAAGTAAATTTTATAATTAAACGAAATTAATTGTTGAATATTGAATATTTTTGTCATATAATTGATGTTAAAGGGGTGAATTCTATGTCAATTATGTGTGCAGTATATGTTCCAGAAGGAATAGTAATGGCAGCAGACAGCAGGTTAACAAATACGAAACCATCAGGAAACGATTCATTGAAGACTGAAACGGTTTATACATTTAGCGATAATGCTCAGAAAATAGTATTACTTAATAAAGTTAAAGTAGGAATATCATTTTGTGGTGCGGCAATTTTAGACGGTAAAACAGTGGCTGACTATTTAAGAATATTTGAAATAGAAATAGTTTCAGAAAATGACACAGTTAAAGATGTATCAGAAAAGTTATATAATTTCGCTAATAACTACACAAATCATACTAATTTTTTTGTTGGTGGATATAATCAAGATGAACCATGTTTTTATGAAATAAATTCAAATGGATATAATAGACTAAATTACTCGCAAGAAACACGAGATGTAATTTATGGAGCAGGATGGAACGGACAACAAGATGCTATAACACGATTAATAAATGGGACTCCTCCAACTATTATCAATTTTCAGTTAATGCCTCTAAAAGATGCAATAGATTTTTCTGAATTTTTAATTGACTTAACAATAAAATATGAACGATTTAAAGATGATATTCAGACATGTGGTGGAGATATTGATATTTTAGTTTTAACAAAAGATTCAGGATTTTGGCACAAGCATAAAATATATAAATAATTACATAAAAAATATAAAATCCGAGAAAAAATATTTCTCGGATTTTTGCAAAATATCATGAAAATTTTTGCAAAATAAAATGGCGAGCTACACTAAAGTTACTAAGTAATTCTATTTTTTTATTTTTAAACAAATTAAAGTAGTAAATTTTATATTTATAAAAAAAGCTGGAGAAATAATCTCCTGCCGCTAATGAAAAAATAGATTTGAGGAGTGTCTACATTACTATACTATGTTCTTAATTTTAAATATAATACCAAACAGTATTATATTAATTAAAACGCTTGCAATAAAAAAATAATTTTGTTATAATACTTTTCGGTTATTCCCCCAATAACCCTTTAACCAATTTATATTCCAAACCCCTCACTATAATGGCCCCGAAGGCCATTTTTGTGCTTTTTGCCAATAAAAAAACTGGAGATTATCTCTCCAGTAAAAAAGTGTATATAGAGGAGTGCCTCTCTTGCTATATTATGTTCTAATTTTGCTAAATAATTCTAAATATGAAATTGTTTTTTATTTTTTTGTTCCTGTTCTTGAAAGATTATTTCAGTGTAAAATACCAATTTACTTATGCTGTTATATTTGCTTTGTGTATATTTCTTTATTTCATGAATTACTGTAATAATTATTAACGAAAATGTTAATATCATAATAAATGAAATAATTAATTCCCCAGTAGTATTTGTCAAGCTATAATATGCTTGTAATGTTCCCACATAAATTGAGCCAAATATAAAAGGTGCATATATATTGTCTCCTAATATATTTTTATTTACAGCTAAATAATTATTGAGATGGTTTTTGTAAAATGATTCATATATCTTAGAATTTATATTATGTTTATCTAATATGTTTATTAAATTAACAAGAATATAATCTTGATGTTTGCTTTCAAAATTTTTTGGAGTAATGTTATTATTATTAATTAACTTTTTTAATTTACTTATTTTAACATTTCTAATTTTGGTATTTATAGGTTTATCAAAAATACTAAAAAAAATATGTATAATGGGTGCACAAGAGAGTAATATAAAAAATAAAACTATTGAATTATGTACAAAATGTATTATAACACGCATTAATATGAGCATTAAAATCATTATAATTATTGCTATTGTATAAATGACTCTTTCACTAATTAATAAAGATAGTTTCTTGTATTCTAAATAGTAATCTTCTGGTGTTATCATGATTTTTCCCCTTTCCAAATATTTCTATATAATCATAAACTAAATAGCCCTAAATGTAAATATAGTTTTATCTACTTTTTTTATTGTAATAGTTTTAGTTACCCTCTTAAGAATGGCTCTATGTATATATTCATGCTTTCAAAATGAAAAACATATGAACTAATTTTTATTAGAACAACTGTCCGCATTTTTCTTAGAAAGAATATAATATAAGTAGATACTTAATATTGAAATTTAAATCTAATTTAAATATTGATAACACTTCGGTGCAAAAGAATTAGCTCATCTTGAAATGGTTGGTGCAATGGTATATCAGCTAATGAAAAATGCTACTATAGAAGAAATAGAAGCGGCAGGTGCAGGTGCATACTATACTGATCATGGCAGAGGAGTTTATCCACAAAGTGCAGGAGGTACACCATTTACTGCAGCAGCTTTACAGGTAAAAGGCGATCCAATAGTTGACCTTACTGAAAACTTAGCAGCTGAGCAAAAAGCAAGAGGAACTTATGAATATTTAATTAATATGGCAGATGATCCTGATGTTATAGAACCTCTTAAATTTTTAAGAGAAAGAGAAGTTGTACATTACCAAAGATTTGGTGAAGCATTGAGAATAGTTCAGGACTATCTACAGGAGCCAAAATTATTCATTATGCCTAAACCAGATTTTATGAATAGAGACTAAAAGTTAAAAGGTATATTTTTCAAGAGTTTGCATATTTATAATGCAAGCTCTTTTGTATTTAAAGAAAGTTTTTTAAGTAAAAACATGTGATTAAATTAATTTTTAAAATAAGGAAGTATTGACAAATAAAAAATTGTATTATAAGGTATACAAGTACTGATAGTAAAAATTATGCATAGAATGATATTGAAAACACTGTTGCAAATACATAATCGGTATTGGAGGAATAATGAAGAATTTGTTAATAGTTGAATCACCAGCAAAAGCAAAAACCATTGGAAAGTTTTTAGGGCCAAATTATACTGTAAAAGCTTCTGTAGGACATGTTCGTGATTTACCAAAAAGCAAGCTTGGCATTGATGTAGATAATAATTTTGAACCTAATTATATAACAATCAGGGGCAAGGGTGATGTAATAAAAGAATTAAAAAAAGAAGCTAAAAAAGCTGATAATGTTTTTTTAGCAACTGACCCTGACCGTGAAGGTGAAGCTATATCATGGCATTTAGCTAAAATTTTAAAATTAGATGAAAGCAAAAATATACGTATTGAATTTAATGAAATAACAAAAAAAGCAATTAAAGATGCTTCTAAAAATCCAAGGAAAATAAATGTGGATTTAGTTGATGCGCAACAAGCAAGGCGTATTTTAGATAGATTAGTTGGATATAATATTAGCCCTTTGTTATGGAAAAAAATCGAAAAAGGTTTAAGTGCTGGAAGAGTTCAATCAGTAGCATTAAAACTTATAATTGATAGAGAAAGAGAAATAAATAATTTTCAAACAGAAGAATATTGGACTTTGGATTTAAATTTACTTAAATCAAGAAAAAAAATAGTTGCAAAATATTATGGCAATCTTCAAAATGAGAAAATAAAAAAAGTTAAAATTAAAAATGAAGATGAAGTAAATTCGATTATAGATAGTATGGATAATAAAAAAATATCTGTTTATGATATAGAAAAACATGAGAAATCTAAAAAACCATATGCTCCTTTTACAACATCAAGCCTTCAGCAAGAAGCTAATAGAAAATTAAATTTTACTTCTAAAAAAACCATGATGGTTGCTCAACAGTTATATGAGGGAATAAGTATAAAGGGTGAAGGAAGTGTTGGTTTAGTTACTTATATTAGAACTGACTCATTTAGATTATCCGATGAAGCAATGGAAAGTGTAAAAGATTATATACTTCAAAATTTTGGTGAACAATATTATTTTAGTAGAGTTTATACTAAAGTAAAAAAACCAGATGTTAAAGTACAAGATGCCCATGAAGCTATAAGACCAACATCTTTGCTGAGGGATCCTGAAAAAATAAAAGAAAATTTAACAGCTGACCAATATAAATTATATAATTTAATATGGAAGAGATTTGTTTCGTGTCAAATGGCTGATGCTTTATATAACATCACTACCATAACATTTAATTCAAATAATAATATTTTTAAAACAAATGGATCTATTCTTGTTTTTGATGGTTATAAAAAAGTTTATCATTATTCGGATGGAACTGATGATAAAGTATTGCCAGAAATAAATGAAAATGAAGAATTAGATATTAATAAAATAGACAAAGAACAGCATTTTACTCAACCACCTTCAAGATATAATGAAGCTACATTAATTAAAGCAATGGAAGTAATGGGAATAGGACGTCCTAGTACATATGCTCCAACTATAACAACAATTACTTCAAGAGAATATGTTGTTAAGGATAAAGGGTCTTTGCTTCCAACTGATATGGGATTTTTAGTTACGGAAATGTTGGAGAAATATTTTTCAACCATTATTAATAATAAATTCACTGCAGAAATGGAAAATAATTTAGATGAAATTGCTTCAGGTAAAGTTGACTGGCATGAAATAATAAATAATTTTTATAAAGAATTTAAAGTTCACCTTGATGTAGCTGAAAAGGAAATGGAAAAAATTGAAATCAAAGACGAAGTAAGTGATGTTAAATGTGACAATTGTGGTGAATTCATGGTAATTAAAAAAGGAAGGTATGGAAAATTTCTTGCATGTCCTAACTACCCTGAATGTAAAAATACAAAACCATTAAAGGAAAAAGAAACCGTAGAAGAAACTGATATAGATTGTGATAAATGTGGAAATAAAATGGTAAAAAGAAAAGGTAGATACGGAGCATTTTTAGCATGTTCTAATTATCCTGAATGTAAAAATACAAAACCAATTATTCATGAAATTGATGTAAATTGTCCTATGTGTAATAACAAATTAGCTATTAAATTTAATAAATCAGGAAGAAGATTTTTTGGATGTTCAAATTATCCAGATTGTAAATTTATAACATGGAATGAGCCAACAAATGAGAAATGCCAA
>DIVM01000366.1 GCA_002435835.1 Firmicutes bacterium UBA6132
AAATTAGTGCGGTAAATAAACCCGCCAGTGAAATAAGATCAATGATTATCTTCCAAACAGGTTCTTGGTATTGAATTTCAACTTCGTAATCACCTGATGGAAGATTAAAACTTACTTGTCCAAAAGGTTCACCCGGATATATTTTTACAGGATTACCATTAGCCAATACCTGCCATCCCGGATAATAATATTTATAATAATCAACTATTATGTCTTGGTCTGCTTTAATTATCAATTGAGAATTTAAAGAATTTATCTGGTTTATCTGAATTTCCTGATTTGGCTGCACAGAAGCAATCGGGTAATTTTTATCCGGACGTATTATGGTATTTTTAGGAAGTCTAAGATACTCCTCTTGGGTAGAATAATATTCAGTACTGGCAACAGGTGTAGGGATATACCTATTTATATAGTATTCGTCAGATCTGCCAAGAAAATGCTCTGGTTGGAAATAATTTTTTGAAGTAATCAGGGTTATTGCAATAATCACAATCGAAATCAAATTTTTTAATCTAAACTTATCTAGGGCAATTACAAGTAAGGGGAAAGCAAAAGTTGTCGCCATTAAAAATCTCCAAGGGAATTGAAAGTATTTTATTAAAGGAAGATTATCCCATACAACAGTTGATCTATGATTCATTAGAAAAATCGAGGAAAAGATGATAAAAAATGTCCAAATCAAAACCCTCTTTTGAATAAAAGAATATTTCTTCAGATAAAATACTAATGCCAAACCGGCAATAATCATTATGGCAATATTAACTATGCCAAGGAAAAACGACATACCATCTCCAGGACCGGGAACAGAAGCGCCATATCCCCAATAAGGAGTAAATAACTGACGAATAGTGGGAAAGTGGTCGATAAAATTAAACACCGTATCATATTTCATTAATCTTGATTCAATTAAAGCTGGAAGCCAAAAATATACACTTATCACAAGACCTAATGAAAACATTAGTATGGTATTTAAATATTTTTTAATAGAAAAATATTTTTTGTTGGTTAAAAAAGCAACCAGCAGTAAGACTTGAGGAACAAACATATATGCCGTAATGTTATGCGACAATATCAAAAAAGCAATCGAAACACCTCCGATAGCTATCCATCGAAAATTATTTTGCTTGTTATTTTTCCCCGGAAAAATATTGATAATAGACAGGGCAATTAATGGCAAAAAAATAAATGATATTATCTCCCCGATTGCGCCTCTTATATAGATGTCAGTTGCTCTATAAGGCGCATACATATATACAACTGCTCCGGCAAGCGCAAGTAATGAAGTAGAAAGCTTTTTTATGAGCAAATACATAAATATTCCGGAAAGAGGAATACTTATCAGAAAAACCAATTTTATACTGTCAACTAGACTAAAACCTGAAAAATGAAATATTTCTGCTATATAAAAGGGGAAAGGGAAAACAAAGTTAAATAAAGGATAGCCAAAGCCGAAACTCAAGTCAGGGACAAATCTTGGAGGTATTTGCCCAATTTTAAGAGCTTGATCCATTTCATAGAGCCAGGCAATATGCAAATCATCGGAAGCGCCAAAAAACCCAGGAACAAGCAATGATTTTATTGCTGGTATAGACAATATAATTATCAATAGCCAGAAATATTTTTTAAGATAGGTTTGCAATAATTTCATAATTAGCAGACAAAAAAGTATATCATTTATTAATATCCTTAATTCGTTTTAGAATGGTAAAATTTATTTAACTAAGAAATCAAAATGTTACTTAAATTATACAAAGAACAATAATATGGATAAAAAGAAAATTAAACTCCAAAAACAAAAAGCTTTATCCTTAATCCCATATTTGTTTTTTTTAGGTATTATTCTAATTCTTTTTCATAAATATTTTTTTTACGCCTTAATTCCTATTCCAGCAGATATCATTACGGGTATGTATTTCCCTTGGCTAGACTACAAATGGGGGAATGAGGTTGGTGTAGCCGTTAGGAATCCTATGATAACAGACGCCGTATCTCAATTTTGGATATGGAGAAATTGGGGTATATCTGCTATTAAAGATGGAAAATCCTTCTTCTGGAATCCTTACTCTTTGGCAGGGTATCCAATGGCAACATTATTTCATACCATGGTATTTTCTCCTTCAACTATATTTTATTTTTTAACCGATAGGCTTAATGCTATGAGTTTGATAGTTATCTCTCAAGTGCTTTTTATGCTTATATCATCATATATCTATTTAAAAAACCTATTCAATAATGATATTGCTTCTGTTTTTTCAGCGTTAAGCTTGTCATTTTCCGCCTACTTTATTGGATGGCTTACCAACGGGGTATTTGGTTGGACAATATGGCCTCTACCATTAATTTTATATGGGATTGATAAATATTTAATTGCAGGAAAACGAAAGTTTTTAATATTTATTACTATTTTAAATTTAATTAGCTTACTTGGCGGTCATCCTCAAACATACCTATATGTATTGATAATTGCTTTAGTTTACATAATATTTAAGAGCAGCAGAGAAAATCTTAATAAAATTAAATTTATTTTGATATCACTATTTTTTTCAATATTATTAGCTTCTTTCACCCTGTTGCAAAGTTTCCAAGTTCTTTTTTATTCGATCAGAAATTACGAAACATATCTTAAGGAAGTAAACTACGGTTTTATTCCTCCCATAAAAGCTATGATATTAATATTTTCTCCAAATTTTTTTGGCAATCCTGCCAGTAATAATCACTGGGGTGTTGGATATAACTATCAAGAGCATCTTGTTTGGTTCGGAAGTATTGCTTTATTTATGGTTGTTTTATCGTTTTCTTTTTATCGCCAATATTTATTTAAACTTAAAAGAAGTTATATAGCGTTTTTGTCAATTTTTATCTTGGGATTATTGTTAAGTTTTCAATATCCTGTTGGATTTTTGATATATAAATTTAATCTGCCATTAATTTCCACAGGTTCTGCCTCAAGATCTCTATTTCTCACTGCATTTTCTGGAAGTATATTGGCTGGCTTTTCTGTAAAATCATTATTGGAAAATGATTATAAATTTAAATTCATATTTAAAATTATTATTCCATGGATAATCTATCTGCTGATTTTTGGAATATCTGTTAAATATATTTTTGAATCTACTATAGATATCTCACCAAGTAATATAGAAGTCGGATTAAGAAATCTTGCAATACCAATGATATCGGTATTTTCTGGAGTTCTACTTACCCTAGCTTTATCTCTAAAAAGCAAAATTCCTCATTATAAAAATATGATAGGGGGAACATTTATTACTCTGATGTTGATAGAAGGCTTATATTTTGCTTATAGACAAATTCCTTTTGCAAAAAAAGAATATTATTTTCCCTCAACTCCAATTATCGAATATATTAATAAACAATACCAAGAGTCAGGAGAAATATTTAGAATTGAAAGTTTAAATGAACAGCTAATGCCATCGAACATGTGGATGGCATATGGATTTTATTCAGCTTCAGGATATGATCCTGCTTATCCAAAATCTTTTGGAGATTATCTAATTAAGCACAGCGCGCGCGAAATTTATTCAAGGTATTATGATTTACGTAATAATCTTAAATTATCAAATGATTTATCTGTGAAATATTTTCTGGTTTTAAAAAGAAAAGACAATGTAATTGACGATGAAGGAGAAATTCCAAAATCGGCTAGCGAGCAAAATTGGGTAAAGGTATTTGAAGACAAGACCACCGTTATTATGCAAAATATGGATTATAATCCAATCTATCTGCTTCAAGACGACAATCAAAATATTATCAATGGTAAGGTGGATTTAATTACTCATAAAAACAACTTTTGGAAGTTTAATATTAATTCTCCGGAAAAAGCTCTCTTTATTCTAAAAGAAAATAACTTTCCCGGATGGACTGCTACTGTAAATAATTTACCAGTAGAAATAAGTAATTATGATGAAACTTTTAAAAGTGTTAATATTCCTCAGGGCGAAAGTGTTATAAAAATGAAATATAACAATCATATGTTTTCAATTGGCTTAATTATTTCTGCTTTATCCGCATTTTTTTATTCTTTGTTCTTATCTAAATTAAGGAATGAATAAATTATCTATAATTATTCCTTCGTATAATGGCTTAGAGCTATTGAAAAAATACTTGCCTCTAGTTATAAAATGGTCACCTTCAAATGCACAAATAATAGTTGTTGATGATGCTTCTTCTGATAAATCTGTTGATTATCTAAAAAATCTTTCTAAGCAACATAATCAACTAACTTTAATCGTCAATCAGCAAAATCAGGGATTTATCTATAACTGCAATCTAGCCGCCAAAACTGCCAAGGGAGAATTATTAGTATTAATAAATAACGATGTTAAGCCCACTAAGAATTTTCTGGAACCTGCAATGAGGCATTTTAGAGATAAAGATGTTTTTGCCGTCTCTCTAAACGAACAAGGACAATCGTGGGCAAGGATTTTTTGGAAAAAAGGAATGATAGGTCACGCACCTGGAGATAAGTCAGACAAAAATCATGTTTCTGCTTGGGCAAGTGGCGGCAGCGCTGTTTTTAGAAAAACTATGTGGGAAGAACTTGGTGGATTTGATGCAATGCTGAAACCCTTTTACTGGGAAGATTTCGATATTGGTATAAGAGCGTGGAAAAATGGCTGGAAAATTCTTTGGGAGCCTCAAGCAAAGGTTTTTCATAAGCATGAAACCACCATGTCAAAACTCAATCAAAAATATGTATTAGGCATTAAAGAAAGAAATCACTTGCTCGTAACCTGGAAAAATATTGATAGCTTAAAGCTCTTTCTAAGCCACATAAAAAATATTATCTATCGAACCCTAAAACACCCCGGTTATGCTGTTGTTATTTTTCGAGCACTCCAAAGAGCCTTAATCTCGGACTTTTCTCGAAACACAGGCCTGCCAACCAACGAACTATTTCAAAAGTTTAACGACTAACTATGGCAAAAATTACAAAATTTACGCTCATCTTCTTTACATTCCTTAATTTGTTTTTATTCATTTTCAATCATAAACAAGACTATTTAAAAAAATATGATGCAGAGTACTGGTCAAATCAATATGAAGGCTCGCAATGGAACAAGGGTTGGTTTGCCACTACCTATATGTCTGATGCTGAACATTATGCCTGGAATGGCTGGCATATCATAAACGGAGGAGACCCCGATTTAATAAATAGACAAGGTCCGCCCCTGGCTAAATACTTTATTGGACTATCAATTTTGATCTTTGACAATGAAAATATTGCTTCTCTTTTTTGGGGTGCAATTACTCTAGTAATATTATTTTTCCTTGCAAAAAATATCACCAAAAATACAATCAAATCTTTGTTTATCGTATTATTATTTTCTCTGGACAAGCTTTTTTTGGAGCAGCTAAATACATCGATGCTTGACCTGCCATTTGCCTTTCTTCTATTGTTAACCATTTATTTCTTTATCAAGTCACAGAAAGATAGTAAGTATATATACTTTAGCGTCATAACACTCTTTGTTTCAGCAACCAGCAAGGTTTATCCTCAAGTTGGAGTTTTTGCTTTAATTTTGATTTTTTATCTATTAATTAATAAAAAGTTTGATTTATTTTTTAAATTTCTAAAAGCCATACCTATTGGAATAATTGTTTATTTGTTAATTTATTTTCCTTATTTCCGATATCATAATTTAAAAGAATTTGCCTATCTTCATTTTTGGATTGTTTGGTTTGCTAGAAATCAGGTTCCTAATTATCATTTTTTTGAAATCTGGAGAACATACCTTTTTGGTCAATGGCTCTCCTGGACACCAAATCCTCCGGAAACAGACTTTATTCTTAAGCTAGAGCCGGTTAAGCAATGGAATATCTTTTGGTTTATTGGAGGTAGCATAACATCTATCCGATTTGCCTATTTATCTATTAAAAGACTTTTTTCCGGAAATGAATTTCTAATTGTTTCCATAGTTTTAGGATATTTGATGTTCTGGTCCTTAACCCTTCCTTATCCCCGATATCTTCTACCCATTCTTCCTTTAACCTATATTGAAATCGTTTTAGTTGCAAGTAAACTAGGGAATTCTTTGTTAAAATACACCAAGAAAGCAATTTCTCAAAAAGGTAAAATTTAATGACATACAAAGATATCTCAATAGTAATTGTAAATTACAACACTAAAGATTTATTAAAAAACTGTCTTGAGTCGTTAGAAAGACATTCCAACGGTCTCTCTCTTGAGATCTTTATAGTTGATAATGGTTCGAATGATTCCAGTGTTGATTATCTTAAAACTCTAAAAAATCAAAACAATATTGAATATATTGTGATTTTTAATGGAAAAAACTTAGGATTCGCCAAAGCATGTAACCAAGCGATAGATTATGCTAAAGGCAAATATATTCTTCTTTTAAACTCTGATACTTTATTAAACGACAATTCCTTAAAACTTTTATATGAATTTGCTGAGAAACATCCGAGAGCTGGAATAGTCGCTCCTCAGCTTTTAAATGAAGATAAATCAGTTCAGGATTCTTGCTACAATTTTCCAACCCTTAAAAATGCTATCAAGGAGTTTATTTTTGGGATAAAGGGCTCTTTTCTAAAATTTCATCCAGACTCAAAACAATCCGTAGTTGTTGAAGCGGTAGTTGGAGCAGCTATGCTTATTCCTCAAAAAACAATTGATTTAATCGGAAAGCTTGATGAAAATTTTTTTATGTACTATGAAGATATTGAATATTGCAGAAGGATATGGCAAAACAGAATGAAGGTATTTTATCTTCCTAATGCTCAAATAATTCACTTACATGGAAAAAGTGCACAAAAAAGCGACAAAGAAAAGGGCGTTAAAAAAAGCAATACCATGCTTATCGAAAGCAGTAAAAAATATAATGGGATTATTAAATATCATTTGTTAAATATCATTGTGAAAATAGGCAATAGACTACCTAAAAGATGATTAGTCAGATGATATTAACGGTATTAAATGGATTTTTCTTCTTAATAGCAACTGTTTTTTTTATCTATCTTCCCGGCTATTTTTTAATCAAAAAATTTATCAAAAATATAAATTGTTTTGAATCCATCTCTCTTTCTTTTATAAGTGGAATATTTATCATTATCTTTAACTCTATTGTTTTTGGATATTTGAATCTTAGCTTTTTAAACCCAATTATTTTATTTATTTTGTCAATAGGTGTGATAAAAAAATACAAACTAGAACCATTTCTGGAATTTAAAAATCTCGTTAAAGACAAGTGGCTGCTTCTCATAGTTATTCTTGGCATAATCCTGCAAGGGTTAATCAACTTTCCAAGCGGTTTCCTTTATAAAGAGGGATTGTTATTTTGGAGCTCTCAAGGTCATGACGGTCTTTGGCATGTAGCTTTGATGGAAGAGATTAAAAGAGTGTTTCCTCCGCAAAACCCTCTTTTTCATGATCATCCTTTACAAAATTACCATTTCGCCAGCGATTTATTTATGGGTGAATTTTACAGAATTTTTAATTTTTTTAATCCTTTAGATTTATATTTTCGATACTATCCTATTTTATTTTCATTTATGATAGGAATCTCAGCATTTTCTTTCGCTTTAAGAAAATGGAACAGGAAAGCGGCCTATTGGAGCGCATTTTTTGTTTATATGGCAGGAGGTTTCGGATTTATCTATTTATTAATGAAAGGACAGTTTCCCCTGGGCGGAGAAACTCTTTTTTGGGCATCTCAGAGCAACACAATTTTAGGAAATCCTCCTCACACGCTGGGAATAATTATTCTTTCGAATATTTTGATTTTATTAGGACTTTTAGAAAGATCTGTTAAAAATACACATTTAATTTTTATTGGAATTTTCGGTTTAGCTTTGGCTGTTTTTAAGGTTTCTTCCGGAGCAGTATTGGTAGCAGGATTATTAGGAATGGGAATGTATGAATTTATTTTTAAGCGGAATTTGATTTACTTAATTTTAGGAATTTTTCTGGGATTAACTAATTTTATATTTTTAAAACTAATTAGCCCGACTGCTGAATCATTTTTAATCTTATTACCTTTATGGTTTCCAAGAACAATGATGGTAGCAAGGCTTGAGAATGTAGATTGGGAACTTAGAAGACAACACTATATATGGGTTGGAGGAATTAAAGGATTTCTAAGACAATTAAGCTTGGAAGCACAAGCAATAATAATTTTCATTTTAGGGAATACCGGCAGCAGAATTATTGGTCTTATTGGAATTTTCAAACAAATAAAAAACATAAAATTATCAGATACCTTCATGTTTTCTGGAATGATTGCTTCACTAGGTGTTATTTTTCTTTTTGTTCAAAAAGGAATAACTTTTAATTTAATTCAATTTATGCAGATATATTTTCATTTTCTAGCTTTTTATGCAGGTTTTTCTGTATATCTAATCTTAAAGTTTTTCAAATCTAAAAAAATCAAGATTATGATAGCTATAATTATTATCGCTTTAACCATACCAACATCTGTTGGTAACTTATTTGAATTTTATGGTAGCCCTCCAAACGCTATAATCTCCAATGAAGAAATAGAAGCCTTTAATTGGCTAAAAACAAACACGCCAAAAGATTCACTAATTTTAACAAAGCCTTTTCAGGGAAACTCTCAATATCTATATAACAGTCATCCTTATCCAATCTATGCATGGTACTCAACCCCTTATGTAACTATTTTTTCAAATAGAAATGTATATCTCAGCGGAGAAGAACAATTGGAAATTACCGGTTACAACTACCTGCAAGATAGAGAAAAAATAAATAAATTCTTCTTTGAAGATAATTTTTCATATAATAAAGGACTATTAGAAGAGCTAGGCATAGATTATATTTATCTGCACAAAGATGAACTGCAAATTCCCGATCCTTTTGAATTGGAAGAAAAGGAGAATAATATTAATCTAGTATTTGAAAATCAAGACTCTTTAATATATGAAGTTTTAAAAAGATGAATATAAAAAAACATATAATTCTAGTTTTAATCTTAATATTTGCTTTTATAATTAGATTTAATAACCTCAGAACAACTCCAGTCGCTCTATTCGGAGACGAAACTGATATTGGCTATCAGGCATATTCAATTTTAAAAACAGGCAAGGATTATTCCGGAAATCCGTTTCCAGTATACTTTCAATCTTTTTTTGAACATCGAATGCCGCTTCAGGTTTATTTGACAGTTCCATTTACCATCTTTGGACTTAATGAATATACTGTCAGGCTTCCTTCCATGATAATGGGAATCTTAAATATTCTAACTTTATATCTATTGTTAAAAATTTGCCTAAAGAAAAAATTGGAGAATAAGATTATTCCTCTTGTGTCGGCATTAGTTTTGGCAACTTCTCCTTGGCACATTCATTATTCACGATTAGCTTTTGATGTAAATCTAATGTTATTTTTGATATTGCTAGGTTTTATATTTTTGTTCAAATCTCAAAAAAATCTTAATCTACTGCCTTTTGCAATTTTTTCCTTTGGACTTTCTTTTTATGCCTATAGCACCTCGATTATATTTTTAATATTGCTTCTGCCAATTTACTTCCTTATTTATAGGGATAAATATCTCCCAAGTCTTAAAAATAATAAAAAGAGATTTATTCCAAGTATTTTTATTGCGGTCATAATCTCATTACCATTATTTTTTAGTATATTTTCTGGTGAAGCTTCAACACGTTTTTCAGGAATAAATATCACAAAAGACCAATTAATTATTGATAAAATCATAGGATACAGAAGTCAAGATGAAGACTTTGGAAGATTATTTCATAACAAATTACTCGAATATCCAAGAGCCTTTTTTACAAACTATTTACAAGCTTTATCTCCATATTTCCTTTATATTAAGGGCGATCCAATCGTCAGGCACTCTGTCCCTGATTTTGGCTTACTGCTGTTTGGAACTTTTCCTTTGTTATTGCTTGGTTTAATATTTTCAGGAAAACCATCAAAACTATATATATTTTTTCTTACTTGGCTTTTGATCGCACCCATATCCTCATCATTAACAATTAATGGAGGCAATCAGGCTACCAGACTATACCTCATGCTCCCAGCATTAATGTTCTTTATTGCTAAAGGGGTAGTAGTATTAAAACAGTTATTAACTGGGAGGCTTTTTTATATTTCATTTTTGCTAATTTTCTTTATTCTTACCTTAGAACTTTCTTGTTGGTTTCACCAATATTATCGCCATTATAATATCCAATCATGGGAAAATTATGGATATGGGCACAAAGAGATTTCAAAATTTATTAAAGATAATTATGAAAAATATGACAGAATTATTATCAACAATGACCGCACACCATGGTTAAGTGATTATTTATTCTGGACTGAAACTGATCCAAGATGGTTTCAGGAAAACTTTGATGGAATAGAATACAAAGATGGTTTCATGGAAAATTTTAAAGGATTTAGTTTTGGGAAAGTATATTTTGGAAATTTTCTGGAACCACAAAAAGCCCTTAATCAATTGACTTCAAAAGATGCATGGATAACTTATCAAAATACAGCTGAAATTCCAGGTGATTGGGATTGGTTAAAAGAACCTCCTGATAAAATAAAGGTACAACTACAAGTCAAACAACCAGACGGAAAAACACCATATTTATATATAATCAGCAAATCAAATGAGTAAATTCACTGTATTTATCAATAAACACCCGCTTTTTATAATAATTCTCTTGGCTTTTATTTTAAGAATATTTATGGTTTGGAAAATCCCACCTTCATTAAACTGGGATGAAGTTTCTATCGGTTACAACGCCTATTCAATCCTAGAAACAGGAAAGGATGAGTGGGGGGCATTTATGCCTCTACATTTTAGAGCCTTTGGAGAATTTAAATTACCAGTTCATATCTACGCCTCAATTCCGGGAATGCGATTTTTGGTTTAAATGAATTTGGAGTCCGTATTACCCCTGTATTCTTCGGTGTTCTTGCCGTATTTTTTACTTATCTGCTTGCAAAGGAAATTTTTTTAAGCCGTAGAATTGGTTTGATCTCTGCATTTTTATTAGCTGTTTCTCCTTGGCATTTACAGCTTTCGAGAGCTTCATTAGAATCTGCCACAGCTATGTCAATTCTTACAGGAGCAATGTATTTTTTTTGGAAAGGACTTAAAAGAAATATTTATCTCATTCCTGCCGCTATTATGTTTGGATTGACAATATATACCTATAATGCCGAAAGGGCTTTTGTTCCAATATTCATTTTTATCCTTATATTAATTTTCAGAAAAAAGTTATTCCTCAAAAAAAATACAAAAAATGGAATTATCGTAGGATTAATATTTATTTTGTTTATAGCCAGACTTTTGCCAACTATATTTACCTCTGAAGGAAGCTCAAGATTTAAACTGGTAAGCATTACGGATGATCCTGGTTTTGTACTGAGAATAAATGAAGCCAGGGGCAACACTGATTTACCTCAACCTCTCCCAAGATTAATCCACAATAAAGCAACTCATTTTATTTACGTTTTCGGCAATAACTATCTGTCTCACTATTCACCTGACTTTTTGTTTATTAACGGAGCAGGGCACAAACAGCACCATGTTCAAGGTATTGGTGAGCTATATTTAATAGAGGCTCCATTCCTGGCTTTGGGCATATATTATCTATTAAAGAATAAAAACAAAGAAAAAAAGTTGTTTTTTGCTTCTTGGATATTATTGTCTGCCATTCCTGTTGCCATTACCTATGACTCCATACCCCATGCACTCAGAACTTTATTGGTGTTACCTTCATATCAAATATTAGCCTCACTTGGATTTATTACCGTATTTAAAAAACACAAAACCAAAGCATTAAAGCTACTGCCATTAATCATTGCTATTTTTGTGATTCAATTTGTAATCTATATAAATAGATACTATAAAATTTATCCCAACGCTTACTCCCGTGACTGGCAATACGGCTATAGACAAGTTTACGAATACTTAAAGGAAAATGAAAATCAATACGATAGATATATTATTTCCAGAGCATATGGTGAACCGCACATCTTCGCCCTATTTTTCTTGAAAATTAATCCTAATGATTATCAAACCACGGATACTCTTGAAAGATATCAATCAAATGACTGGGTTTGGGTTACTCAATACAAAAACTTTTATTTTCCCGATCTAGGGGATGAAGGCACTAAAGTTGAAGATATGAAAAAACGATTCTCAGGCAAAGGGAAAACCTTAATTATCGGTAAACCAGGTGATTTTTCTGATAATGATAAGATTTTGAAAAATATTAATTTCTTAAACGGAGATGAAGCATTTACAATCAGTGAATTTGAATAAGAATTCTAAAACTTTGATTTCTGATTTTAAGTTAGATAAATTAAAAATTTCATTTATATTGTTATCTGCTTTGGCGGTTTTTATTAGATTATTTAAACTTGATGAAATTCCTGCAGGCTTTAGCTGGGACGAAGCCTCAATTGCCTACAATGCCTTTTCAATTTTAAAAACAGGTCATGACGAGTGGGGATTTTCATTTCCCTTGCACTTCAGGGCATTTGGCGAATGGAAATTGCCGGTCTATATTTATTCGGTAATACCTTTTATTTCCATCACAAATAATTTTCATCTTGCCGCAAGATTGCCATCAATACTATCAGGATTACTTTCACCTTTTGTTTTGGGATTGATCTGGTATAAATTTTCTAAAAATAAAACAGCCGGAATAATTGCCAGTTTACTTTTACTTTTTTCTTTTTGGAGTTTTTCCTTATCACGATCTGCTTTTGAGGCAAATTTCAGTATTTTAGTTTTATTGGTATCCGTATTACTTTTTTTACACAAGAAATATTTCATTTCTGCTTTAGGATTTACCTCTCTTTTATACACATATAATTCCTATAGAATACTATTGCCCTTAATAATCATTGGATATATAGCAATTTACCGAAATAACATAAACTGGAAAAAAGCAGTTATTTTTTTAGCAACAGTTTTATTGTTTTCCCTACCTCTTCTTAGATTTATATGGATGAATTCAACTGCTTTAATAAGACTTGATCAAGTGTTACCACAAGAAAATAGATTAATCTTTGTAATAAAAAATTATCTTACTTATTTCTCACTCGATTTTTTGTTGTTAAAAGGGGATAGCAATCTAAGGCATTTTTCTTCGTCTGCCGGACAATTTTCAATTCTTACTGTCATCCTTGCATTAATAGGAATTTATCGGGCAATAATTGATAAGAAAAAAGAGTATTTGTTTCTACTTTTCCTTTTGCTGATTTCTCCGATACCAGCAGCTATAACAAAAGATCCAGAACACTCGCTTAGGTCAATTTTAATGCTTCCGGTATTCTTAAGCTTTGCTGTTATCGGAGGAAGTTTCTTATATTCTAAATCCAAAAAGTTTTTATTTATCTTAACTGCGTTTTGCGCCATTCAATATATATATTTCTATTCTAATTACTTTTCTTCCTATGCTCAAAGATCTCTAAAATATTGGCAGCCGGGATATCGCCAGCTTTTTGAGGAAATTAATAGGATGGACAAAGATAAACAGGTTTATATCTCAGACGCCAAAGAACAACCATATATTTATTATCTTCTTTACAATGAGCTGATTCCAGAACTTGATAAAACAGAAATGTCAATTCCGGGAAAATGGAGCGAATCCAGACTAAAAAGAATAGGGGAGTATTATTTTGAAGATGATCTTAGAATGAGTCAGCTTATCAGTTATAGAAATTCGGGAATATTTGTGGCAGATGTAAGCCAAAAAGAATATATTCCTCAAGACGTAAAATATAAAACTATCAAGGTATTAGGCGAAGACCAGTTTTACATCGTGGAATACTAAAAGTATAATTCGATATGAATATCAAACTATCAACCGTTTTAGCAACCTATAATGAAGAGAACAATATTTCTGCTTGTTTAAAGGCGGTCAATGATATCTCTGGCGAAATAATCGTTGTTGATGGTTCATCAACGGACAAAACCAGGGAAATTGCCGAAAGTTTAGGGGCTAAAGTAATAAAAACTACAAATAAACCCATATTTCATATCAACAAACAAATGGCAATTGATATGGCAAAAGGTGAATGGATACTACAATTGGACGCAGATGAGGTAGTATCCAAAGAACTTAAAAAAGAGATTGTTGATATCGTGAAAAATGGCAGTAATTTTTCTGCTTTTTACCTTCCCAGAAAAAATATTTTTATGGGTAAATGGCTTCAAAAAACTGCGCAATATCCTGATCCAGTAATAAGATTTTTCAAAAAAGGAAAAGCGTATCTCCCTTGTAAGTTTGTTCATGAGCAAATGGAGGTTAAGGGCAAAGTTGGGATGACCAATGGCCATCTGCTTCATTATCCCTATCCTTCTTTTTCTCAATACCTGCAAAAGTCCAACCGTTATACGTCTTTGTCGGCTAAGGAGATGGTTGAGAAAAAAATAAATCCATCTTTCGGAGAATTCCTAAAATCAATTTATCTGGCAAAAAAGCAATTCCTCATTTTATTCATAATGCATAAAGGTTTTAAAGACGGTTTTCCCGGATTTGTCTTTTCTTTTTATTCCGGTTTACATTTTTTCACTTCTTACATCAAATTTTGGGAATTAAAAAGAAGCAAAAGAAATCTAGAAATTCAAAAAGATTGGGAATGATGAATAGGATTAGGGTAGGATTTGATGTTACACCCCTTTATAGCGGACATAAAATCCGAGGTGTTGGTTTTTATACTTCAAGATTAGTTAATGAGCTAAAAAATTTCAATTATCTTGAAGTTGTCGAAATTAAAAATGAAAATGACAAGGAACAAAAACTGGATCTTCTTCATATCCCTTATTTTTCTCCTTTTCAGGTTACCCTGCCAATGACAAAAAATTTTCCCTTGGTTGTCACTATTCATGATCTAATCCCTCTTAAATATCCAGACAACTACCCGCCAGGAATAAAAGGAAAATTAAAATTTGAATTGCAAAAAGCTTTAATAAAAAATGCCGATTTAATAATTACTGATTCGAAAGCTTCCAAAAAAGATATTATCTCTTTGCTGGGTATATCAGAAAATAAAATTGAAGTAACTTATTTGGCTCCAGATCAAAATCATCGACCATTAAAAAACAAAGATGGCTTTACAAAAGAAAAAATTAGCCAATTAAAAACCAAATACCAGCTTCCAAAAAAATTTGTTCTTTATGTTGGTGACGTCAACTTTAATAAAAATATCCCATCACTAATAAAAGCATGTAAAATAATTAAGAAGCCGTTAGTAATTGTCGGAAAACAGGCGGCAACTCCTCCTCAAGACCCAAAACATATCGAAAATTCGGATTTAGTCTTGCTTCAAGATCAAGCAAATAAATATAAATATTCTCAAAAAGATAATAAATTTTCAATTACCCTGACAGGTTTTGTTTCTGATGAAGAGTTGACTCAAATTTACAATCTTGCCTGTGTTTATTGCCAGCCATCAATAGATGAGGGCTTTGGTTTGCCTGTCCTTGAGGCTATGGCTTGCGGATGTCCTGTGGTTTGTTCAGACAGAGGTTCTCTGCCGGAAATTGCGGGAAAAGCAGCTTATTTATCAAGTCCTGAGCCAAAAGACTTAG
>DIVM01000337.1 GCA_002435835.1 Firmicutes bacterium UBA6132
ATAAAACTTTATTTGTTTCTGAAATATGCTTTTTCCTTGATTTCATATATTATATCTTCTACATCATCTTTAACATAAAAGCATCTTCTGTATCCGTTTACTTCGTCCTCAGTTTCAGATTCAAATACAATAGTAGTACCTTTTTCCTGAAAAAATACTCTCCAATAGTCGTAATCATCTACTTTAAATGCAATATGGTTCATACCTTTTTTGCCTGAATAAGCCATGTCATGATGTAGTCCTTCACTGCTTATTGGTTGAATAATTTCAAAACCAGTTCTACCCTCAGGCATTTTTGCCATTGCAATTTTTAGTTTATAACCTTCTATTTCTTTACCATAGGACCATGCTTTAGTTGGAGAAAAATCATAAATTTGAAATTCTTCAATATTGAACATATTGCCTATATGTTCCTTTGTTTTTTCTAAATCAGGAACTACAAAACCAATGTGTTCAATAGGGTAATCGATCAATCTTTTCATAATTGTTCACCTTCCTTTAATACGTAAATGTTATTATACATGTCAAACTTTGTCAAATTTATATTATTATTATTATCAATAGAATAAATTTAATCATGTTTTCATAAAGCACTATTTCAAATGTGCTTTATATTACATAAAATGTATTGCCTTATCAACTGCTGCATGGAATGCTTCATGTATTGATTCTGATACAGTTGGATGTGGGTGAATTGAATTTATTATTTCTTCAGCTGTTGCTTCTAAATTCATAGCTACAGTTGCTTCTGCAATCATATCTGTAGCATGAATACAGAACATATGTACACCAAGAATTTCTCCTAAAGTACCTTCTGTAATTACTTTAATCATGCCTGCTTCTTCCCCTGCAACCTTTGCTTTTCCATTAGCCATCATTGGAAACTTACCAACTTTTACATTTTTGTACTGCGCTATAGCCTGTTCTTCTGTTAATCCTACACTTGCAATTTCAGGTTGAATATATATAGCACTTGGTATTTTACTGTAGTCCATTTCTTTATTATGTCCGCAAATATTTTCAATTGCTATTATACCTTCCATAGATGCTGTATGAGCTAACATAGCTTTTCCATTAACATCGCCAATCGCATATATATTAGGAATATTTGTTTGTAGTTTTAAATTAGTTTCAATTGCACCTCTTACAGTTTTTATTCCAACAGCTTCAATGTTTAACCCTTCTGTATATGCGGTTCTTCCTACTGCCATTAAAACTTCCGAAGATGATACTTCAACTATTTTTCCGTCTTTTTCAAATAAAACTGATTTATCTTTAATTTCAGAAACCTTACTGCTTGTATAAATTTTTATTCCTGATTTAGACAGCATTTTTGTTACCTGGTCTGTAATTTCACCATCAACCATTGGCAATATTCTGTCCAAAAATTCAACAACTGTTACCTTTGAACCTATACTGTTTAAGAAATAAGCAAATTCTATTCCTATTACACCACCGCCAATTATTACTATATCTTCAGGAATATAATCTAAATTTAATGCTTCTTTACTTGTTAATATCTTTGCATTTTTGCTTACATTTATAGGAAGCATTTTTACATCCGATCCTGATGCAATAATAATATTTTCAGCAGTATATTTTTTACCATTTGCTTCTACAATGTTTTTATCTACAAAACTTGCTGTTCCGTTAACAATTGTAACTTTGTTTCCTCTAAGAAGGCCTTCTACTCCGCCTACTAATTGTTTTATAACTTGATTCTTTCTTTCTTGAACCTTTTTCATATCCAATTTTGCATCTTTTACAACTGCATCTATTACACCGAATTTTGCACTTTCTTTAACTTCTTTCAATGCTTCTGAACTTCTTAGCAACGTCTTTGTAGGTATACACCCTTCATTTAAACAAACACCGCCAAAATGCTCTTTTTCTATAATCAATGTTTTCTTTCCAAGTTGAGCAGATTTTATAGCTGTTACATAACCGCCTGGGCCTCCGCCTATAACTATTACATCGTAATCAAATGTTTTTGATGCATCAGTTGTATTAGTTACAGTATGTTGCACAGGTGATTTTCCTGCTACAGGAACTTTAACTGCTTCTTTTCCAAGCTTTCCTAAACATTCAGATATTACATCATCTATATTTTCATTTGCATCAGCTACTATTGCAATTGGCAATGTTACATCAAGGCTGTCACCTTCTTCTATGAACCTTTTTCTAAATATTCCATCTGCCGTCGCTTCTATATCTATATTTGTTTTATCTGTTTCTATTGCAAAAACCGGTTCACCTTTAACAACATCTTCGCCTTCATTCTTGTACCATTTTACAAGCTTTCCAACTGACATATTAAAACCAAGTTTAGGCATTATAATTATTTCAGCCATTACGCTACTCCTTTTATTTTAACAATAATGCTAATGGGTTTTCTAACAACTTCTTAATCTCACCGATAAACTGAGCTGCTAATAGACCATCAATAATTCTATGATCCGCTGATAATGTAATGTTCATCATTGGTCTGATTACCATTTGCTTATTGCCTTTTTCATCAACTTCTACTACAACTTCATCCTTTGTTGAACTTACAGCAAGTATTCCAGATTCTGGCGGATTGATTATTGCTGTGAAGTTTTCTATTCCAAACATCCCCAAATTTGATATTGTAAATGTTCCACCAGTATATTCATCAGGAACAAGTTTTCCGTTTCTTGCTTTTTCAAATAAAGGACCTAATGCTTTTGAAATTTCTACAACATCCATCTTTTCAGCATTTTTAATAACAGGAACTATTAAACCTGTTGGAGATGCAACAGCAATTCCTAAGTTTACAGTTTTATATTTAATAATTTTTTGTCCTTCTAATGATGAATTCATGTCAGGATATTTTTGCAATGCTTTTACAACGGCTTTTGCTATAAAATCAGTAACAGAAGTCTTTTTATCCTGTGCATCGTTTATATCTTTTCTAAACTTAAGTAATTTTTCAAGATTTACTTTTTGTATAAAATATAAATGTGGTGCTGTAAATTTACTTTGAGATAATCTTTCACCAATTATTTTTCTTACACCTGAGTAATCAACTACTTCGATAACTTCTTTTCCATTAATTAATGTTGTATTGTTATCCATTTTTGTTTGAGCAGTTGTAGAAGCTTCAGGTACTTTTATAATTGAAACAACATCTTTCTTAAGAACCTTTCCATTTATACCTGTTCCTGTTATATCATTTACATCGATACCTTCTAATTCTGCATATCTTTTAGCTAATGGTGATGCTTTAGTTTTTTTATTAGCAATGTACATTAATATATCGGATTCACAAATACCACCCTTATATCCAGTTCCGGATATATTAAGTTTTGATATATCAACTTCATTTTCTGCAGCTACTCTTCTTGCTC
>DIVM01000378.1 GCA_002435835.1 Firmicutes bacterium UBA6132
ATTTGTAAAATAATTAATATTTTCATTGCAAACTACATTAAATACATTATCTTTTCCTAAGTAAACAGGTGAAGTTTTTAATACTTCTCCTTTTTTTCCAAACATCATATTTTTATAATTTGCAAATCCATCATTTAATAATTTTGTTGTTTCAGCAAATCTAACTTTTGAATTGTCGCATCCTAATACAACTGCAATAAGAGAAGTATCATTTCTTTTAGCAGCTGCGGAAAAACAATACTTTGCTTCATTCGTATAACCAGTTTTACCACCTAAAAGACCATCATAATTATTTATGAGTCTATTAGTATTAACTAAAACTTGCTCTGAATCTTTTTCTTTTCCTACTAAAATGCTATCCATCCATGTAAGCAGATATTTGTTTACATAATCATATTTTAGTAACTCTTTTGTCATTAAAGCTATATCATATGCTGTCGTGTAATGCTGATCTACGGGTAGACCTGTAACATTTACAAAATTAGTATTTTTCATTCCTAATTCTATTGCTTTGTCATTCATTGCTTTAGCAGCGCCTTCTTCAGAACCATAAAGAAATTCTGCCATAGCTACAGAAGCATCATTAGCTGAACGCATGCAAATAGCTTTTAACATGCTTTCTACACTTTGAACTTCATTTGCTTCTAAGAAAACTTGGCTTCCACCCATGCCTGAAGCATATTCCGAAACCGTTAGTTCTTGATTTAAAGCAATTTCACCTGAGTTCAATTTTTCTGAAATAAGCACTAAAAGCATTATTTTCGTTATACTTGCAGGTGCCATTTTATCATCTTTATTTTTTTCAAACAATACTTGACCACCATCTGCATGTATTAAAACAGCTGATCTCGATTGCAAACTGTCAGGTTCAATAGCAAATGTGTTTAAAGGCATGGAACACAGAATTAACATCATTACAAAAAACAATATGGCTATTTTTTTCTTCATAAAAATTACCTCCTTATATCTTTATGAATTAGAATAACCATATTTTATTTAAGTATTCATTTCACATTACTTTCATATATTAAAAATAACTGAATGTTTTTGTCGTATTTTTTAGATTTAGGGCTTTATGGACCGTCCCTGTTTCCTATTTGTCGAATAAGCGGTAATTTAGTCTATTTCCTAAGCAATTAAATTATTTTGCTTAATATACTATACCCTTCTATTTGGTTATTTATATTCAGCATATTAAGTATAGTTTTACCTATACATGAAAATGAATCAAGTGTTCCAAAATTAGTGTTTTGTTTTATTGATTTTCCATAAATTATTAAAGGAATATATTCTCTTGAATGATCAGTGCTTTCTGTTGTAGGGTCACATCCATGATCAGCAGTTATAATTAAAACATCATCATCGTTTAAATTTTCCATAATTTCTGGTAATTTATGATCAAAATATTGTAATGCCTCTGCATATCCATTTAAGTCATTTCTATGTCCGTATATCATATCAAAATCAACTAAGTTTGTGAATATTAAACCTTCAAAATTTTCTTTTAAAGCGTTTATTGTTGTAGAAATTCCATCTTCATTATTAGTTGTATGATTAGATTTTGTTATTCCTTTATTGACAAATATATCTTCAATTTTACCTATGGCGAAAACTTCTTTATTATTATTCTTAATATAATCAAGCATTGTATCCTGTGGAGGTACTAATGAGAAATCTTTTCTGTTTTTAGTTCTTGTAAAATTATTTTCTGAACCTATAAATGGTCTTGCAATAACTCTTCCTACTCCCTGTTCACCTTGAAGCATCTCTCTTGCTATTTTACATATTTGGTATAATTCACTTAAAGGGACAACTTCTTCGTGTGCAGCTATTTGAAAAACACTGTCTGCTGATGTATAAACAATCAAATCACCAGATTCTACATGTTTTTGTCCTAAAACTTTTATAATTTCTGTTCCTGAAGCTGGGTAATTGCCAATTGTTTTTCTTCCAACTTTATTTTCAAAATCCTTAATAAAGCTCTCGGGAAATCCATTTGGATATGTTGGAAATGGGTTTTGTAAAGATATTCCACTTATTTCCCAATGGCCAGTTGTTGTATCCTTACCTTTTGATTTTTCATTGCATCTGCCTACAGAACCAATAAATAGGTCAGATTTTTTCAAATCTTCTAAACCTTCTATATTTAAAAGCCCTAATTTTTCTAAGTTAGGAAGTGAAAAGCTTTGTTTGTTTTTATATATATTTTTTATAGTATTGCTTCCTTCATCCCCGTATTCTTTTGCATCAGGAAGTTCTCCTATACCTACACTGTCTAATACTATTAATACTGCTCTTTTAATCATCTTATTTCTCCTTTGCTAGTAATATTTAAATTTTATTTATACCCTTGGAAAAGTTTTTTTAAACACTTCAAGAGATTTAATTTCTATACTGTTTAAATAATTCTGTGTTGCTGCAATTGAAGTTAAACCCATTAATTCTTGAACAGTGCGAAGATCTGCACCGTGGGTTAAAAGATGTACTGCAAATGAATTTCTTAATATTTGAGGTGACAATTCTTTTGTGTTTTGTAGAATAGTCTCATAATATTTTAATATTTTCCATATACCCTGTCTTGAAATATTTTCTCCGTTTGCATTAATAAATAAAAATTTATTAGATTCTTTACTTTTAATATCTCTAAAATTATTAATATAATTCATAATAGCATTTTTTGATATGTCACTTAAAGGTAGAATTCTTTCCTTTGTTCCTTCTACATTTATAATTCCTGCATTTAAATTAACATCCACTATTTTCAAACTTATTAATTCAGTAACCTTAATGCCCGAAGAATATAAAAGCTCTAATATGGCACTGTCTCTTGAGCCCTTGAATGTATTTGTGTTAGGAATGCTCATTAGTTCAGTGATCTGTTCTTCAGATAATATAACAGGTACTTTTTTTATTTGTTTTGGACTGTGGATGCTAAGAGCCGGATTATCAGATACTGATTTATTTTTTTTCAAATATTCAAAAAAGTTTTTAAGTGAAGATATTGATCTTGAAATAGTAGATGAACTCTTACCATGTTTTTGCATATCAACTAAATATGTAAGTATTTGAGCTTTTTTTGTTTGTACAATATTTATTTTGTAATTGTTATATAAATATTCATCAAAACTAATTACATCATAAACATAGGAACTAATTGTATTTACACTTAAGTTTTTAGAATTTAAATATTCTTTATAGGACTCAATAAAAGTAGTATTATTCATTATCTCACCAACAATTCACTTAAGATTTTTATATAACAACTATAGCCAAGACTGTAAGCAGAAATTATCAGTAAATATATTAAAGAAAATTCCATGTAGCTTGAAAGTATTATATCAAATTTATGTGAAATAGTCTCTATTTTTTTTGTCTTTTTTGTATACTTAGAAATAGAACTCGATACAAAAGTAAAATAAAATAAAAGAGGATAAAATATAAAATAATCTAAAAAAGTAAGCACTAAATACATTTTATCTGTTTCCATAATTTTAAAAAGATATAATACTGATAATCCATAATATAATGAAAAAAATCCAAAAAAGCTATTAATAAGTGCACTTTGTCCAATTATTGTTAAAACAATTAATATAATAAAATATGTAATATTACGTTTTATCATTTTTAAAAAAATTGAACTTAAATTTAATTGCCTAATATTTTGATAATCTATTGCGATTATATTTTTTTGACCTAATAAGACATAAATAAAAGCTGATAAAATTAGTGCTGACATCATAATTATTAATAAAAATATTAATTTTTTATGTTCTGAATACACTAATTTTTTAAACGATTTATTCATAAAAAAACCTCCTAACCGCTATATTTAATAATATGCTTGCTAAGAGATTTAATTACTATTTGAATTAGTTATTTAACCAATATAAAATTCCTATTATTGTTTTACTATCTGTTATTGATCCGTTATCTAACATTTGTTTTATCTGTTCTTTGGTTACATGCATTATTTCTATATTTTCATCTTCATCAAATTTTGTTTGACCTGATGTTAATCCTTCTGCCTTATATAAAAAAACTTTTTCGTTTGTAAAACCAGGTGAAGAATAAAATTCATATACTTTTTTTATATTCGCTGTTTCATAACCTGTTTCTTCTTTTAATTCTCTAATAGCACATTCCATGGGGTCTTCTGAAACATTCATTAATCCTGCAGGTATTTCATATAAATAATCTTCAACAGCTTTCCTATATTGTTTTACAAGAATTATTTCCTCTTTATCACTTATTGCGATAACAGCAGATGCACTTTTATGATCTACGATTTCTCTTTTAGCATATTTTTGATTTTCAAGTTCTACTGTATCAACACGTAAATTAACTATTTTACCTTCAAATATTTTTTCGCTTTTAACTGTAAATTCTTTGTTCAAAATTTCCTCCTCATAAAAGCTTGTTGGTTTTCAATAGTAATAATATCACTTTTTATTAAGTTGTCAAGGCATTTATATTCAAACAAAAAAAGAGCCATATCTGGCTCAATATAATCTCTATGATACTTTTTGTTCTAATCTTAATTTATCAGAAATCATAGCTATAAATTCAGAATTTGTAGGTTTGCCCTTATTGTTTTGAATAGTATAGCCAAATATATTGTTTATAGTTTCAATTTTACCCCTTGTCCAAGCAACTTCAATTGCATGTCTTATTGCTCTTTCAACTCTGCTTGGTGTTGTTCCATATTTTTGAGCAATCATTGGATATAATTCTTTTGTAATTGCCCCTAATAATTCTATATTGTTTACTACATCTATTATTGAAGTTCTTAAATATTGATAACCTTTAATATGTGCAGGAACCCCCACTTCATGCAATATTTCAGTTATTTTTACTTCTAGGCTAACTTCAGCATTTATTTTTTCATTATATACTACTTCTTTATTTTTATTTTGAACTTTTGATGTTTCAAATTCTGATATTTGTAAAAGTCTGTCTGCAAAAGATTCAAAGTTAAACGGTTTAACTATGTAATAATCAACACCCATGTTTATTGCTCTTTGAGTTACTTTATCATGACCTACTGCTGATAATATAATTACTTTAGGATATTTTTTAAGTTCCTTTTTTTGTAATTTCTCTAAAACTCCCAAACCGTCAAGATGTGGCATTATTATATCTAATATTAAAATATCAGGTTCGCATCTTTCCACAGCTTCTAAAGCTTTAATTCCATCATCAGCCATATCAACAATATCAAAACAATTTTTACTTGCTAAAAAATCTTTTAAAATTAATCTAAATTCTTTATTGTCATCAGCTATAACGATTTTTACCTTTTTTTGCATTTTAATCCCCCTATTAAAATATTCTTACTTATACAATATACGCATAATATTTTAAAATTCCTTTTTTTTTTATTAATTTTTTTAAAAATTTTTGAAATATTTTATATTAATACAATTAATGCGTTTATATTATATATATATTCTGAATATATTAAAATATACGCAAAATATTTAGTAATTCCTTCTTTTTATTCAAAATTTTATTATTTTTTTAAATTTTAATTATGTAATTAAAGAATATATTAGAGTAAAAAGAATATTGCTTCATAAAATCACTTAAATGAAGCGATTCATGAAGCATAGTATTTTATAAATTATAATTGTGATCTTTCGCTATTATTAATTTCATTAAATAGCCATTCAATATAAATTCCATATCCTTTAGTTGGATCATTCATAAATACATGTGTTATAGCTCCCACTATTTTACCATTTTGTATAACAGGACAACCGCTCATACCTTGAATAATTCCATTTGTTAATTGTAGTAATTCATCATCAACTATTTTTATAACAAAACTTTTTTGGTCCGGTCTACTTTGAAAAAATAATTTTGTAATTTCTATATCATATTTTTTAATTTCACTATTTACACAAGAATATATTTGTGCAGGACCTATACTGATATCTTCTCTGTTTCCAACTTCTATTAAATCATTTTTAAAATATTTTAAACCATACTCATTAATATTTCCATAAATACCGAAATCAGTATTATCATTTACTGTTCCTAAATTTTCTTCATCTTTTAAAATATAACCAATGATTTCACCAGGTTCTCCTTTTTTGCCAAGTTTAATATTTGTAATATTAGCTTTAGAAATAACACCTGTTTCTATATCGATTAAATCACCTGTATCAGCATCTGAAATTCCATGTCCTATAGCACTAAATTTTCCTGTTTCAGGATCTATAAAGGTTACTGTACCTATACCTGCTATATCATCCCTTGCCCAAAATCCAAATTTTATTTCATTACTATTATACATTTGAACAGGTGTTATTGAATAGTTTGATATAATACCATCCCTTTCTACTTTTAAATCATAGGGCTTTATACCGTATTCTTCAGTATAACTTAAAATATCTTCAGTTGATTTTACTGAAATTGTATCGATGCTTAAAATTTTATCACCAATTTGTATTCCAGATATTTTAGCAGGAGATGTTGATACTTTGTCATCATTGACTATATCCGCTAATCCCACAACTAAAACACCTTCAGTTTTTAATTCTACGCCAATTGTTTGACCACCTACCATGACGTATTTTTTTTCTAAATCTGTGTTCTGATCACCAAATTTATTTAAAATATATGGATTAGTTTTTAAATCAAATCCGTATAATACAGCAGTAAAAACTATTGCCATAAAAAAAATGAAGAGCAAAACTCTTTTAGCGTAATTATGCATCATAATCTCCCTTTAAAGTTTTACTCTTACTTTTACCATGTTAAACTGTTTTTATACTTAAATATTATTGATATTATTGCTAATATCTATTAATTCCTTAGCGTTACTTAGTGATTTTTCCGTTATTTTCATTCCGCTTAAAAGCCTTGCTATTTCATGAACTTTATTATCATCGCTTAATTTTTTTACAGTACTATAAGTATTATTTTCCACAACTTTTTTTTCTATATAAAAATGATTTTTTGAAATAGAAGCTATTTGAGGAGAATGAGTAACACATATAACTTGATGATTTAATGAAATATATTTCATTTTAATCCCTGCCATTTGCGCTGTTTTACCGCTAATTCCTGTATCTATTTCATCAAATACCAATGTATCTATTAAATCAATATCAGAACATAATTTTTTGAATGCTAACATAATTCTTGAAGCTTCTCCACCAGATACAACTTTTTGTACTGAATTTAAATCACTTCCTGCATTAGTAGCTATTAAAAATTCAACAGAATCTAAACCATCGAAAGAAAAGTCTGTTTTTTTTGTAATATTAACTTTAAATAAAATATTTTTCATGTTTAAATCATTTAATTCTATTAAAATTGCTTCTTGCAAATAATTAGCTGCTTTTTTTCTAATAACAGATATATTATTAGCTAAAACAGAAATTTTATTAAATAATTGCTTTTGATCTTTTTTTAGAATTAGCAAATTAGATTCTGCTTCTTTGAGTATTTGTAACTCTTTACAAATAGTATCCCTATATTCTAAAATTTTTTCAATAGAAAACCCATATTTTCTTTTTAATCTATTTATTAATGAAACTCTTTTTTCTACTAAATTAAGTTGTTCTTCATTTATATCAAGGTTGTCAGAATAATCAATAGTTTCATAAACAAAATCTTGCATTTCTTCTAATATTAATTCAAGTTTTGTAAGAAACTGATTTATATTCTCATCATAACTTTTTATTTTATTTAATAAGCTATAAACGCTGTTCAGATTATTTATAACAGAATTGTTGTTATGGCTTATTATGTTGTTTATTTCACTTAAAGAATTTTTCTCATCCTGCACAAAGGATAACTTTTTTATTTCTTTTAATAAATTTTCTTCTTCAGATTCTTCTAAATTAGAATCATCAATTTCTGAAAGTTCATATGATAGCTGCTCAATTTTCAAATCTTTATTAATTAATTTTTTCTCGAAATAATCAATTTCAATACATTTTTTATTGTAGTCTTTATATAAAATTAAATACTCATCAAGTAAAGGACCTAATTCTTTTAATACTAAGCTATCTAATAACTTAATGTGATTTTCTTTTTTAAATAAACTTTCATGGCCAAATTGACCGTATACGTCTATTAAATAACTTCCTATTTCTTTTAATATATTTAAAGGAACAGTTCTTGAATTTATTTTATTAATGCTTTTTCCACTTTGTAGAATTTCTCTTGTAACAATTAAAAAATCACCTTCATCGATAGAAATATTATTTGACACCAAAAATTCATTAAGTTTTATATTGTGAGATATATCAAAAATAGCTTCTATAAGAGCGCTTTTTTTCCCTTTTCTTATTAAATCCTTTGATGCTCTTTCTCCTAGTATAATTAATAGTGCTTCAATTAAAATTGATTTTCCGGATCCTGTTTCACCTGTAAAAACATTAAATCCACTATCAAATGTGATGGATTCTTTTTCAAATACAGCGAAGTTGCTAATATTTAGGTTTAAAAGCATTTTATCACCTTTTATCTAATACTTTTTTTAAATTCTTGCAATACATAATCTACTGATTCTAAAGATTTTATAGCTACAAATACTGTGTCATCACCTGCTAATGTTCCAGCAATATCATCTAACCCCATGTAGTCAATAGCTGATGCGCAAATTTGTGCAGCACCTGGTATAGTTCTTATTATAATTAAATTTACTGCAGCATCTATTGAAACTACAGAGTTTTCAAATATTTTGTTCAATCTGTCAGTTATACCCTCTTGACTTTGCCCTATGGTAGCATATTTATATTTTCCATTTTTTGACATAACTTTTACTAATCTTAATTCTTTAATATCTCTTGATATAGTAGCTTGAGTTACATCAATTCCCATAGCTTTTAAACCTTCAGCTAAGTCCTCTTGTGTTTCAACTTCTTTTTTTGAAATCAATTCTAAAATTTTAGATTGTCTTGTATACTTTTTCATTGGTCACCTCATAATTTATAATGATTCAAAAGCTTCATTTATTAAGCTTTTGAATATATTATTCTCAATTTTTTCTTTTTTCCCTTTTTTTAAATGAGCAAGATATTCTATATTTCCATTTCCGCCTTTTACAGGGGAAAATGTAATATTATTAATAAATAAATTGTTAGACAAGCAGTATTCGTTAATATTATTTAATACTGTAAAATGTATTTTTTTATCTTTAACTATTCCGTTTTTTCCTATATTGTTTTTACCAGCTTCAAATTGTGGTTTGATTAATAATACAATATCTGAAGTTTCATGACTAATTTCGACAATTTTAGACATAAGAATAATTAAAGAAATGAAGGATACATCAACTGTTACTATATCGATTTTTTCTTTAAAAATTTCTGTGTCAACATATCTAAAATTTATTCCTTCAAGATTAATCACTTTTTCATTATCTTTTAAACTGTGGTGCAACTGATCGTGGCCAACATCAACGGCATATACTTTACTAGCACCATGAAGCAAAAGACATTCTGTAAATCCACCAGTAGATGCACCTATATCAGTACAAATTTTGTTTTGAACATTTAAATTGAAATACTCTATAGCCTTTTCTAATTTAATTGCTCCTCTGCCCACATATTTATTTTTATTGTTTATGATAATTATACAATCATCAGATACTTTTGCAGAAGGTTTGTTTATTAAATTATTATTTACATAAACAGAGTCATTTACAATTAATTGTTTTGCTTTTTCTCTACTTTCTGCAAAACCCTTTAAAAATAAAAAAACATCCAACCTTTGTTCCATTGTTTTATGTTACCTTTTACCTTCCATATATTGCTACATATTTATTCTAAATAAAAGCAAATATTATTTAAATATTAATAATTTTATTAATATTATAACATGAGCGTTTATAAATATCAATTATTAATTTAAATAATTATAAAAAATATACATTTATATTAAAAC
Organism: Firmicutes bacterium UBA6132; assembly: GCA_002435835.1. The sequence continues at coordinate 9,901 of DIVM01000378.1, forward strand.
TAATTCCAAAAACAGAATTGGTTTAAAAATTGCATGTATTTTTATAAACTGAATTTATTCAGTGATTATTCATAGTTAGCTTCTATAACCTTAATTTTCTTTTGTGTATCTTCAAGTTTTTTCATACAATAGGAATATGCCTTCATACCCTGTTCATAATTATTTATTAATTCATCTATAGTTATTTCATTATTTTCAAATTTTTTTACTATATTTTTTAATTCATCAAATGCAATTTCAAAGTTATCATAGTTAATTTCAATATTTTCCATCATCAATTGACCTCTTTATACTTAAAGTTTGTGCTTTTACTTTAAAATCTTTAAACAAAATTTCTAAAATATCTTTTTCTTTTACTTGTGATATATGGTTTATTACTTTTCCATTTTCATCTAATACTATTGAAAAACCTTTTGATAAATTTATATTATAATTGTTGCTTTTCAATTTTTCGTTTAATAATTCAAGTTGAAAATTAAATTCATTTAATTTTTTATTTGATTGTTCTTTTATTATGAACTTATAATTTTCGACCTTTTGTTTTAATTTGTATATTTTTTCTAAAGGTAAATTGCTTTTTAATATATATTTGTTAGCTTTTAACTCTGATGATTTATAATTTAAATAATTTCTTGTTTCAGAATTTAAACTGTTTTTTAAATTATTAAGTTTAATTTCAATATCTCGGTAGCCGTAAATAATACGTTCTGCAGCAGCAGTTGGAGTGTGGCAGAATTCATCAGCTACTAAATCAGCTAGTGTTCTGTCTATTTCATGTCCTATGCCCGTTATTATAGCAACTTTTGATTTATATATTTCTTCAGCTAATTTAATATCATTAAATATATTTAAATCCTCAAAACTTCCCCCGCCCCTTGATATTAAAATTACATCTGCTTTATTTTCATTAAAATAATGAATGCCGTCTATTATATTTTGTTTTGATTTTTCGCCCTGTACTAAAGCGTTATAAATTATTATTTCAAAGTTTGCATGTACAGATTCAAAAGTTTTTAAAATATCTTTTATTGCAGCGCCAGATTTAGATGTTACTATGCCAATTTTTCCTGGATATAGCGGAATTTTATTGTTTTTTTCAAACATACCTTCAAGTTTTAGTTTATCTATTAAAGTTTTCAGGTCAGAAAGTATTTTACCCATTCCTAATCTTTCTATATTCCTTACATTTATTTGATAGCTACCCTTTACTTCATAAACAGATAGTTCACCTTCAACAATGATTTTATCCCCATCTTTAGAAATATTTTCATCAAAAAAACAAACACAATTTATACTTGAACTTTCATCATTTAAAGTAAAATATGTGTAACCAGTTTTTGATTTTCTTAAATTAGTTATTTCTCCTTCTACTCGAAGATTATTAAGGATTGCATTGCTCATGAGATATTTTTTTATGAATTGGTTAAGAGCGGAAACTTTAATAGGTTTTAATTTCATTATACCACCTGTCTATAATAGGCATGTAGGCAACTCCTACAGCATTATCTGAAGAATTTTCTTTTGCTGAAAAAATTACATTATAATTTTTTTTAAGCATATTATTTACATCATTTCTAATTATATTATTTGATGCAACTCCGCCTGCTATAATGATTGAATTAAAAGAATAACTTAATTTTAAATTATTAATTATTTCAACTATGCATGTTGAAACATATTTAAATAAAGAGCTGATTATAGTTTTATTATTGTACTTTTTTGTATTTAATAAATTTTTATAATAGTTTTCCATTCCAGACAAATTAATGAATGTTTCTCCACTTATTTTAGGAAGTTTTATATTGGATATAGTAGAATTATCATTATCATTTTCTATATATTTTTCCATATAAAGACCACATGGAAAATTAAAACCCATTTCAGTTCCAATTCTATCAATTAACTGACCAAATGTTATATCTTTACTTCCACCTATAATTTCAGCTTCATAACCAACATTTGACTTATTAACATATAAAAATTCAGTTGTCCCACCTGAAATGTGTATTGCGAGAATATTTTCATTTAAGTATTTATAATTTTCATTTTCTATTAAAGACGCTGCTATATGGTTTTCTTGATGTGAATATTCCACATATTCAGAATTCAATGTTTTTGCTATGATTTTTCCATAATTTTGTCCAACAGTAAAAACAGGCATATAAGAACCTTCAACATTTCTTGGCCTTGAACTTACAGATACAGTTTTTACTTCATTAAAATCTATATTTATATTATTATATAGTTCATTAAAATTTTGAAGATGCTGAAAAACTGCTTCCTGTTGTCTTAACCCCTTTTGACCCTGTGGTACTATTAAAACTTTTCTTTCATCATATATTATTTCATTAATTTGTTGATCTACAATAGCAATTGAAGTTGTATATGCACTTGTATCAACTCCTATTATATAATGCTTCATTTTTGTATTTCCCTTAAAACAGTACCTAATATTCCATTGATGAATTTATGAGAATCATCTTTTGAATATTTTTTGCAAATTTCAACAGCTTCGTTTATAGCTACATTATTTGGTACGGAATCATTGTATAAAATTTCAGATAAGGCAACTCTAAGTATTGCAAGATCTACTTTTGCAATTCTGTTAATTTTCCAATCCTTTGAATTTTCAGTTATATAATTATCTATTTCTTCTATATTGTCTATTAAATCATAAATTGTTTTAGTAAAGTAAACTTGATCTAAATTTTCTAATTCAAAATGCGAGATGTAGTTGCTTAAAAGTTGTTTATCAAATTCTTTGTTTACATCCATACTATATACAATTTTTACTGCTTCTTCCCTAGTTTCTTTTCTGTTCATTTTTCCTCCGTATATTTTCTAATCAATTAAGCTAAAATTTCTGTAAAACTAAGTATAGATTGACAATGGAGTATTGTCAATCTATATTCTTAGGTCTATGATTTTTAATTATTACTCTATTTCAGTATCTATTGTTTTTTCTGCTTTTTCTTTTTCTGTTACAATGTTTAATACATGTACATTAACACTTGCTACCGTTAAATCTGTCATAGTTTCGATTTCTTTTTTAACAGCTGCTTGAACTTCTCTGGCTACTTCATTAATTTTGTAACCATATTCAACATTAACAAAAATATCTAATACAACTGTACTTTCATTTATTTCTACCTTAATTCCTTTAGAATAGTTATTTTTAGAAAAAAGGTTTGAAATGCCTTCTGCTACGCCAGTACGAGCAGTAGAAACACCTTTAACTGTGCTAGTTGCAATACCGGCAATAATCATTACAACATCGTCAGATATTTTTACTTGGCCATTTTCAAAAATTTCATTTTCCATCGAAGCACCTCCCTAAGTATGACTAATTATATCAGAAGTTGTAATATTTTACAAATCAATATTATCAAATTTCACAATTTTTATTTGAGATGGGTCATAGCTTGTTTCTGATACCACTATATCTAATATTTTAGTTGCATCCGCTTGTTCGATTTTGTCATTAGTTATAACTTTAATCATATTTTCATCAACTACAACTATTGATTCATCATATCCTTTAGTTTGGAGCATTAACTCAATACTTTGTTCTTTTTTAATATAATTGTTTTTATTTAATAATAAATCTTCAAATTGTTTTTTAGTATTTTCAGAAATTAATCCGTTACTTAAATTTGTTTCAAGCTGATCAACTATATCCATATTGCTTTTTTCTTTACTTAATTTAAAGTTAGAAAAGCTAATATTTAATTGTTCAGAATTTGTACCTGCAACATCAGATTCTTTTCCAGTATCTGATGAAGATTTGTCTGTATCAGTTTCTTCTTCAGTGCCGTTTAATGCTGCAATATCAGTTATATCTGTAATGTCACCTAAAATTTCAGAAATAGATTTGTCATCAGAAGAAACACCAGCTACTTCTTTAGTTGAATCAGCTGTTTGTGTTTCATCAGTTGTTTCTGTTGTGTCCGATGGGTTTGTTTCATCATTAGTTTCAACTAATTCTACTGAAGCTTCTTCACTGTTAATTTCTTCTTGCATTTGACCGTATTCATCTGGATTAAATTCATCCTTTGGCCCCATTGTCAGGTTAACATAACCTATTATAAATATTATTGCCAAAGATGTTAAAAATACTAAAGTTTCTTTTTTTAAAATCATTTTGTACCCCCTATTTCACCTATAAGTTTTTTTATTTTGTTAGCCATTGGCTCTTACTATTTCTATATCATTAATTTTTATATTCAGTAAAGTTTTTACTGAATTCATTAAAATTGTTTTTATATCCTGTTGTCCGGAGTAGTTTACTACTATTAATACACCGGATATTTCTGGATATTTATAATATTTCTCTACTACTTCTTCACCGCTGCCCAATATTACTTTGTTTTGTTTAGTATCTCTTTTAACTTCTCTTTTTATTCCATCGCTGCCTGTTTCAACATCAGTTTCATTTGATGTGTTTTCATCATAAACAGGTTCAAGTTGAGGAGTATTCTTTGTATATAGCATTACATCGATGGAAGTTACCCCCTCAATTTTGCTTAAAATCCCTTCCACTCTTTTTTCTAATGAATAAACATATTCATCTGTTTGTGTTACATTTTTCTGTGGTATTAAAGAAGAACTTTTAGAAGTATCATTGGAAAATTTTGAAGTATCAAATTTTAATAATACGGAGATGGCTACTAATATTATTAAAATATTTACCGCATACACCAATTTTTTGTTTTCTTTAAAAATTTTAAAAATATTGTTTTTTTCAAGCATATGACCTCCTTGGTTTATTTCATATCATTAATCAATTTCTATGCTTTCTGCACTTATGTCAAATATACTTGCTAATTCATTTTTTAATTCATCTGTGTCACTTATGTCCAATACTTTATTTAAAGTGACCACAGCATTAATATTTAAGTTTTCATCAAAATTGAGCACAATATTTTTAACCACGTCCTCTCCGTTATAAATATCATTATTTATCATATCAATATATTCATTATTGATACTTTCTAAGTTTATTTCTCTTTCATATGAAATATTTTGTTCTGGAATGTCATTTAAAAAACTGTCAAATTTTATGTTTGAACTTAAAAATATATTATTTATGATGTATATCATAATAAATATTTTAACAGTCAGCTTTGTAAAACGCTGTGTTTTACCATCTGGAAAAATAATCATTATAATATTGAACATCAATATAAAAATTAGTATGTTTATTATTGTATTTTTCATAATCTACCCAAATATGTTATTCATATAATTTAGTAAAATCGAATAGTATACTGTTACTATTATTATAGGTGTTATCATACATATTAAATATATATAAAATATGTCAGCCATTTCATAAATGAACTTTGATATTTTTTCATTAAACGGCTCTATTAATATTGATGTTAATTTATACATCATTAAAACAATTAATATTTTAATAAGCGATCCGCCAAATGCTGATAATATAAATAATATTACAATAATACCTAACACATCCTTTATCATAAGGACACTTTTTAGAAAAACACCAAAAAAGCTTGTTACAGCTTTTCCAACAACTGGTATAGCTGAAGGAGATAAAGCTTTTATAGAACTAATGAATATATTATCTGTCTTGTATAATATATATCCTTGTAAAGAAAAAATTATGACAACAATAGTGATATATCCTGACAAAATTAATAAAGTTCCTTTTTTAGAAAAATCATAAAATAATTTTGCGTTAAACAGTTTGCTGGTGTTATTTATTAATATCAATGCTATCATTAAAAAAGTCATTATATCTGCAAAGTTATAAATAAGCTTTGTAGTAATTCCAATGGTATAATTTAATGATGTTTGAAAAAACTGTAATAAACTTAGTTTCCCAAATGTCAGCATTGCTGCTAAAAACAAACCATTTATTTCCTCAGTAACTATTTTATATTTAATAAAATCCTGCTGCATTATATTTTTTATATTCAAAACGTCTTTCAATATAATGGTAAAAACTATCATTACTGAGAATAAAATCACTATATCTGATACGCTCTGTTTGCCTAACTCATCTGAAAAATAGTTTATTATAGTTAAAAGCATGCAAATGACCAGAACGTGTATACAGGTTTTTAAAATTTCTCCGAAAAAATCTCTTTCTTCATTTAATTGAAAAATTAAATAATCTTTTAAATCAATATCAAGCCTCCCTTTAAAAGCATTTTCTATAAGTGTTTTTATATTAATATTTTTGTCTTTGAAATATGAACTGTTATTATTCATGTACTTTTGCAAATCATTTGTATCCATTTGTTCTATGGCATCATTTATTGTATTTGGTTGTTCTGCATAAACTTTAGTTGATCCAAAGAGCAGCATTATCATCAAAAGTAAAATTATTTTACATTTCATCTAATCACCCGTTTGCTAAAAGTAATATTTGATCTAAGAATATTTTTATCACATCAACAGAATAAATAAGAATTATTAATTTACCTGCAATTTCCACTTTTTTACCTATGGATTCATAATTCAAATCTTTACAAAGCAAGGATATAAAATCACAAATATAAGCAATACCTACAATTTTTAAAATTATGGAAAAGTTTTCAATCTTAATGTCATATTTATTATAAACGCTTACTAATTCATTAAAATATCCTTTCAATTCATCAAGAAGCATAAACATGACTAAAATACCGAATATAACTGATAAGTAAACTTTAAATTCTGCATTAAATTTTGAAACAGTTATACTTAATATTAATGTAATTACTGCAATGAATATTATTTTAGCAAGTATCATAATATTTCCTTTCATCTTAATTATTGAATCATTTAAATCTGTGAAAAAATTAATATAAGTTAAAAATTGATTTTACTTCCATGAACAAATCGTTCATCATGTTTACTATTAAAGCCATTACTACTATTACACCAGCTAAAGTAACGAACATGGACTGCTCGTCTCTTCCTGATTTAGATAATATTTGATTAAAAACTGCAACTATTATACCGATTGCACCAATTTTAAAAATTAAATCAATATCCATAATCCCTCCTAAATTAATATCACTGCAGTAAGGCATCCAACTAACAATGAAATCCTGTTATATAGATTTTTTTTCTCTTTATGAGATAATTCAAATTCATATAATTTCTTTTGCATTTCTCTTATTGTCATGTCCATTTTTTTGTCTAAAACATCAGAATATGAATTTCCATAATAATCAATTATTTCTGTAAAAATATAGTTAAAGTCTCTTGGAGTCATAATTAATTCTTTAATTGTTTCATTTAAATCTTTTTTTTCATGTTCAGTTTCATTTTCAAAAAAATATGTTTTCAAATTATTAAACATTTCATAACATATTTTTTTTACATCTTCACTTTTAAAATCATATTTTAATAATATTTCTTCAAAAGGCATTTTCATATCACAGGAATATAATTTCAAATAATCTGTAAAATCAATTAATTCTTTCATTTTTCTAATCTTTATATCCCCTATATCTATGACGTACATAAATATAAATTTTATTGTTATTATAATAAGGATAAATAAAAATGTTTTAAGAAGCATCATCACAAATCACCTTATTTCTTGGTATATCTATTATTTCTTTAACTAATGATGGAGTTTTGCTGCTTTTTAAAATAATAGCCCTTTCAAAAAAATTGCTTTCAATCATATTTTTTAAATAAATATTTTTTCTTACATCATTTAAATCATATCCGTGTGCAGTTGCAATTACATACACACCACTTTTTAAAGCATACTGTATTATTTCAAAGTCTTCCTTAGATCCTAATTCGTCACAAATTATAACACCTGGTGAAAGTGATCTTATACTCATGAAAAACCCTTCTTTTTTCATACAATAAGCTAAAATATCTGTTCTACGACCTAAATACATTTGAGGTATTCCATTATACACAGCAGAAATTTCTCCTCTTTCATCTATTACAGTAACATCTGAACCTTTGAAATTTAACTTGTCCATTCCATCACTTATATGAGCTGATATATCCCTAATTAATGTTGTTTTACCAGACATGGGAGGACCTATAATAAGAGTGTTATAAACTTTTTGATTTAAACCTATAATATTTTTTAAATAATTTAATGAACAGTTTCTAAATTCTTTTGCTATCCTAATATTTAATGAAGTAATATTTTTAAATCCTTTAAAATTATCACCATCGTAAATACAGTCTCCACCAATGCCTACCCTATGCCCACCTTCAATAGTTATATATCCGTTTTTTATTTCTTTTTCAAATGCATGGATTGAATTTAAAGTTAAGCTTGTCACAGTTTCATCCACGTCTTTTTTTCTTATTTTGTAATAATCATCATTATAGTTTTTTGACATGTCTTTAATGTTTAAGAAATAATCCCCATATACGCTTTTAACAAAAACGGGATTATTAATTCTTAATCTTATTTCATATATTTTATTATCAAAAAATTTTAAATGATTTATTAAAATGTTTCTTACATTCATGTTTAAAAGTTTTAATACCGTGTTCATTTCATTTTCATCCCCCCCGCTAACACTTGTCCTTATTCTATATTATTAATCATAAATAAAAATATGATAATTTTTTATATGAAATATTTTTATTTAATATGATTTTTAACATTTAATTTTATGAATCATTATAAGAATTATAACTATGTTAATTTTTTCTCAATATTTTATAAATAATACTTTACAAATATGAAAATAGTGCTATAATAATATTGTAAACATCTTCAGGGCAGGGTTAAATTCCCGACCGGCGGTTATAGTCCGCGAGCCGAAAGGTTGAATTGGTGAAATTCCAATACCGACAGTACAGTCTGGATGGTAGAAGAGATTACTTGATTACTTACATATTTTGTGAGCAAAAAAGTCTCTATCGAAGTTACGCCTCTGAAGATTTCAGAGGCTTTTATTATGCCCCTGATAATCTTTATTATCTTAGGAGGATATATTATGAAAAGTGAAGTAATAGTTAAACAAAGAAGTAGCGTTAAGACGCTAACAAAAATTGCGGTATTATCAGCAATAGCAACATTATTAATGTTAGTAGACATTCCACTATGGTTTGCCCCAAATTTTTATCAATTAGATTTTAGTGAAGTGCCAGTATTAATTGGAACATTTGCATTAGGACCTATTGCAGGTATAACAATTGAATTCATGAAAATTTTACTAAACTTTGTTTTAAACGGAACTGATACTGGTGGTATTGGAGAACTTGCTAACTTTATAGTTGGGTGTTCTTTCATAGTTCCAGCAGGATTAATTTATAGAAATAAAAAATCAGTAAAAAATGCACTTATAGGAATGATAGTAGGAACATTTATGTTAGCAACAGTAGGTTCATTATTAAATTATTATGTTTTACTTCCAGTATATGCAACTATTTATGGCGCTCCTATAGATGCATTTGTAGGAATGGGAAATGCTTTAAATAAAAATATAGTTGATTTAAAAACATTAGTATTATATGCAGTAGTTCCGTTTAACCTTTTAAAAGGAATAGTGGTAGCAGCTATAACATTATTAGTTTATAAAAGAATTTCTCCAATATTACACAAATAATAATATAATAATATACATCAAAAAAAATGGATTTGCAAATAGTGCAGATCCATTTTTTTATATAATCGTTTTTATTACTTATAACCTAAGCCCTAATATATTATTGATTTTTCAGAATTGATTTCTTTATAAGGTTCGACATGGGCTATTACTTGTGCGTTTTCACTAACTTTTACTTTAATATCTTCTTCTATATCATGAACTAAATTATGAGATTTTTCAATGCTCAATTTTGAATCCACCAAAATGTGTAAGTCAATATATAGATTAGTTATGCTCCCTCTGCTTCTTATATTATGAGTGTCTTTAACATCTTCAAAATTCATCACAATATTTCTTATTACTTCTGTATCTACAGCAGACCTGTCAATAAGTACATCACTGTTTTCCCTAAAAATTTCATATGCGGCATGTATAATAAAACCTGATACTACTAATGATACAATTGGGTCGACTATAGGTGGAAGTCCTAATTTTACACTTACTAGCGTTACAAAAACACCTATGGATACATAAATATCACTTCTTGTATGCATTGAGTCTGAAATAAGTATTTGGCTTTTGAGTTCTTTTCCCTTTTTATATTCAATAGCAGATACAAATATATTGATAAATAAAGTAACAATTAATATGATAAGGCTTTCTATTGTTATATCAGGTATTAAAGGATTTTTAAATCTATCAATTGCGCTTACAATAACCTTACCTCCAACAAGAAACAGCATGGCGGATATGAATAAACCTGATAGAGTTTCAAATTTGTAATGACCATATGGATGGTCTTTATCCTTAGGTTTAGAAGCAAGTTGAATGCCGATTAAACCCACTACGTTTGATGATCCATCTGAAAGCGAATGAAACCCATCCGCAGTCATACTTGCACTTTTAATAATTGAACCTATAACAATTTTTAATACAGCCACGAGCAAATTGGCTATCAAAATGATAAAGAGAACTTGTTGCACCTTTTTAAAATTGTTTTTTTCCATAAAAATACCTTTCCTTGTAATATTATTAATTTTATATATAAAAAAATCCATGAGACATCCGTTTCCGAAATGTCCCATGGATTGAATATCATCCACTGTCTCATAAGAGACCCAGCCCCACGCGCCTTAGCACATCGCCTGCTCATTAGTCAATATTTTATGCTATAAACTATCAATTTGTCAAGTTATATTTTTTTAAGTTTTCTTTTTTAAGTTTTCTTTTTTTACTGTAATATCTTCGCATAAAAGATTCTACTTTTATCTTATAAGTATATTGCTATATTATATTCAACAAATCAGTTTTTGTTCTATCCTTAACAATTTTTTAAAAACCACATATAACAATTTTGCTTTAGTAATTGCTATAGTATCTGTTATTTCTATGCAAAAAAGAATAATTTATATAAAAAATAACTGTCATATATGACAGT
>DIVM01000201.1 GCA_002435835.1 Firmicutes bacterium UBA6132
AATTGATAAGTTTTATCAATAATTAATTTTAAAATATCTATTATATTGGCTTTTGTTTCATAATCACTTCTCAAATCTAAACGGAGAAGCCCACAATTATTAAAATAATCTTTAGACTCTCTATGAAATAATTCTATTGTTCCAATTACAGTATTATCTTTTGTATCTATAATAGACCATCTTACAAAACCTTTTCGGTCATATTCGAATTTCCAATAATTAAGAGCCTCCTTCATTCTTTCAAGTGTATTATAGTAAAAATCATCTCCGCCACAATTATCGCTATTAAATAAGGGAACTGCTTTTTTATCAGAATATACTTTTAACAAGTCATCACAATCATCTATAGAAATAAATCTTAAATTGAACCGTTTATTTTCAAATTCGGGGCAACTTACATATACACTATCCATATTTATTCTCCTCTACAAATTACTATTGTTTAGTAATATTATATAATTTCGTATAATTAGAGAAATATTAATTAAATTAATTTATCAAAACTAACTTTCCCATGGAATAATTTTTAAGTCTGGCCATTTATTTAACCAACTTGACACCTTTTTTTCATAAATCTGCTTATTTATTTGTGCTTTATTTGATCGTACAATTTTTCCAAACAAATCATTTAATCCAAATGGAGCATATACTTTAAATTCATAATTTTTCTTTTCTAACGCCAATTGATGTAGCAGTTGTTGGCCATGTATTTATAGCGGTCTCAAGAGATGTATAAGGTTCAATCGTATAACCAAATTGACTTTTATACCATAGATGAACTCTTCTTGATTTTTTACATCCAATTCGATTTTTAAATCCGAATAGAGGTCCTTTACTTTTGAAATAACTATATTTTCAGACTTAGAGCCTAAATTATTACCATCAAAATAGACAAAATCAATATCTTTGATACCATACTCTAAAGGATTATTGGAAAGATAATTCCAAACAGTTTGTGTAATACAACCAGCACCTATATAGTAATTATCTATGTCTAACAGTTTTGCTCGTTCAATTGCTATATTAATAATTTCATTTGACATAATAATGTTTTCTAATGCTCTAAATTGTGCATAAATATGGGTTACTGCACGATTGAAATACGAGTCAATCTTTCCTATCCATATTAAGCTTGTTGCTCCGCAGTACGCTTATCTTCAATTACGAAGCTTACAAAGGTTCAACTTTAGTTTATACTTTCCATTTTTCCCTTAACCATGTACCACTTCTGCGTAAAGCAGTAACATTAGGCATTTAACTCTCATGCAACCCACAATCCAATTACTCGGAATGCAGTTTCAAGCAGGGATATGTTTAGCAACTAACATAGTTTCTCACGAAACACTACAAATCAGCGACTTCTTGTCGCACCGTTAAATTTGAATATTGCGTCTTAAGTATCATTCCCTGCCATTTTGTAACTACCAAATTTCATTATGTACCTTTGATAAATCAAATCTATTTTCAGATGTTTTAATTTCTTTAGGATAACCTAATGATATAACTGATATAGGAATAATTGATTCAGGCAATTTAAACTGTGTAACTATTTGTTTTCTCCAATCAGAATTTTGGATGATGCCACACCATACTGCACCTATCCCCAGACCATGTGATGCAAGTACCATATTTTGTGTACTCGCAGAACAATCAGCAATCAGTAATTCTTTTGTACCTTGTAAAACTTTATCTCCACAAACTATAATGCAACAGTTTGCATGTTGTATCATTTTACCATTATTATTTGTTTTACTTAACTTCATTAGTTGGTCTTTATTTTTAACGACAATAAAGTCCCAAGGACGCTTATTCTTGGCAGATGGAGCACAAAAGCCAGCATTTAAAATTGTATTTATTTGTTCATCTGTTATAGTTTGTTCAGTATATTCTCTGATACTTCTACGAGTTGAAATTGCTGAAATCACGTCAAATTTACAGTTTTCTATTAAATTTTGTGTTTCTTTACCATGAGATATAATATTATCTTCTGCAATTGTCAATTGAACTTTCATATTTGTACCACAGTAGCCAAGCATTTTTTGCAATTTCTTATCGATAAGTATAATTTGAATGCCATTTCCTTTTGAGATTAATTTATTTCTATAAGAAATGTCATTTATAGTTCCTTTTATATAAATGCTTCCTTTAGGTTTATTAAAATTTTCTTTTGCATTGAAAGGTATTGTTATATACACACTTCTTCCGTCTTTAATTATTTCAACTTCATATGAAATCATATAATTACCACCCACTATTAATAGTATTTATCTCCCAATAAATTACTTATCCGTCGCAATATTTTAAAATTATTCATATTAAATTTCATATAATTTTTTAGATAAATTGGAATTTACCTGTTAAAAAACAAGCATACCATTATCATCATATTTAAAGTTTGGACCCCAAGCAACTTCCCAATAGTAACCATCTAAATCAGCAAAATACGCATGATATCCGCCCCAAAAGACATCTTGTGGTTCTTTAACAATTTCTGCACCAGCATTTCTGGCTAATTCAATAACCTTATTAACATCTTCTTTGTGTTCAACATTATATGCTAATGTGATTCCGGCAAAACCATTTGCTATTTTGGGAGTATTTTCTTCACTAATATCTTTTGCTAATAATACTAAAGGAAATAGTTCAAATTTTGTTCCAGGTGTATTAAAAAATACTACATCAGGATTATTCCCTTTCTCATCAGTTTCAAATCCAAGTTCATCTCTATAAAACTTTACCGATTTTTCCATACTTCTTACACCTAAGCAAATACATGTAATCTTGTTCATATTTAATTCTCCTTTCCATATCTCGCGTATGTTTCTATATACTTATTGGTTCTACTTAATTTGTACACAGACTACATATAATTAATGTGGCCTGTAATTTATTGAATTTTGTATAGTCAGTTAATAATTTTGTTGATAATTAGTCTTATATAAATTTAACGTCTCAGTAGATTTTAGATCTTCTTACCCAAATAATAATCATCATATGACTCTAAACTAAAATCTAACATCCTTGCCTCAAATTTATAGCCCCGCATTATCCAGAAGCAAATAGCAGGTTTATTTCTTACACTGGTTTCTACATATATTTTTCTTATAACTGTTATAAGATCTACACCATTACCTTTTGACTCCGATATCAAATAAAAACATTCGCCAGCTACTTCTTAAATGCAAAATATTGCCTAATTATATCATGTAATCGTTAGTAATTCTATTATAATTATCTCTCTACTACATAGACAATTTTATAAGCCCAGTTTGTAACATTATTTTTAATATTGTAAGGTTTATTAAGTAGAATTTATATATTATGTAAATATGCGTACGAAATAGAGGTCTTGTGTTGTAAATTGAAAGGAAAGTTTAAAAGCACCCATGAGCAACAGATATTTATTTGAAAGTTTATTGTAAAGACTTAGGACGGAAAATTACACCAACATATCTTCTATAGAAATTATAAATAGTAAATATGATGAAAACGAAAATAGTTAGTTGTATAATTCACATTAAAATTCACCATATTACAGATTTGCTCAAAGCTAATACTCATTAAAAGGATGAGGTAAATGTAGCTTTGTGAAGCAATTTAGGGAATGAGCATGAAACCGAGACAACTGGAATGTATTTTTACGATTTGATTGGTAATGAACCATTATACTTTAGGTGAGCGTACATTTAATGCTTTACTTATCATTTGGTGTCTATGATATTATTTTCAAATTTTATATCGACATTATGACCACATGGTCATATAATTAATTTAATCATGTGACTATGTGGTCATAAAAGTACTAAAGGAGGTTAAGTAATGCCAAACCCAGCATTTTTCAACTTATCGGAGAACAAAAGAAACCTAATTATATCAGTAACTATTGATGAGTTTTCCTCTGCTAATTATGACACAGCTAGTATTAATCAAATATGCAAGAAAGCAAATATTGCTAAAGGAAGCTTTTATCAGTACTTTACAGACAAACTTGACCTATATATCTATATAATGACTCTAACGATCGAAAAAAAGATCAGTTTTTTTAATATAATTTTAGATCATTTTAAAACATTAACTCTAATGGAACAAATTCGTTTACTGTTCATCAAAGGTATCGAATTTGCTAAAGAGTATCCACAATATGCTGCTTTAGGGGAACAATTTTCAAAAGAGATTAATGAAACTGCAAAGTTAGCAGTAATTAAAGAAGGAGAAAAACAATCAGAAATCTTATTTGCTCAAATGGTTGACCATGCAAAATTAAAAGGCGAAGTCAGTAGTAAGATTGATACCTTAGCTTTAAGTATGATGTTGCAATCACTTAATAAAACAGTAAATGAATACATGCTAAACAAATTTGACGGTGTTAATCATACAAATTTTAGTGAAGATACTAATAAACTAGTTGATTCACTGCTTAACATTATTTTTAACGGAATAAAACCCATATAGAAATTTAAGGAGGTTAATTATGTGTAAAAAAATGGATTATATATTGGGAATAATTTTCGCAGTCGCTACAGTGATATTTGTAATATTATTTTTAACAAATGATATATTTTTCAACTGGGCATTTGCTAGACATCATAATGTATTGAGCTGGTATATAAGACCTTTGTTTATTATTCCGATTATATTATTTGCTTTTAAGAAAAGCTTAACTGGAATATTCATTTCAATATTTGCTTTGTTTACTAGTATGTTTTGGTTTCCTGCACCTGAAACAAGCAGCCCTCAGGTAATGACATTTCTTGCCTATGAAATGGAATATTTAAAGGGTGTATGGACTGCTCCCAAAATTTTAATGAGCTTATCTGTTCCAATATTCTTTATTGCTCTTATTATAACTGCATGGAAAAGAAACTGGAAA
>DIVM01000096.1 GCA_002435835.1 Firmicutes bacterium UBA6132
TATAATCAAGAAACTCTCTTCCATAATCTTCTTCTGTGGCTGGTATTACATCAGGACAAACTTTAATAGTTTCATCACAGCCTCTAACTTCCACACTTTTTTCCTTTAACTTTTTTACTGCTTCTTGTAAAAATTTATCTTTAATATCCTTATGAACAAGAAGGCTTTCACATGCATTACACACGGACACTCTTGAAGTTTTAGCATTTAATAAAATATTAATAGCCATGTCCAAATCTGCAAACTCATCAACATAAATATGACAATTTCCAGTTCCAGTTTCAATTACAGGCACTGTAGCATTTTTAACAGCAGTTTTTATGAGTCCAGCCCCACCCCTTGGAATCAATACATTTAAATATTCATTTAACTTCATAAATTCTGAAGCAGTTTCCCTTGATATATCTTCAATGAGTTCAATAGCATCTTCATTAATTCCAGATTCTTTTAATGATAATTTCATTATGCGAACAAGTTCTTTGTTAGAATTAATTGCATCCTTAGAACCTCTAAGCATTACAGCATTAGAAGATTTAAGGCATAATGCTGCAGCGTCTACAGTTACATTAGGACGTGATTCATATATGATTCCAATTACACCAAGAGGAACTCTTTTTCTTCCTATAACAAGACCATTAGGCCTTTTAATCATTTGTAATACTTCACCTATTGGATCTTCAAGTTCTGCAATTTGATTGACACCTTCAGCAATTGATTTTATTCTTTCAACACTTAGCATTAATCTGTCAACCATCGATTCAGGCATGTTATTGTTTCTATAATTTTCTATATCTATTTTATTTTTTTCAATTATTTCTTGTGTGTGTTTAATTAAATTTTCTGCTATTTTTCTTAATGCATTATTTTTAATTTCAGATGAAATATTCATAAGATCATATGAAGCAGCTTTAGCTTTTTTACCTTTTGTTATGAGTTCATTCATATCTGTACCTTCTTTCCTTTAAATAAAGTTCCAATTTGTTTACCGTCTAAAATATCATATAATAAATCAAGGTTTTGACCATTTGTTATGACCATATCAATTCCCGCTTCTACAGCTATTTTAGCAGCGGCTATTTTTGTAGCCATGCCACCAGTTCCAACAATGCTTCCCGCATCCCCTGCAGCATTTTCTATATCTAAAGTTATTTCTTCTATTACAGGAATTAATTTTGCATTTATTTTTTTCTGAGGATTTCCATCATAAAATCCGTCTATGTCTGATAATATAATGAGTTTATCTGCATTTATTAATGTAGCAGTTATGGCTGACAAAGTATCATTGTCCCCGTACACAAGTTCATCTACTGCAACAGTGTCATTTTCATTTACAATAGGTATAACTCCATAAGAAAGCAAAGTTTCAAAAGTGTTTATAATATTATTTCTAAACAAATCATTGTCCGTTATATCTCTTGTCAAAAGTATTTGTGAAGCCATTTGTCCATACTGAGACAAAAGTTTATCGTAAACAAACATGAGTTCACATTGTCCAACTGATGCTGCAGCTTGTCTTTCTTTTATGGATTTTGGTCTTTCATTTAATCTAAGTTTAGCGACCCCTGCTGTAATAGAACCTGATGTTACAAGTACAACATCATAACCTTTATTTTTAATATCCGATAAAACCATTGCAAGTTTATCCATAATTCTTAAATTTAGACTTCCTGTATCGTGAGTGAGTGTAGATGTTCCCACTTTAATTACTATTCTTTTTTTATTTTTAATTTCGTTTTTTAATTCCATATGACCATCCTTAAAAATAATATTGTTAATATTGTACCATCAAAGAAAAAAAAAGCAAGTTTTTTTTAACATTCGTAAAAACTACAATTGCCTAATTAAAGCTAAATTAACTTTAGTTAGTAATAAGTATATTTTATACCGTTTAGTCAACATTTTAATAAAAACACAAAAAATACTAAACTTTTATAAATTTAGTATTTAATATGTGCAGTATTATAATAAAGTTTTAATTATCTCATAGAATTGTTATTGACAAAACTTTTTACTTTCATTTTTTCATCAAAACCGCTTATTTTCATGGCTTCAGATGCTTCAGATTCAAAATTTTTTAAATAAATACTCATATCTCCATCTTTTGTATCATCATACCTAATACATCTAAATCCTTCTTCGTACATTTTTTGTATTTTTTCAAATTCGTTCATTTTTTATTATCTCCCCTAATTTTTTAAATAGTTATTATATATTATTCACAATAAGGGTCAAATTATGAGTAAATTAGCAAAATTTTTCATATTTTTTTTAATTTATTTAAAACATAGTTATTATAAGCATTAATTAGTTAAGCAATAGGCCAATCTCGTTTAACGAAATTGGCCTATAATGTTATATAAAATTAAATTATAAATATAAACTAAGTTAAGCTCTCCGCATTTAGATTCATTTTTTATTGAAATAATTTATTTTTTTAATTATTAATTTATCACAAGTTTTCTACTGCTGATTTTCAATAATGCTTTTAAAATTAAAGCAGCAATTGCCAAAATAATTATCATGAAAAATACAGTCGTATAATTACCGTTTGATTTTTCTAAAAGTAAGCTTGAAATCATAGGACCTATAAATGCAGCTGGAACAAGCAAAAAATTAGAAATACTAAAATTCAAAGAATAATTCTTAGCACCGTAGAAGGTATGAATAACTGAAGATACTAATGAAGGTACCCCCCCATAACATATTCCAACCAATAAAAGTCCAACAAAAATAAGAATTAAATTTTTGCTTAATGAGCCCATACAAAGGGAAACACCTGCTAAAAGTAGTGTTATATTATTAATTAGCATTGATTTATCATATCCAAATTTATCATACAGTGCTCCAAATAAAACCCGTCCTATTCCGTTAAACACTGACACCAATAATCCCAAAACTGCAGGTGCTCCAAATGTTAAAGCTATTGTAGCTGCACTGCTTATTACAAGTAAACCAGCAGAACTTACTGCAATACCCCAAAAGAAAAAGCTCCAAAATGAAGGCGTTTTTACCATTTCTGTTGATGTATAATCATTTTTAGATTTAGTGCAAGGTATATTTAAGTTTACCTTTATATTTTTTGTATCAGGAGCTTTTAAAATCAATGAACCAGAAAAAAGCACAAGAAATACTGCAACTGCAAGTAATAAGAATGTTTTGTCAAGACCCATATAATTTACTAATACATTTACAATACTACCAAGAATCAATCCTCCCAATCCAAAACCCATGAGCAATATGCCTGAAGAAAAACCTACTTTTTCAGGAAACCATTTATTTACTATCCCTATGACAGCATTATAACCCATACCAACACCTGTACCACAAAATGCTCCATAAAATAAATAAAGCATTTTTAAATTTTTTTCAGGCATTTGTTCATTTAATTTTGACAAACCTAAAAATCCTGCAAACAGAAGCGTAGCAGCAATAATTATTATGTGATTAACTTTTAATTTCTTGCTTAAATTTCCGCTGATGAAACCTCCGGTGCAAAAGAATACCATAGATATTGTAAATGTAAATGATAATTGAGAAGCGGTCCATACTGTGTATATTTTTTTAAAATGTACCGCAAATATACTCCAAGCATACAATAACCCCAAAAACAAAAGCATTATAGTGCCTGTAGCAAGGTACAAAAATCTTTTTTTATTAACCATATACCACCTCAGTATATTCACTTGCCTGTTCTTCGCCCTTTAAAACTCTTAATGTTCCAAGAGCAAGAGATTCCATTTCATTTTCCCCTGGCATAATTTCAACTGGGGCAATAAATTCAACTCTTTCTTTTATCATACCAGTCATCAATTTTGAATATGCAATGCCGCCTGTTAAAATAATTGCATCAACTTTCCCTTTTAAAACTGTTGATAGTTCTCCGATTCCTTTTGCTATTTGATATGCCATTGCTTCATAAACAAGTTTTGCTTCTTTATTCCCTTCATTTATCATTTTCTCAACTTCTCTTGCATCAACAGTTCCAAGGTATCCTTTTAATCCGCCATTTCCACTTTGCATTTTTCCTATTTCTTTTTTGCTATATTTTCCTGAAAAACACAAATCAATGAGAGCTCTTTGCTGCACTCTTCCTGATCTTTCAGGAGAAAATGGTCCTTCATCATCCGGTATCATATCTACCATTTTTCCCTGTTCTTGTACATTTAATGAAACTCCTCCGCCCATATGAGCAACAATAAAATTCATATGCTCATAATTTTTGTTATATTTTTTCGCCACTTTCATTGCCATGGCTCTTGAATTCAAAACATGGCTTGTACTTTGTCTTGGAAGTATAGGCATTCCTGATATTCTGGCTACATCATTTAATTCATCAACTTTTACTGAATCATAAATATATGATGGTTTTTGGATTGTATTTGCTATTTCATACGCTATTATTGCACCAAGATTTGAAGCATGTTCTAATATAGGGTTGTTTTTTAGCCTATCAACCATTAACTCATTTATTTCATAAGCACCTGATTTTACAGGTGGAAGCATCCCACCTCTTCCAACTACTGCATCCAAATTTTTTATATCAAAACCAATTTCATTTAAGAAATTAAGAACAGCCTCTTCTCTAAAATGATATTGGTCAACCGTTTTTTCAAATTTTTCAATTATTTCATAAGGATGGTCCAATGTTTTTACAACAATCTCTTGTTCATTTTCGTATAATGCTATTTTAGTAGAAGTAGAACCAGGATTTATAGCTAAAATTTTATATGACATGTTTCCTCCTAAACTAATTTAATATTTATTTTAATTATGCTGCATCCAAAGATGCAGCATAATCATATTACAACAAATTTATTCCAATTTGTAAAGCTTTTAAATTAATATCCACTAAATTTTCTTTTATGTTATCTTTTAAGATTTTATCCCAGTCTATTTCTTCAAGATTCATGGCTTTAATTATTGTTCCAAGCAATATAATGTTCATTGTTTTTGAATTTCCTAATTTTTCTGCTTCCTCAGATGCATTTATTACTGTGGTATTTACTTTATCTTTAAGTATTTCTATTGCATTTTTAGGATATTCCGCTTTTCCTGAAAGTATTGGCATAGAATTAATTTCATAATCATTTACAACAACTTTTCCGTTAGGTTTTATATAATTCAAATATCTTAGTGCTTCCATTTTTTCAAAAGATATTAAAATATCCGCAGCGCCTAATTCTATTACTGGAGACTCAACTTTTTCTCCATATCTTACTTGGGAAGATACAGAACCACCCCTTTGGCTCATACCGTGAATTTCGCTCATCTTCACATCGTAGCCTGTTTCCATCAATCCAGTTGTCAATAATTTACTAGCAAGTATTGTTCCTTGTCCGCCTACTCCAACCAATAAAATATTTTTAGTCATTACGCTTCCACCTTTCCAATTGCTTTTACAGGACAAACTTGCTTGCATACCTCACAACCTACGCATGTACTGTCTATTGTTGATAATTTCAAATTTTTGTTGAAAGATATTGCAGGGCATCCAGTTCTGATACACGCCTTGCAACCTATACATTTTTCTTTATCTACAAAACATTTATCAGTAAATACATTATTAAATTCAGTTTTATCTTCATTAGTTAACTTTTTAAGTACACATGGCCATCTTGTTATTATTACTGATGGCTCATCAAGACTAAGTGCCCAATCAAGAGCTTTTTTTACAGCAGTTAAATCATTAGGGTTTATAACTACAACATTAGTAAAACCTATTGACCTCACTACTGCTTCCATGTTTATGTCCTTAGTTTTTTCCCCTTGTAAAGTATATCCTGAGCCAGGATTTTCTTGATGACCTGTCATTCCTGTTATTCTGTTGTCAAGTATAACATTAACAGTATTTGAATTATTGTAATAAACATCTATGAGAGAGTTTATACCAGTATGGAAAAATGTTGAGTCTCCAAGACATGATACCACTCTCATTTTATTGTCTTTTTTCATGTTAAATACTTTTTGAGCACCGTGTCCAGAACTAATGCTTGCACCCATGCATATATTTCCATCAACAGCATTATATGGCTCTGTGTATGCTAATGAATAACAACCTATGTCTCCTGACATATAAACATTTTTTCTTTTACCAAGTTCTACATAAAAACCTCTGTGAGGGCATCCTGCACATAGTGTAGGAGGTCTTGGAACAACTTCCTTTTCTTCATATTCAACAGTTTTCATTGTTTCACCCAAAACATATTTTCTTATAACTTCTGGGAGCATTTCACCATATGCAGGGAATAAATTTTTCCCAAATGGGTCAAAACCTAATATTCTAACTTGTTCTTCTATGTATGGATCGTTTTCTTCAATAACATATATTTTTTCGACTTTTAAACAAAATTCTTTTATTTTTTCTGTAGGAAGAGGCTGAGTAAATCCTAATTTTAAATATGAAACAGAATTTCCCAAAACTTCTTTTGCATAGCTATAACAAACTCCAGATGTTATAATTCCTACTTTTGTATTGTTTAATTCAATGAAATTTAAATTAGTTGTATTTGAAAATTCCAATAGCTTCTTTTGTCTTTCCTCTACTTTTACCCTTAATTTTCTTGCTATAGCAGGAACAGTCATATATTTATTTATGTTTTTAACATATTCTATTATTTCTCTGTCTTCTCTTTCTGAACACTCAACAATACCTTTTGAATGGCAAACTCTTGTTGTTGTTCTAAATAAAACTGGCGAATCATATTTTTCACTTATTTCAAAAGCTGCTTTAATCATATCTTTAGATTCTTGGCTATCAGATGGTTCAAGCATAGGTACTTTAGCTGCTTTTGCATAAAGACGGTTGTCTTGTTCATTTTGTGATGAATGTTGCCCTGGTTCATCTGCTGATACTAAAACCATTCCGCCATAAACTCCTGTATATGAAAATGTGAACAATGCATCAGCTGCAACATTTACACCAACATGTTTCATAGCTGCAATACTTCTTGCTCCAGCAATTGAAGCTCCCATAGCCGCTTCTAATGCAACTTTTTCATTTGGTGCCCATTCAGCAGTTATATCATTAGTATAAAGTGCAATATTTTCTAATATTTCAGTACTTGGTGTTCCTGGATATGCTGATGCAAATATAACACCAGCTTCATAAGCGCCCCGAGCAATAGCTTCATTTCCTGTTAATAATTTTTTCATATTTTCACTCCTTTTTTAATAAAGTTCTCTATTTATTTAACAGCAGATGCTGATAATACCAATGATAAATATTTTTCTTCTGACGAAGATCCTCTAGATGTCAATACAATAGGAACTTTTGCTCCAACAATCATTCCTGCCATTTTGCCCCCTGCTAATTCTATAAAAGCTTTACTCAACAAATTTCCTGTTGTAATATTTGGAGCAATAAGTATGTCAACTTCGCCTGTAACAGGACTTGAGTAACCTTTAATTACTGCCGATTCTTTATTCATAGTTAAATCAAATGAAATAGGCCCTTCTACTATACAGTTTTTTATTTCTCCTGACTCATTCATTTTTTTAAGAATGTCAGCATCAATAGTTTCAGGCATTTTTGGATTCACCGTTTCTACAGCAGCTAACACTGCAACTTTTGGACATTTATATCCCATGGACAAAAAAACATCTACTGAATTTTCAATTATTTGTTTTTTTTCATCTGCGTTTGGATACATCATCATGCCACCATCAGTTATTGCAAGAAGTTTATGATAAGAAGGTATTTCTTGAATAGCTAAATGTGAAATCACTTTCCCAGTTCTCAATCCTTTTTCCTTATCTACTACTGCTTTTAATAAATCAGCTGTTTGAAGTTTTCCTTTCATAATAAAATCTGCTTTATTTTCATTTATAATTTTTACTGATGTTTCTGCAGATTCTTTATCATTTTCTGTATTTATGATTATGATGTCATCATATTCCACATTTAGATTCTTTAAAATTTCTATAATTTCAGCTTTATTTCCAACCAGTATAGGTTCAACTATATTGTTTTTAACTGCCTTAAACACTGCTTCTAATGTATGTTCATCATGAGCTGCTACAACGACCACTCTTTTTTTAGAGCTAAAACTTTGAACTTTTCTTATTAACTCTGCAAAATTTCTAAGTTCCATTTCACCCTCCTATTAATATTTACAAATACATATTTAGCAAAAAGCATGCCAAATAAAAAACGGCTAAATTTTAGCGTTTCAAGAAGATTTAAATACTTTAGTTAATTTTTATGTCTATTTTTTTAAACATTTAGTTTAAATATTTGAACATTTTTTGTAATTAATAACACGAAATTATAAATATACTAAAAAAGCTGTTACTCTAATTTTATTAGTGTAACAGCCAATATATTTACAAAATCATTTAAATTTCTTATCATCTATTATAGGATAATAGTGGTAGTTCATTCTCTATTATTATTTATTTTATTCCACAATGACGATCTGCTGATGCCTAATGTATTTGCAATTTCATTTTTTGACATGCCTTGCTTTTCTAACATTTCAATTACTTTTGTTTCAACAAATTTATTTATTTCTTTCAACTCTAATGATATGTTTTTATTTGTGAAGGTGCTATAACCTTCATTTTCTTTTAAATTTTCTAATTCTTCATTTGATTCATTTATTATTTCTATTTCTTTTTTATCAAGATTTACTTCTCCAAATATAATATATCTTTGAACAACATTTCTAAGTTCTCTTACATTTCCTGGCCATGAATAATTAATAAGTTTATTTTCTAATTCTATGTCCATAAATAATTCATCATTATCTTTTGCATAATTAGACAAATAAAATTTAAACAAAGGAATAATATCTTTTTTTCTTTCCCTCAAAGGAGGTATATAAAGCTCTAAAACGCTTAATCTGTAAAATAAATCTTTTCTGAAATTTCCATCATCTGTTTTACTTTTCAAATCTTCATTAGCAGCTGCCAATACCCTTACATCAAGGGGTATTACATAATCCGAGCCAATTCTCATAACTTCTTTTTCTTCTAAAACACGAAGTAATTTTGTTTGCAGATTTAATGAAATGCTGTTTATTTCATCTAAAAATACTGTACCGCTGTGTGCAAGTTCAAACAAACCTGCTTTCCCTCCCTTTCTTGCTCCTGTAAATGAACCTTCCTCATATCCAAACAATTCACTTTCCAAAAGACTTTCAGTTAGTGCTGCACAATTTATTGCCACAAATGGCTCGTTTTTTCGTTCGCTTATGTTGTGGATGCTTTGAGCAATCATTTCCTTGCCCGTTCCAGACTCGCCGTAAATCATTGCTGTACAATCAGAGTATCCAATTTTAAGAGCATCAACTAATGTATCCTTCATATTTTGGTCATATGCTATTATATTTTCAAATTTATATTTTGCAACAAGACCTTTTTTGTTCAGTTCATATCTGATTTTTTTCTCTAAACTTTGAAGCTTTGTTATATCCTGAAATGAACATAAAACACCTAATACATGCTCATCCACTTCGAGCAATGAAATATTTGCTGTTGCAACTAATTTTTTATAGTGAATTATTTCATTGTATTTGTTAGTTTTATTTTTTAGTACTTGTAGAATAAAACTTAAATCTGGAAATATAACAGTTAAATTTTTATTAATAACATCCGAATTATCTTTTTTTAAAAGCTCTTTAGCACGTTCATTATATAAAATTATTTTTCCTTCCATATCCACTGCTAACACAGCATCATGTACTCCGTCAAGTGTTGTATTTAAAACTTCATTTTTATACTTTTGTTCATACAAGCTGTCAACAATTTCCCTTGCATTCATAATAGCGTCATGTATTGAGTCATCGCTAGCGCAAATATGCACATAATCCATGTAATATTTTTGTGCTATTTTACATGGAATACCGCCGCCCACTATTACAACACTGTCCTTTTTTAATGTATATTTTAATATTATATTTTCTATATCACTGTAATCTTCAAATTTTTCTATGACTATATCATCATGTATAAGTTCTTTCCACTCTAAGTAATCAAAATTTTCTTGTTCGGAAAGCATTAACACAATTTCTTTTTTATACCCCTTTGCAGTTTTAATAGCATAGAGAATATCCAGTGTTGAAATTTTTAATTGTATAATTGGTACATTTACTTTACCAACAGTGTGAAAATATCCGCCGCTTCGAGCTATTATTGCCTTTACTCCTTTTTTCTCAAGCAATTCCCCCTGCGTATCTATTGTATCAGCATCCAACATTTCCAAAATTATTTTTTCTTGTTTTATATCAGATTCATATAATTTTTCTATAGTTTTATAAAGATCTATGTTATTTATAATAATACCTATTTTTCTTTCCAAGTTATCACCTCTTTAATATCTATATACATTATACTACAAAATAAATCGTTGTCATAACATTTTGAAAGTTTTTCTATTTTAATAAAAAAATACTTTTATGTTTTCGCATAAAAGTATTTTTTCGACTAAAATTTAGATATTATTCAATCATCATTCCTCCAATAAAAAAATCTTGAAAATCTTGATTTGATGAAAGTTCTATATAACTAGTCTTTTCTATAACTTCTTCAGATTTTTCTCTTATGTTTCTTGACAGCAAATATGCTTTAGCTCCGCTTCCAGCACTGTTGCCTATATTTTTTACTTTATCTTTAAGCTCTTTTGGAATCATGCCAATGCATATAGCACTTTCTATATCCATATAATTTCCAAAACCTCCTGCTAAATACAATGTATCAATATCATCATATTTTAATTTCTTTTCGTTTAAAAGTATTTGAATTCCTGCTTTTATTGAAGATTTAGCCAACTGAACTTCTCTAACATCCTTTTGAGAGAATGTTATTTGTTTTTGATTATCCCTTTGTGTTATTACAAATTGTTTAATTCCATCTATTTCAATTAGCATATTTTTAAATTTTTCATTTAATTCATCATCGTCTAAATCTTTAACTCTTCCAGTTTCATCTATAATTTTATATTTAAGCATTTGAGCAACAACGTCAAGCACTCCTGAACCACATATTCCTATTGGTTTTTCATTGCCTATTGTTTCATATATTTTTTCATTTGATAAATCAATTTTAAAAATAGCTCCTTTAATTCCACCCATACCATGCTTTATATTAGCACCTTCAAAAGCAGGTCCTGCTGCTGTAGAACATGTTATAACTTCATTTTTATTTCCAAGAGCCATTTCTCCGTTAGTTCCTATATCAAGAAGCAAACTATATTTTTCTTTTTCAAGCATTCCACAAGTTAAAATACCTGCAGTTATATCGCTTCCTACATATGCAGATATGCCGGGAACAATGCTTATAATGCCATTTGTAATAAACCCTAATTCTTGAGATTCAAATTCCATTGGACTATTAGTTACTGGAATGTACGGAGACACGGCAATATTTTCGCAAAAAAGTCCTAAAAGAAGGTGAATCATAGTTGTATTACCAACAACACATACATCATAAATATTTTCTATTTTAATATTATTTTTATTGCACAGAATTTCAATCATTGAATTAAGTTGAGAAATTATTGTATTTTTCAATACATTTGAACCTTCTTCATTTTCAATTGTATAATTAATTCTGGAAATAACATCTGCTCCATAATTTCTTTGATTGTTAACAGCTGATATTACATCAATCATTTTACTATTATTTAAATTCATTAAATATAAAGCAATTGTTGTTGTTCCTATATCTGCTGCTATACCATAAAAATCTTTTGTTGTATCATTTTTTTCTAAAGAAATCAAATTATCGTTGTATACTAAAGCAGTAGTACTAAAACTGTATTCTCTTAATTTATTGCTTAAATTTTTAAGTTCAGATAATTTTACTTTTAAACTTTTAATGTTACAAGAATTTTTAAGCCTCGTTAAATCATCCCTTTGATCTTCTAAATCTGGCTTTTTCATTTGGCAATAAATTTTTCTTACTGCAGGGTTTGTTTCTGTTTCATATTGATTTCCTTCAATCATGACTTCCATTTTATTTTCAACAGCATTAATGATTATTTCCATTTTTTCATTTATTTCTATTGCACAAGAAAGTCTGTACCCTAATTGCAAATCTTCTTTAGAAATATGTTTAATATCAAGAAGAGTTTCTTTTACAATTCCTTTTTTAACTATCACCTTACATTTGCCACAGATTCCTTTTCCGCTGCAAGGGCTTTCAATAAATATTTTATTATCTTGTAAAACATCAAGAAGATTTGAACCTTTATTTATATCTATGACTTCCTTTTTGCCGTTTAAATTAATTGTAAGGTCAACTTTTCCATCACTTCTGTAAGCGCAGTGTTTCATGCTGCATTCTGTACATATATGTTCTTTTTTTGCAATTCCAATATTTTCTCCAAAACCATATACGGCAGCAGTTGATTTTGTAGGAAGCATATGATATGACTCAGTTAATTCTACTTCTTTCAAATCATCACCCATGCATGCAAAAATTTTCCCCTGTTCCTGTAAATCCCATTCCGTATCCCCAGGTGATAATATTTGGGTTATACCAATATTAGATTTTTTTATATGGTCAACAATTTTATTCCAGAACAGTTTATTAACATATCCAATTGCCTCAGTGCTTATATTATCTATTATCATAGCTTTAAGATAATCTCCGCTATCAAAGGCGTTTTCAATTACTTCATTTACCTTTTTACCTAATGTAGTAATAACTACAATGATTTTATTACAATTATTAAGTTTATTTGAAATAAACTCACCTTCAAATTTAATATTGTTTTCAAGTAAAACATAATCATTTTCTACTCTGTCAATATTAATAAATTTATAATAAACTATAGGATTTAAGTATTCACTGCATTTAGAAATTTCTTCTCTAATACTATGTAAAATATCCTCACCAGGTAATGCGTCCTTATACCCTAATAGATGTAAAATTCTGCTTTCTTCTATTTCTAATTTTATGTCATCAAAAATTTTCATTTTATCACCCCTTAAATTATTTTTTATATTATATGGTTGTCAATCTACTGATTAGCTAAATTATTAATATAAACAATTCTATATATTTTAAAATATTATATCATAAATTTATATATATGGTAAATTATATAAGCTAATTTATTACTGATAATGTAATCTCTTATTAACACCTTACTTCTTAATAAAAAATCATTTTTAAACATAAAAAAAGAGCAACTACTAAAAAGTAATTGCCCTAAAATGATTTTATACAAACATTGGAACTATCAATAATCCTAAAATTGTAGCTATACACCAGAACGACCAAATAAATGCCATATATCCCCAAACATCTTTTAACTTCATGCCTACTACAGACAACGCTGGTATTACATAAAGTGGCTGTAACAAGTTAGTAGCTTCGTCGCCATAGACAAAAGAGTTTATTACATGCGGTATATTAGCATCTAACCTTAAGGCTGCATCCATGATAATTGGCCCTTGTACAATCCATTGTCCACCTTGAGAAGGAATGAACAAATTAAGTATAGATGCAGAAATATATGAAAATACTGGCAGCGTATAAGCTGTTGCTAATTGGCATAAGCCTCCTACTATTATTTGACCTAACCCAGAATCAGCCATCATACCAGATATACCACCATAAAAAGGGAACTGAATCATAACATCTGTCGCAAGGCTTAAATTGTCTCTATATGCACCTATAAATTTTGCTGGTGTATTATATAGGAAGAAGTTTGCTGTTAAAAATAAGAATATTACGAAATTAAGACTCAATGATCCTAAAAACCCTTTTTGCATAAATGTATATACGATATTTACAAAACCTGCAATACCAACTAATGTCATTATAATTCTGCTTCCGTTCATTCTATCTGCAAATGTATTTTTAGGCGCTTCTT
>DIVM01000210.1 GCA_002435835.1 Firmicutes bacterium UBA6132
AAGAATAGAAAATTTAGGGATAGATATGATATGCCCTGGACATGGTCCGATTCTTGATGAAGACCCACTAAAAATAGTGAACTTATCAAAAGAATTATCTATTGAAACTAAAAAAGATGATAGAAAGTTAGTTGTAATACCTTATGTTTCTGCTTATGGATATACAAAAGAAATAGCAGAAGAAATTGAAAAGGGTATTAAAGAAGCAGGAATTCAAACAGAGCTTTATGATATGGTTTATGAGGAAAAGCATAAAGTTTTAAATAGAATTTATGAAGCTGATGGTATTTTGTTTGGTTCTCCTACAATTTTAGGTGAAGCTTTAGAACCAATTTGGGATATATTAATTAGTTTATATCCGCCTATTTATAAAGGAAAAGTAGCTTCTGCTTTTGGTTCTTACGGTTGGAGTGGTGAAGCTGTACCAAATATTATGACAAGATTAAAACAAGTTAAAATGAAAACTTTTGGTGAAGGTTTGAAAATTAGGTTTAAACCATCAGAAGATCAGCTTTATACTGCTTTTGATTTCGGTTTTCAGTTTGGAAATGCAGTTAATTCTTGTGTTATTCCTGAAGAGGTATTATTAAAAACAAAAAACTAATCTAAGAGGAGGAAACTAATTTATGGCCAAGATTTTTAAATGGAAATGTACTGTATGCGGCGAAATAATTGTGGGAACTGAGCCACCAGAAAAATGCCCTGTTTGTGGAGTTGGTGCTTCTTTATTTGTTAAATTAGAAGAGGAAACAAAAATAGAAAGAAAAATATCTGGGTCACAAGAAAAATTTGTTATAATAGGTGGAAGCGGAGCTGGAATGAGCGCTGTTGACGAAATATTAAAAAGAAACAAAAACAGTGAAATAACTATTATATCAAAAGAAAATGTTAAAGGATATTACAGACCTCAATTATCAAAGATGTTAAGCCACGTTATTGCGTTTAATTCAATTGCTATAAAGCATGATGAATGGTACAAAGAAAATAACATTAATTATATTATAAATAAAGAAGTTTCCAAAATAGATGATAATAATAAAAAAGTTATACTACAAAACAAAGAGGAAATCCCTTATACAAAACTTATAATTGCATCAGGTGCTGAAGTTCTGGTTCCGCCAATTGTTGGAAAAGAAAAAATAGGAGTATTTACTCTTAGATATTTAAAAGATACACAAAAAATTAAAGAATATTCAAATGATAAAAAAACGGCAGTTGTTATTGGTGGTGGAGTTTTAGGTTTAGAAACAGCTTGGGAGCTTAATAATTTAGGGCTTCAAGTAACTGTTTTAGAAATGGGAGACAGAATATTACCAAGACAGCTTGACAATTCAGCTTCTTTAATTTTAGAAAATATAATATCAAAAGCAGGTGTAAGATTTAGAAAATTTGCTTCTACTCAAGAAATAGTAGGAAGTGATACTGTATCAGGTGTATTACTAGAAGATGGTGAAACCATTTTAGCAGATGTTGTAATTATTTCAACAGGAGTAAAAGCAAATAGTAAAATAGCAGAAGATGCTAATATTGAAACTAAAAGAGCAATTGTAGTAAATGAAAAAATGGAAACATCTTTAAAAAATGTATATGCATGTGGTGATTGTGCTGAATTTAATGGAATTAACTATGCCCTTTGGTCTGAAGCGATTTTGCAAGGTAAAGCAGCTGGAATAAATGCAACTGGCGATGAATATGTATATGAACAAATAATCCCTTCAACTACTTTAAATGCATTTAATACAAGTGTGTTTTCAATAGGAGACATAGGTTCTGATAAAACACAGGTTTATGAGAAATATGAAATTAAAGATGAATCTGGTAAAAACTATAAAAAGCTTTACTTTAAAAATAATATACTTTCAGGTGGTATTCTGATTGGAGACACATCAAAAACAGTTGCTTTAATTCAAGGATTTGAAAAATCTAAATCAATAAAAGAAATGAAAGAAGAAATTAATCAATAATTAAATAAATATAAAATACGAAACTGAAAATTATTCATAAAGTTTCGTATTTTTTTTATTTTTTAACTACATGTTATGACAAAATAATTATAATTAATACTTTATAATGAATATTATATTCTTTAAGAAGCTTGTTTAATATGTTTTTACAATAAAATTTAGTGAGGCGGCAACAATGCAGTATTATGTGGAATATATATTTGCCGAAAATTTCATAATTGATTTTATTATGCTGTATATGACAGGTAACCTAATTAAAAAGAAAATTAATTTTAAAAGGTTGACTGTAGCTTCTTTAATCGGGGCAATATATGTTATCTTAACTTTTTATATTGGCAAAGCATTTATGACATTTTTCATAGTTAAATTTAGTGTTTCTGTTTTAATGCTCATGATTGCTTTTGATTTGAAAGGTGCATTAGCAAATGTTAGGGTAGTGATTTGTTATTATATAGTAAGCTTAATTGTAGTTGGAATTATATATGCTCTTAGTTACAGATTTGATAAGCTAACAACAAAAGTAATTTTCATATCCATATTTTTATGTTACATAATGTTAAAATATTTTTTTTATGAAATAAAAATAAGGAAAGAAAAAAGTTATTATATGCGTAATGTAAGTATTGAAGTTAATGATAAAAGCAAAAGTCTAAAAGCTTTTATCGATACAGGCAATGAACTTACTGATCCAATAACAAATAAACCTGTAATAATTGTAAATATGGAAAGTATTAAAGATATATTAGGGGAAGATATGTGTAAAGAAATTTTAAACTTCTATGAAAACAAAGGAACTAATTATGCAGATCTTTTTCTTGAAAAAAGTTATAAACTAAAGCTTAGGATTATTAAATATAACACTATAAGCAGTCAAGGTGAACCTTTGGTATGCGTTGTACCTGATGATATAACAATCTTTGGTAATGATAAAAATATCATAAAAGCAGATGCTCTAATTGGTATTTATCCACGTAAGATTAGTGAAAAAGAAGATTATGATGCATTGCTTTTCAAAAAATTACTAGATTGGGAGAGTGAAAATTATGAAAATAATAATGTTGACGAAAAAGTTTATAAATGCAGTTAAAGATAGATATTTTAAATTTCTAAATTACATAATTTATAAATTTGACACAAAAGAAGATGTATTTTACATAGGTGGCAGCGAAGTTCTTCCACCGCCATTATCACAGGAAGAAGAAAAAGAAGTTTTATCTAAATTAAATGAATCAGATGAAGCTAAAGCAACATTAATAGAACATAATTTAAGACTTGTTGTATATCTTGCTAAAAAATTTGAATCAACGGGTATTAATGTTGAAGATTTAATTTCTATAGGAACAATTGGACTTATAAAAGCTGTTAATACTTTTAAAGTTGAAAAGAATATTAAGCTTGCAACATATGCTTCTAAATGTATTGAAAATGAAATACTCATGCATTTAAGAAGAGTTGGAAAATCTAAAACTGAAATTTCTTTAGATGAACCTTTAAATATAGATTGGGATGGTAATGAACTTTTACTTTCTGATATTTTAGGAACTGAAGAAGATATTGTTTTTAGAGATATGGAAAATCAAGTGGACCTTAATTTACTTAACGATTCAATAAAAAAATTAAACAAAAGAGAATTTATGATAATGAAATTAAGGTTTGGTTTAAATAATTCAAAAAGTTTTACACAAAAAGAAGTTGCAGATATGCTTGGAATTTCGCAGTCATATATTTCACGCCTTGAGAAAAAAATATTAAATAGGCTTAAAAAGGAAATTAGTAAAGCAGTATAAAATATATTGTCTGGGAAATAATTTTAATGGGGGATAATCTTATTAAAGGGGAAAATGACGATGATAAACAAAGTAGTAATATGTGGCGTTAATACATCACAGTTGCCAACTATAAAGCCTTCCGAAATGAGGGGAATGATAAAAAAAATCCAGGAAGGTGACAAACAACTTAGGGATCAGTTTATTAACGGTAATTTAAGGCTTGTTCTTAGCGTAATTCAAAGATTTAACTCGAAAAATGAGCCTGTCGACGATTTGTTCCAAATAGGATGCGTCGGGTTAATAAAAGCAATTGATAATTTTGATTTGTCATTAGATGTCAGGTTTTCTACATATGCCGTACCTATGATCATAGGTGAAATAAGAAGGTATTTAAGAGACAATAATTCTATTAGAGTTTCTAGGTCTATGAAAGATACTGCATATAAAGCTTTACAGGTTAGAGAAAGATTAACAGCTTTAAATTCTAAAGAGCCAACAATTGCTGAAATAGCAGCGGAAGTTGGAGTTGACAAAGAAGAAATCATATTTGCTTTAGAATCTATTCAAGAGCCTGTGTCATTGTTTGAACCGATTTACAATGATGGAGGAGATGCTCTTTACGTTGTTGATCAAGTTCGTGATGACAAAAATATTGATGAGAAATGGATTGAAAAAATAGCCTTGGAAAACAGCATAGGTAATTTATCAGATAGGGAAAAACAAATTGTTGATATGCGTTTTTATAAAGGCAAAACTCAAATGGAAGTTGCAGATGAAATAGGTATATCCCAAGCACAAGTATCAAGGCTTGAAAAGTCGGCTCTCACGCAAATTAAAAAAGGGTTTAAACTTTGAAATAACAATTAAATAAAAATAAATGTCATAATTAAGATAATTAATACATATTGTATAATAACTTAATTATGACTTTTACTTGTTATAAAATACGAAAAGGTGGAGGATAACTATGATTAATTATCTCGATTTGTTGGACAAGGATGTTGTTAATATAAAAAATGGAGAAATTATTGGTAGGTTTGATGATGCTGATGTTGATACAAGAGGAAAAATAACAGCATTTTACATAGAAGAAGGAAGTAGATTCATGGGTATGTTAGGAAAAACTAAACCTCGCAGAGTGAAATGGGATGAAATACTTAAAATTGGAATGGATGTAGTAATAGTAAATGTAGATGATGAAGAAAATAATCGTGTTATAAAAGATATGCTGGACTAAGATAAGTGACGTTTCCAAATGGGACATTCTCTTTTGTCAAGGGGACGTTCCCCTTTGGGCAATGGTTTTGTGCCCAAAAGCGGTGCGTCCCCAAAAAGTACAATTGTTAATATTTAAAATTATATAATAAGTTCCTTAATTTTCTCTTTTACCCATTTTTCAACTTGTATGATAGTTTCTACACAATCAATTTTAATCGCTTTATGTTTTAACATTATTTTTTCATTTATATTTCCTATATCAAGAAAACTAATTTTTCCTTTCAAAAATAAATCGACGCATACTTCATTTGCTGCATTTAAAACGGCAGGCATTGTGCCACCGATTTTTAAAGATTCAAATGCTAAATTTAAACATTTGAATACTTCTCGATTTGGTTTTTCAAAAGTAAGTTGACCTATTTCAAATAAAGATAATGATTCATATTTATTTTCAACTCTCTCTGGATAAAATAACGCAAATTGTATTGGCACTTTCATATCTGGATGTCCTAATTGAGCTATGGTGGAATGGTCGCAAAATTCTATACCAGAATGTACTATGCTTTGGGGGTGAACTACAACTTCTATTTGTTCTGGTTTTACATCAAATAAAAATTTTGCTTCTATAACTTCTAATCCTTTATTCATTAAAGTAGCAGAATCAATTGTTATTTTTTTGCCCATTGACCAGTTTGGATGTTTTAATGCATCCTGTACAGTAACTAATTCTAATTCTTGTAAACTTTTATTTCTAAATGGCCCACCTGATGCAGTTAAAATTATTTTGTTGATGTTTTTTGTTTTGTTTCCCATGAGGCACTGAAAGATTGCACTGTGTTCGCTGTCAACAGGAAGTATTTCTGAATTATATTCTCTTGCTAAATTCATTATATAATCCCCGCCTGTAACTAATGTTTCTTTATTAGCTAAAGCTATAGTTTTATGTTTTTTTATTGCTGCAACAGTGGGTTTTAATCCTATCATTCCTGATACAGCTGTTACTATTATTTCTGATTTTTCATATTCTGCAGCAGCTATCAATCCATCCATTCCTGAAAGAATTTCTGTTTTTGTATTTACACCTAATCTATTTTTTAATAATAAAGCATTTTCTTCATTCATTACACAGCAAATTTCAGGTGAAAATTCTTTAATTTGTTTTTCCAATAAATCTATATTGTTGTTTCCAGTTATAGCACAAACTTTTAAAATATGTGGATGTTCTTTTACAACATCAAGTGTTTGTGTTCCAATGGAACCAGTCGAACCTAATATGGATATGTATTTCATTTTTAAATTCCTTTCGTTGTTGTAATTACAAAATATTAATTATAATACATTTAAATAATATCCTTTTTAAAGCATTTTGTAAAGCATAAATATTCCCGTATCTCCCCCGGTCTAAATAATAAATGTTTTTATAAAAAAAACACTTGTAATAAATCTAAGAACATTATATTATATAATAGAAAAAACAAACAACTTCTGGAGGACTACATGTTACAAAGTTACGAAAGCACAAGAAATAAAGATATTAAATCTTCCGCTTCTAAAGCAGTTTTAAAAGGAATTGCTGATGATGGCGGTTTATATGTAATGAGAAATTTAAATGATAAAAAAATAGATATAAAAGATTTGCAGGGAAAAAACTATACAGAAATGGCAGAATTAGTACTTGGGCTTATGCTCGATGACTTTAATAAAGATCAAATTAAAAATTGTGTCGACAAAGCATATACAAATAAATTTAGCAAAGAAGAAATTACTCCAGTAGTACAAGTAGGGGATAATTATGTTACTGAATTATTCCATGGTCCTACATCAGCTTTTAAAGATGTTGCTCTTTCAATATTACCTCATTTAATTACAACTTCATATGATATGAATGATGTACAAGGTGAGGTTATAATTTTGACTGCAACATCAGGGGACACAGGAAAAGCTGCTCTTGAGGGATTTAAAGATGTTAACGGAACTAAAATAATGGTATTTTATCCTGAAGGAGGCGTAAGCCAAGTTCAAAAATCTCAGATGGTTACTCAAGAAGGAAATAATACATTTGTTTGTGCTATAAAAGGAAATTTTGATGATGCCCAAACAGGAGTAAAAAATATATTTGGAAATGAAAAATTTAATGAGGAACTGTTGAACCAAAATAAAATGTTCTCTTCAGCAAACTCAATTAATGTAGGAAGATTAGTTCCTCAAATAGTTTATTATTTTTATTCTTATATGGAACTTGTTAAAAAAGGGGTTATAAAATTAGAAGATAAAATTAATTTTTCAGTACCAACAGGAAATTTTGGAAATATATTAGCAGGATATTATGCTAAAAATTTAGGTCTACCTATAAATAAATTAATATGTGCTTCAAATGAAAACAATGTATTATATGATTTTATTAAAACAGGAGTATATGATAGAAATCGTCAGTTTTATAAAACTGTTTCTCCTTCCATGGACATACTTGTTTCATCAAACCTTGAAAGACTTCTTTATTTTATAAGCGGGAAAAATAATGAAACTGTAAAAGAATTAATGAATGATTTAAATACAAAAGGTAAATATGAAATAAATGAAGAAATGAAAAAACAAATTAATGAAGAATTTTATGCAGACTGTGTTTATAAAGAGCATACTTATGAAATAATTAAAGAAGTATTTAATAAATACAATTATTTATTAGACACTCACACTGCAGTTGCATATAAAGCTTTACAAAATTATAAAAAAGAAACTAATGATGAAACAGTTAGTGTTGTATTATCTACTGCAAGCCCATATAAGTTTTCAAGCAGTGTATATGAAGCATTATTTGGAGAAATAGACAAAGATGAATTTGATATAATGAAAGAATTATCAGAAAAAACTGGTGTTGAAATTCCAGATAATTTATTAGGTTTACAAAACAAAACTGTTTTACATACTGCAGTTTGTGAAAAAGATAAAATGGACGAGTTTGTTAAAAATAATCTTTAATATTAAATTTTGTGTCATTCTGAACGCAGTGAAGAATCTTTAAGGTGTTGAATGACAAGACATAAGAATTACTTGTAAAAATAGGGAGACTAAAATGGTTAGAATAAAGGTGCCGGCATCTACTGCTAACATAGGACCAGGATTTGATACACTTGGACTTGCCTTAAACTTATATAATATATATGAATTTGAGGAAATAGATAATGAATTAATAATTGAAGGATGCCCGGAAGAATATCAAAATGAAAATAATTTAGTTTATAAATCTTTTGTGATTACAGCTAAAGAATTAAATAAAGAAGTAAAAGGTTTGAAAATTAAAATGAAAACAGATATTCCTGTATCAAGAGGGCTTGGTAGTAGCTCAGCATGCATAGTTGGTGGTGTGTTTGGAGCAAATGCTTTATTAAACGGAAATCTATCAAAGTATGAACTTTATAAAATTGCTGTTAAAATAGAAGGCCATCCAGATAATATTACGCCAGCTGTTTTCGGAGGATTAACTGCTTCAATAGTTGAGGATGGAATTCCTTATTATGTTAATTATATAATTCATAATGACGTAAATTTTTGTGCTCTTATACCTGATTTTGAAACTTCAACTCAAGAGGCAAGAAAATTATTACCTGAAAAAGTAACTTTCAAAGACGCAATATTTAATATTTCAAGAACAGCAGTTTTGTTAAAATCTTTTGAAAATGGAGATATGGATTTAATAAAAACATCTCTTAAAGACGCATTACATCAGCAGTATAGAAAAACTCTAATACATGAATTTGATGATGTAGAAAAAATATGTTTAAAAAATGGAAGTGTATCTGTATTTGTAAGTGGTTCTGGACCAACAATAATGAATGTAATTAAAGATAAACAGTTTGCAAATATAATACAAAAGAATATAATGTCTTTAGAATATAATTGGAAAATTGTATTATTACAAGCGGATAAAAACGGAACAATTGTAGAAAAATAGCACTCATAAAATTAAAGGAGACTTCATAATGTTAAAAAA
Organism: Firmicutes bacterium UBA6132; assembly: GCA_002435835.1. The sequence continues at coordinate 8,943 of DIVM01000210.1, forward strand.
ATACCTTATTGTAAGTAAAAAAATATTGCCAGATGTATATGAAAAAGTTATTGAAGCAAGAAATTTAATAAATTCAGGAACAGTAAAAGGAATAAGTGAAGCAGTTAAAGAAGTTGGAATAAGCAGAAGCACTTATTACAAATATAAAGATTATGTTTTTGCTCCTTCAGAAAACTCAATAGGTAGAAAAGCTGTAATTAATCTTATGCTAAGACATGAAAAAGGAGTTTTGTCAAATGTTCTAAACTTTTTGTCCCATGCTAAGGTTAATATACTTACTATTAACCAGTCCATTCCTATTAACGGAAAAGCATCAGTAAGTGTTTCATTAGATATTTCTGATATCGAGCAATCAATAGATGACATAATTCTTGATATGAAAAAAATTAAAGGAGTAAGCTCTGTAAAATTAATATCAATTGAATAATGGGGGGAAAGCTTTGTACGGATTAGTTTTAGAAGGTGGTGGCGCTAGAGGGGCTTACCATGTTGGCGCTTATGAAGCATTAAAAGAATTAAATGTTGAAATCAGCGGTATATCGGGTACTTCCATCGGTGCACTAAATGCTGCTATGTTAGTGCAGGGGGATATTGAATTATTAAAAGAACTTTGGATTAATACTAAATCTTCTGATTTATTTGATTTTGATGAAATAGCTATAAAAAATTTAAAAACTTTTAATTTAGCAGAAATAAATATGCCATATTTATTAAATTTGTCAAAAGAAATTTTAAACAACAAAGGTTTAGACACTTCAAAAATAAGAGCTCTTTTAGAAACTTATATAGATGAGGACAAAATTCGTTGTTCAGACAAGGATTTTGGACTGGTAACAGTAAATATTACCGACAAAAAATCATTGGAATTATTGAAGCAGGAAATACCTTATGGAAAAATGATAGATTATATAATGGCAAGTGCAAATTATCCTGCTTTTAAATGTGAAGAAGTCGATGGAAAAAAATATATTGACGGAGCATTTGCAGATAATCTTCCAATTGGGGTACTTGCAAAAAAAGGTTACACCGATATAATTGCTGTAAGGACATTAGCTGCTGGAATAACTAAAAAAAATAAATATAAAAATTTAAATATAACTTATATTCAGCCAGTTGATAATCTTGGAACTGTCCTTGACTTTAATTGTAACAATTCCATAAGAAATATGAAATTAGGTTACTTTGACACTATGAAAGTGTTTAAAAATCTAAAGGGATATAAATATTACTGTGAACCTTTCGAAGAAAATTATTTGAAAATATTAGTAAATATTTTTCAAGACGATAAAATCATTAAAGTAGGAAAAATTTTAGGCTATGAAGATATGCCTGTTCACAGAATGCTATTTGAAAAAATTATGCCTCGACTTGAATATGTCCTTGATATGAAAGGAAATTATGATTATGAGGATATAATGTTAAGAATGTTTGAAAAAATAGCTGATAAATATGATGAAGTGGAAAGATTTAATATTTACAGTTCTTATGATTTTTATGCAGTAGTTTTAAAAACTTTCAAATCAAAGCCAATTGGTGTTATGCAAGTTCCGCTTTTTATTAAACGAAATAAAATATTAGCTCAAGCTGTTAAAGATAATTTAATTGTAGAAATTTTTGCTGAGTTATTTATTTAATATTAAATGAACAAATCTATGGTATGATCATATTATAATTTATTAATGAATTTATATGATTATTAGGAGGCATACATAATGGATAAAGGAATTGAACTTTGTATTCATAAAACTCAGTATTATGAAACAGATCAAATGGGTATAATCCATCATTCTAATTACATAAAATGGTTTGAAGAAGCCAGATGCCACATATTAGAACAAATGGGCTTTGGTTATGATAAAATG
>DIVM01000121.1 GCA_002435835.1 Firmicutes bacterium UBA6132
AAAGGAGTCATAATGCAATTAGGGGAAAAGATAAGAGAGCTTAGAAATAAACAAAAAATGAGCATAGAACAACTTTCTGAAAAAACAGATTTAAGTAAAGGATTAATCAGTCAAATTGAAAGAGATATAACAGGACCATCTGTGGCATCTTTGTGGAAAATAGCTCAAGCATTAAATGTAAAAATGAATTATTTTTTTGATGAATATGATGGTTTCAATGAAGTGGTAAGAAAAGATGAAAGAAAAAAAATAATGATGAACAAAGCTAATAGATCTTATGAGTTATTATGTCCGAATTTAAAAAATTCAATTGAAATGCTTTGGATAGAAATAGGGCCAAATGAATCAAACAGTGATGATTTAATAAGTCATGAAGGTGAGGAGTGCGGTGTTGTTATAAAAGGTTCTTTAAGAGTTCTTTCTGGAAATAAGGAATATGATCTTAATGAAGGCGACAGCATATATTTGGATTCAACAATTCCGCACAGATATTTAAATAATGGCAGTGAACTTTCTGTTTCAGTTTGGGCAATGGTGCCACCAAGCTTTTAAACTTAATATTAATAAATATGTAAAAGATATTGCAGATTTCACCTAAACAAAAAAGGTGTGTCTGCTTTTTTATTTTAATAAATTTTATAAAGCGACAATATGATGTAATATTTTCAATATATTAAAATATAATTAAATATAGTTCAATATATTGAAAATTATGCTGCAAATAATAAAATAATATCAACTTTTAAGTTAATTGTTTGTTTATCTTCCTAATTCTGCGATTTAATAGAAATTTCAGTTTTGACAGAAATATCCTATTGTGCTATATTAATTTTGAGGTGAATTTTTTTCAATATATTGAAAAAAGAGCGAGGATAAATACCTTTTTATCTTTACTATTTATGTTTAATGAAAAGGTTAACCTGTAACTATTTAAGTTTATACATAGTTTATAAAATGAACTATTATAAAAAAATAAAATATTAGGAGGTAATTATGTCATTTTTTAAACCAGAAGACACATTGGCATTATGGACTGTTTTAGTCGCATGGGCAGCAGTAAGTATTTATCTTGAGCAGAGATATAACTGGGCTGCCAAAATAAGCGGTGCAATCATTGGACTACTTGGAGCACTTATTCTTGCAAATCTTAAAATTATTCCTACAGAGTCACCAGTTTATGATGCAGTATGGGGGTATATCGTTCCTCTTGCAGTGCCACTTTTATTATTTAAAGCAGACTTGAGGAAAATATGGAAAGAAAGCGGACGAACTTTCTTGGCATTTAATATTGGTGCTGTGGGTACATTGCTTGGAGCGATAATAGCATCTTTCCTTCTTGCTAAATTTATCCCTGAGACAAACAAAGCAGCTGCCATGATGACAGGAAGTTACATTGGCGGAGGAATAAACTTTGTTGCAATGTCTGATGCGTTTCAAGCTACAAAAAATCAGGTAAACGCACTTATAGTAGCAGATAATCTTAATATGGCAATTTATTTTATGGTACTAATGATTATACCAGCTACAGCTTTTTTTAGAAAACATTATGGACACCCTTATGAAGATAAAGTTGAATTAGCAGACAAATCATCAGTAGGAGTTGCTGGTCAGACTAAAGCTGGTAGCTATTGGGGGAAAAAAGAAATATCACTTCTTGACATGGCTAAGGCCCTTGGAACTACATTTGTAATTGTATTTGTTTCAACTGAAATTTCTAAAGCTATAAATGCTACTGCAGCACCGGCTCTTATTAAAGGAATATTCGGATCAAAATATTTGATTCTTACTACTATTACATGTATACTCGCAACTGCATTTCCAAAGTTCTTTGGAGAAATAAGAGGGGCACAGGAAATTGGGACATTCATGATATACATTTTTTTCGTAGTAATAGGCGCACCTGCAGACTTAAAAGTTATTTTGTTACAAAGTCCAATTCTTCTTGTTTTCTGTTTAATAATAGTATGTGTGAACATGGCTGTAGTATTCGGTTTTGGAAAACTATTTAAATTAAATGTAGAAGAACTTTGTATTGCATCAAATGCAAATGTCGGTGGTCCTACAACAGCTGCTGCTATGGCTATTGCAAAAGGATGGGAAGATCTTGTATTACCTGCTATGCTTGTAGGGGTTTATGGATATGTTGTAGGTAACTATATAGGATTGTTTGTAGGAACATGGCTCGCAACAATATTATAATATTTAAAATAATAGCTAATGATGTAGTTAAGTAAACATAATTATTTATTTTTATACATACTAAATGTTTACAAATACATTTAGTATGTATTATTAGGAGGAAGAAATATGAAAATCTTTGACGGACATTCTGACATTTTTACAGATGTTTTAATGAGACGGTTAAATGGAGAAAGAAACGTATTTAAAAACTATCATATTGAAAGGCTCAGAAAAGGCGGAGTAGATGGTACAATACTTGTAGTATGGATAGATCCTCCTTATACTGATAACCCATCATGGAGAATGCTTCAGGTTCTCGGAGCAGCTTGTGATGAAATTGAAGACATGAAAGATGTGGCTGGAATAGTATACAGCTATAATGATATATTAAGTTTAAGAGAAAACGGGAAACTTCCTATTGTTATTGGTTGTGAAGGCTTAAGTGGAATAAATGGAAATATAAGTATTTTATCAATGCTTCATAAACTTGGTGTAAGACATGCAAGTCTTACGTGGAATGAGGAAAATGAACTTGCTACAGGTGTTAGAAGTCCAAACAAAAATAGAGGGGTAACATCTCTTGGATTAGAGGCTCTTAATAAACTTGAAGAATTAAAAATGATAGTTGATGTATCCCATGCAAATGAAAAAACTTTTTGGGATATATTTGAAAATACAAAAAGACCTTTTATAGCATCACATTCAAATGCATACAGCATTTGTAGCGTTCCAAGAAATTTAAAAGATGACCAAATAAAGGCAATTGCAAGTAGGAATGGCGTAATTGGAATGAATTCATGGCCGGATTTCATAGACGCTAAAAATCCAACGGTTGAAAAACTTGCAGATCATATAGATTATATTGAAAATCTTGTTGGTATTGATGTTATTGGTCTTGGATTTGATTTTTGTGATTTTCTTCAGGGAGATACAACTTCAAGTTTCCAGGATAGCGAATCAACTACTGCAATAGGTCTTGAGGATTCATCGAAAATACCTGCTTTAATAGATATTCTTTATAAAAGAGGATATAAAAATGATGATGTTGAGAAAATAGCATTTAAAAACTATGAAAGAGTTATTAAAGAAATTATTGGTTAGATGCAAATACGATAATTAATTTTTTTAGGGACGGAGATTTGTTAATTAAATTTCCATCCCTAAAAATCATTATAATTTCGATTTGTTTGCTTGATATTCGTCAAGTATTTCAAGACTTACAGCATTTTTAGAAAATTCGATTTCACCTATGCTTTTCACTGGCATAATTCCAAGCAAAGAATTAGTGACAAACATTTCATCGAAGCTTTTAATATCATTATGATATATAATTTTTTCGCATACTTTATAATTATTTAAAATGTAACTTCTTATAATACCATCAAGCATTCCACAACTTATAGGGGGAGTGTACAATTTTTTTTCTTTTATAAAAAATAAATTTGTCGTAGCTCCTTCGCAAATTTGATTTTTTGTATTAAGGAAAATTGGTTCATCCCATCCCTT
>DIVM01000101.1 GCA_002435835.1 Firmicutes bacterium UBA6132
ATAAAGAATTTGTCATAATATTTACTGTCAAATAATTCTTCATTTCATCTTTGTTGTATTGAGTTTTAAATTCTCTTTTAATTTCTTTCATTTTAAATATTTATTTTTATCGAAGTGCAAAAACCATATCAATCGCGATGGAAATATAGACCGAATATAGGGGAAAATCATTTTTTCATTCTATTGAATTGGTCAAATGTGACTTTAATGAGTAATCAGGAAAGCCCCCTCCGGTATTCGGAGAGGGGGTTGTGGAATCAATCAGTGCTAATTTTTGTAAATTTTATCAAAGCTAAATCCACCTACTTATAAAAATTATTTTCTTTCTTTTAATGGTTTAGTAACATTGAAATTTGACGTCAACATCTTCTTTTCTCTAAATCTCATATTAATAAGATTCATAACCTTTTCTTTAGACATTTTAGATGTTACGTTCAAATTATTTGCCTGACCAAAATTTCGTATTTCATCGGGAGAAAGCCTTTCAAGTTCTTGAGAAACTTCCAATTCATTTCCATTAATCCAATTATCAAATAAAACATTAAACTGTTCTTTGTATTTTAAAATTTCTGCTTCATCCAAAGGTTTAGATTTTACTTTTATTTTTTTACTTTTCTCCCTTTGAATATTTTTCTTAGTAACTAATTCATCAATTTTATTTTCAATAGATAATAGTGTCCCTTTGATTTCCTGAACTTCATTATATAAAACTTGTAAAGTTATTTTATCCTTCATTTAAAAATCCTTCAATTTCTTGCCATAAATTAATGAATTCTTTTTTAAATAAAGGCGGAATTCCTTCTTGTACTGCGCGCTTCATACCAACTCTTTCGAAGATAACAGTATTAAATACTTTGGCTTTTAAACCTTGATTAATAATAGCAGAGTTTACGACCTCTTTCGCATCATCTAGATATCTTTGAGTTTCATAACTAAATCTATTGCTAGAACTACCACCAGGTGATTTCCCTTTATTCATAAAAACTGCAATTTTTGGTACCGGATGTGGTTCAATCCTCATTCTTAAACTATTCAATAATAAATTAAGCCCTTTAGTTGCATAAAAATCAGGATTAATTGGAATTAACACTAAATCACAACATGATAATACACTGTAACTTAATAAACTAAAAGATGGAGGGCAATCAAATAATACTACATCATATTTTTCAATCCCTTTTGAATTTTCAATTTTTCCTAATAGTCTTCTGATAAAATCTTTTACAGAATCTCTATCAAATACTTCCAACTCTGTCCAATATAAATCTTCAATTGATGGTACAAAATGATATTGTTCAGAAATTTTATAAATGAAATCATACCCTATAGGAAAATCAAACTTACTATTGGGTAACGTAAATGCTTCTAAAGCGTGAAAAATTGTTTTCTTATGTTCTATGCATTTATTAAGCCATTCGTCAAATTTTCTAAATGGTTTTCCATCTTCATTCACTGTTATCGCTTGTGTTAATGACATTTGTGCATCCAAATCAAATATTAAAGATTTTTTTGATGGTATCTGTGAAATAGTTTCACCCAAACACCAGGTTGTAGTTGTCTTTCCAACTCCTCCCTTGAAATTAATTGTAGCAATAGATTTCATATTCTTAACTCCATAATATATTAAATAAATACTTTCTCATAATTTGCTTTATTTTTTTAAGCGAAATTAATAATAAAATTTGATTTTTCCAAATATTTTTATAAAAAATATTTTTACCTTTATTATATAGCAAAAATATATTTTGTAAAGGCATTTAATGTATATTTATATGAAAATTTTTCCCTGTAATTTAATTTAAAAAATAATTCCCTTTTATTCATATACTTATCTTAATGTCGCAGGGACAAGAATTAATTCAGCCTCTTCAAGACTACCCCATTTGGTTAAAACCATAGTTCCAAAGGCTGGCTCAATACCATTGTAAATTTTTTCTATGCTGTATTCCTTCCCATTTTTAAAAACTAATTTTCCATTTCCATAGCCAGTATTTTTCAAGATTGCGTTTTCATAATAAGAATATTCGTAACAATATCTTGTTTTTATATAGATTGAGGAATTTTCTTCCTTATACAAGTTTTGTCCTTTTCTTGTAATTCGAATACTGTAATCAGCAGCGATCGTATATAAAAAAGAAATACAAATAAGAATTAAGATACTCAAAGCAGTAATAGTAATTTTGCTTTTCATATTATTTCAAATATTAATGATTGTAAAAAATATTTATTTATTCTCTATATAAAGAGTCACTTTTACTTTTCTATCCTCTTTAGCACCGAATTTTTGAGCTTCTTTACTTTGGTCAGCAAAGGATTCACCGTATGCTTTGGGTATTATAGTATTAATATCGATACCTTTTGTCGACATAAACTTTCTGGTGTTTAGTGCTCTTCTTCTAGAAACATCCATGTTTAATTTGTCATTCCCAACTGCATCCCCAAAACCTTCAACAACTACTCCGAGTATCTTTTTATTTTGAATTAATGATTCGATAGTTTTTTTACCTTCAATATCTAACGATGTCGAACCAGGTGGAAAGTATATAATTGTGCTAAGCTCAATGTTTGGAGTATTAAAAAGAGTTCTTATCTTTTCTTGTTTTGGCAGTCCATAATACGAAACAAATGAAATTGAATCTAATGAATTAATATTTTTATTTTCCCACTTTAGAAAAATTGCACTATCATAATATGGATCGTTATTAATATTAATATCCCACAAAACTGAATGAAAGTAGGGCCAATTCCCAATATATAACTTATCAGGTAATATTTCATTTTTTACACCTAAAGTCATGATTGAATACATATCTTTTTTATCGTAATTCTTTCTGTAAACATTTATTACTTTAGGAATGTGATTGCCTTCAAATATTGTTTCTCTGTCAATATTTGTATTATCTGCCGTCATCCGACAGTCATCATTTTCGTCAATCATAGTATCAATTAATAACAATAGTCCAACAGTAACCGGTCCATCTCTTAGATTAATTATTTCATATTCAATCTTGTAGTGTTGTCCCCATGACCCAACGGGTACTTCTACAAAATTACTGTCAACTGGAATAAGTTTTTGAATAATTTTTACGCCTTCAAATTCAAAGATAATTTGAGACCATATTGAGCCGGTTTGCCCTTTTACTTCTCTAATACTTGAAATGTATTTTACATTATCAATATGATAATAACTTTGGAAATATGGATTATTGCTAGCGAACTTGCCATTTACAGACACAATAAAATGGGAAGTTGAAAGTGGGACAGGATATCCAAACATTAATCTTTTACCATCGCCACCAATGGTAAAAATGGCACCAATGGTAAACCTTCCATCATCTTCCCCTTGTGAAAATGGATAATTTTTCTCATTTGAAAAATAAGTTGGTTTTGGTTTGGGCTTTTCAACAATTTGTTCTACTTTTGGCTTTTCTTTAGGGTAAACATCAACAGTTAGTATTTTAGTTACCTCTTCATTTCCTTTTTTTGCTAACATTTTGAATGTAGTCGTCCGATCTAATACAATTTCTTTGCTTCCAATAGGCATTAAATTACTGCCAATGCCTTCAATTGAAACTTCATCAGCTCCGATTACATTCCAATAAATCGTTGTTTTTGACCCTTCTTCAATTCTCTCAGGATTTGCTTGAAATTCATTAACTTGCGGAGGTACTGTCGCACAGCTAATTAGAATTAGTGATAAACTTAAAAAATAAATAAATTTCCTTAACATAAAAAACTCCAAATAATTTATTAAAGATTTCATATTCTTAACTCCATAATATATTAAATAAATACTTTCTCATAATT
>DIVM01000294.1 GCA_002435835.1 Firmicutes bacterium UBA6132
TCAAGTTGTTATTGACCAGTGGAATAATGCATATCCTGAGCTTAAAGAAAAAGAAAATTACATATTGAAAATAGTAAAATTAGAAGAAGAAAGATTTAAAATTACAATTGATCAAGGTCTTGAACTTTTAAATAAAGAAATAGAAAAGTTAAATGAATCAGGTACATCACATTTTGATGGAAATGTAGCATTTAAACTTTACGATACATATGGTTTTCCAGTTGAGTTGACTGAAGAAATTTTAAATGAAAATAACATTAAGTTAAATAAAAGTGAATTTTCTCAAATAATGGAAGAACACAGAAATATGGCAAGAGAAGCAAGAAAAGGTACTGGAAGTTCAGGCTGGAAAAATGAAGATTTTAATATTGATGTGCCTAAAACTGAATTTACAGGTTATACTGATTTAGAAAATGATTCTAATATTCTAAGCATAATAGTTGATGGAGAAGAAACTAACAATATAGAAAAAAACCAAACAGGTTATATAATTTTAGATAAAACTCCATTTTATGCTGAATCAGGCGGACAAATAGGTGACACAGGAAAATTAATCAGTGATAATGTAGAATTAAAAGTTATAAATACTAAAAAATATAATCAGGATATTTTTATTCATGAAGTTGAAGTTTTAAATGGTAAAGTATCAATTGGTGATAAAGTTAAAAGCTTAATCGATGTTGATAAAAGAAAAAACACAGCTAAAAATCATACATGTACTCATATACTTCATAGAGTATTAAGAAATTTACTAGGTGATCATGTAAGTCAAGCAGGCTCATATGTAACTGATGAAAGATTAAGATTTGATTACACTCATTTTGAAGGTGTTGATTCATCTTTAATAAAAGAAGTGGAAAGAAAAGTTAATGAAGCTATTTTACAGGATTATAGTGTTAAAACAGAGGTTTTAAGTTTAGAAGAAGCTAAACATACAGGTGCTACAGCTTTATTTGATGAAAAATACGGAGATTCAGTAAGAGTTGTAAGTATTGAGAGTTTTAGCAAAGAACTTTGCGGTGGTACTCATATAGACCAAACAGCTAAAATTGGAATGTTTAAAATTGTATCAGAAGGAAGTATAGCATCAGGAATTAGAAGAGTTGAGGCAGTAACTGGAAGAGCAGCAATAAATTATTTCAATGAATTAAATAATTTAGTTGAAGATTTATCTATTTCCATGAAATCTACTAAAGATGATTTGTTAAATAGAGTTAATATTCTTAAAAAAGAAACAAAAGAAAAAGATAAAGAAATTCAAAAGTTAAATAATGAAATATTAAAAAGTAATATGGGTCAAATTCTTGACCAATATGAAGAAATAAATAACATGAAACTTTTCTTAATAAAATTAAAGGATAAAGATGCTAATGCTTTAAGAGATATGGCTGATAAAATAAAAGATAAAAATGAAAGCTGTATAATTTTATTAGCTTCTGAATTAGATGGTAAAGTATTATTTGTTTCATCTGTTACAAAGGATTTAAATTCTAAAGGAATTCTTGCTGGAAATATAGTTAAAGAAGCTGCCATGGTAGCAGGCGGAGGTGGAGGAGGAAGACCTGACTTCGCTCAAGCAGGGGGAAAAAATCCTGGAAAAATTAATGAAGCATTAGAAGCAGTTAAAAAGTTAATTGCATCAATTTAAATTATTTAAATTAGTAAAAATAAATTGTATTTGATTTTAATTTAAAAATGTATTATAATGTATAGAGGTGGTTTTGATGGATAAAAATGTTAGCAACAATACTGCAAAATTTGATTATAGTATGGAATCACTTAATGGAGCTCGTGAAATATTATCCCAGGTATATCAATCACTTAAAGAAAAGGGATACAATCCAAATAACCAGCTTATAGGGTACATATTGTCGGGAGACCCAACTTATATAACTAATCACAATAATGCGAGAAGTTTAATAAGGAAATTAGAGCGTGATGAATTATTAGAAGAAATTTTAGGAGTTTATTTAGACGTTATAGATTTATAAATATTTATAAAAGAAAAATAAAATCTTTGTAAATTAAATATTAAAAATTATTATATAGCAGTATATAACAATATACTGCTAAATTTTTAATTTATATAATTTTTTATGTAAATTAAATAGAGGTAATTATGCAGTACATAAATTTATTTGAAAAAAAAGTTTCAAAATTATGCTATGGAACACTTTCATTAAGTGCTTTGCAAAATAATGATTCAATTGAAAACAAAGTTAATCTGTTGAATTATGCATATAAAAAAGGAATTAATTTTTTAGACACAGCAGAGCTTTATGATAATTATAATATATTAAAAGAATTCATAAAAGACAAAGACCGGGAAACACTAACAATAGCAACTAAAAGCTATGCATATGACAAGAAAACTGCCGAATTTAGTGTTAATAAAGCTTTGAAAGAAATGAATGTTGATTATTTAGATGTGTTTATGTTACATGAGCAAGACAATGGCAATAATTTTTTAGGACATTTCCAAGCTGTTGAGAGGTTCATGAAATATAAAGAGCAAGGTATAATCAAACATTTTGGCATTTCAACTCACCGAGTTGAAGCAGTTAAAGACAGCATTAAATTTAAAGAAATTGAAATTGTATTTCCTCTTTTAAATATGAAAGGTATAGGAATTGCTGATGGTTCAATAAATGATATGTTGGAAGCAGTAAAAAAAGCAAAAGAATATAATAAATTTATTTTAGCGATGAAAGTTTATGGAGGAGGTCACCTTATAAATGATGCAGAAAAAGCATTTAAATTTGTTAGTGATCTACAAAGTGTAGACTCAATTGCAGTAGGTATGAGCACAGAAGAAGAAGTGGAAGCTAATATCAGTTATTTAGAAAACAATGAGTTAAATCATTATATAAAAAATAAAATTAGAAATCAAAAACGTACCCTCGTAATAGAAGAGTGGTGTGTTGGCTGTGGAAAATGTACAAAAAGGTGTAAACAAAATGCATTGACTATCATTAATGGCAAATGTCAAGTTGATATGAATAAATGTGTTTTATGCAGTTATTGTGCGGGTGAATGTACGGATTTTTATATCAAAATTGTGTGAGGTTTTTATGGACAGATTGATGGGTCTTGATGTAGGAGACAGAACTATAGGAGTTGCTGTAAGTGATTTATTAATGATAACGGCACAGGGAGTAACTACTATAAAAAGAACAAATATTAAAAACGATATAAACGAGCTCAAAAAAATAATAGAAGAATATCAGGTTACTAAAATAGTTTCTGGACTTCCAAAAATGTTAAATGGAACGGTTGGTATACAGGGTGAAAAAGTTCTTGAATTTTTGGAAAAAATGAAAAAACATATTGATTTACCTGTTGAGCTTGAGGACGAACGCTTTACTACAACAATATCCGAAAGAATGTTAATACAAGCCGATGTTAAAAGAAAAAAAAGAAAAGAAGTAATAGACAAATTAGCTGCTGTACAAATTCTTACGACTTATATGCAGCGCAATAAATTATAATGCCGGAGGTAAATTAAATGGAAGACAATATTATTGAATTAATTAATGATGAAGGCAAAATAGAAAAGCTTGTTGTTGAAGCAACTTTTCATGTGGACGATGTTCAATATGCAGTACTTCATGAAATTGATTCAGATGAAGGCATGATATATTGCTTTGAAGAGACTGAGGACGGAGAAGTTATTCTTAGTATGATAGAAGATGAAGAAGAACTTAAGGAAGTCATCGAAATTTATGAAGGAATTGCAGATGATTTAATTTAAATTTTTAATTGTTGAGGTGAAATATGAGTAATGTTGATTACTTTAAAGAATTATTGGGTGAAAAGGGATATAAAATTACTACACAAAGACTTGTAGTATATGAATTATTAAAAGAAAAAGAAGACGAACATTTAAGCCCAGAAGAAATCTACGAGCTCATTAAAGATAAATATCCAGAAATGGGTATGGCTACTATTTACAGGACACTTCAACTTTTTGAAGAAATTGGATTAGCAATTAAGCTTAATTTTGATGATGGGTGCAGCAGATATGAAATATTATCTCCTGACAATCAAGAAGTTCATCAACACCACCATTTAATATGTAAAAATTGTGGTAAAATCATAGAAGTTAAAGAAGACTTAATGAACTCATTGGAAGAAATAATAGAAAAACAATACAATTTTGAAATAAAAAATCATATGGTTAAATTCACCGGAATCTGCAGCGATTGTAGAAAGAAGGAGAATATTAATGGCAACAGAAAAGAAACATAAATTAAAAATAATACCATTGGGTGGTTTAGGTGAAATAGGAAAAAATATGACGGTTATAGAATATGGCAGCAATATTGTTGTTATAGACTGTGGTATGTCTTTTCCTGAAGACGAAATGTTAGGTATAGATATTGTAATACCTGATATAACTTATTTAGTAAAAAATAAAGATAAAGTTAAAGGTATATTTTTAACACATGGTCATGAAGATCATATAGGAAATATCCCATATCTTTTAAAGAAAATTAATGTTCCTATTTATGGAACAAAGCTAACTCTTGGGTTGGTTGGAAATAAACTTTTAGAACATAAAATAGAAGATGCACAGTTAAATGTACTTGATGCAGGAAGTAGTATAAATGCTGGTTGCTTTAAAGTTAATTTTATTAGAAGCAGCCATTCGATTCCAGATGCGGTAATGATTGCAATTGAAACTCCTATTGGAACAATTTTTCATACGGGAGATTTTAAAATTGATTATACACCTATTAGTGGTGAAGTAATTGACCTTGATACAATTGCTGACTTTGGAAGAAAAGGCGTTTTAGTTGCAATGTCTGACAGTACGAATGTTGAAAGACCTGGTTCAACAGATTCTGAACGCATTATTAGCACTAAATTTATGGAAATATTTAAAAACTGTGATTCAAGAATTATAGTTGCTTCATTTGCATCAAACATCCACAGAATACAGCAAATAATAAATGCTTCAGTTGCATATGGAAGAAAAGTAGCCATATCAGGTAAAAGTATGATAAATGCAGTTAAAGTATCTCAAGAATTAGGATACTTAGATGTTCCAGATGGTACAATTATTCATGTAAATGATTTGAAAAAGTTAAAAGATAATGAAATAGTTGTAGTAACAACAGGTAGTCAAGGTGAGCCTATGTCTGCTCTTACACGTATGGCAAATGCTGACCATAAAAAAATTCAAATTAAAAAAGGTGATTTAGTTATTATTTCTGCAACTCCAATACCAGGAAATGAAAAAACTGTTTCAAGAGTAATAAACATGCTCTATGAAAAAGGTGCTGAAGTATTGTATGATGCTATAACACAAGTTCACGTATCAGGACACGCAAGACGTGATGAATTAAAATTACTACTAACTCTTTTAAAACCTAAATTTTTCATTCCAGTTCATGGTGAGTACAGACATTTAATGCTTCATTCTAAGCTTGCTCAAGAACTTGGTATGGATGAAAAAGATATTATAATAGGAAAAAATGGTGAAGTTTTTGAAGTAACATCAAAAACAATAGCTAAAAATGGTAATGTTACTTCAGGAAATATTTTAGTTGATGGTCTTGGAGTAGGAGATGTTGGAAATATAGTTTTAAGAGACAGAAAACTTTTATCAGAAAATGGTTTAATAATAATTGTTTTAGCAACAGAAAAAGGTACAGGTAAAATTCTTGCAGGTCCTGAAATTGTTTCAAGAGGCTTTATATATGTTAGAGAAAATATAGACTTAATTGAAGAATCTAAGGAAGTTATAAGAAAAGCATTAAATAAATGTACTGATGCTAAAGTAAAAGAATGGAACAGTATTAAAATGGCTATTAAAGATTCTTTAAGTAGTTTTATATATGATAAAATTAAAAGAAATCCAATGATATTGCCGATTATAGTAGATGTTAATACAAATGATACACTTAATTTAACTGAACAATTTAATGATTATACTGAATTGGGTAATTTAGTTGAATCAATAGAAGATATTAAAATAGAGGCTGATATTACATCAGAAACAGAATCTGAAGAAATTAAAGTTTCAGAAGTTATAGAAACTAAAGAAACTAAAGATACTCAAATAGTTGAAGAAGCTCCTCTAACAGATAAAGAATTTGAATGGTAAAAAATATAAGCCTATATCTATCTAATTAGATATAGGCTTAATTTTATGAGCCTTTTTTAGAGTCAGTTTTTTTTACTGAACTGCTATTATTTGTTTTATTAGAATAAGTAGTTGTAATAGTGTTTATATTTGTTGCTTTTAAATTATTATTAACACTTGATGAATTAGTAGTCGGAGTTGGTGTTGGAGCTGGAGCTTGTGTTGGTATGTTATTTAACGTATTTTGATTTACAACATCATCATAATTTTTATAGCAATAATACCAATCTTTGCATTGTAGTCCTAAACTTTCTGGGTCATTAATTCTTTTAAGTACTTCATCAAAAGTTGTAGGGACTGGAACAATAACTGGATCTCCAGGCATCCAGTTTGCAGGTGTTGAAACTCTGTATTCGGTTGATACTTGAAGTGCATCTATAAGCCTTAATAATTCATAAATATTTCTGCCATTAGTTGCAGGGTATGTTAAAATTGCGCGTATTCTTTGTACAGGGTCAATTATAAAAACATCCCTTACGCTTTGTTCATAAATTCTATCTGGATTAACCATTCCATAAAGTCTTGCTATTTCAGCATCCCTGTCAGCTATAAGCGGGAATGGAATAATTATGCCTGAATTTTCTAAAATGCTTACAAACCATCCAAGATGGGATGGATTGCTGTCAATGCTGATACCAAGAAGCTGAACATTTCTATTTACAAATTCATCATATAGCTGTGAAAAGGCAATAAATTCTGAAGTGCAAACTGGAGTAAAATCTCCAGGATGTGAGAAAAACAAAACCCATTTTCCTCTAAATTGTGACAATGTAATAGGACCTTGAGTTGTAAGAGCAGTGAAATCTGGTGCTACCCTGCCTATTGTAATAGGTTGTGTTGGGGTGGTTCCATTATTATTTGAAATCATAATATCCTCCCATATGTTTATTTATTATTATATGTGGGATTTTCAATTATGGTAATAAAAAAAAGAAACCCCGAAGGGTTCCTTTTAACGCTTAACAAATAATTAAACATTTCTGCTTATTATTTTCGTAAATTATGAAAGTTTACACCTATAATTGGTCTATATTGGGATGGTTTATTATTAACAATTTTTTTCTCTTCCATTTTAGTATTTTCTTTCGTCATACTGTTTAAAAGAGGGTAAAGATTATCTGTTACAATAAAGTCATCCTTAAACTTAAAACCATGCATTACATTGAGTTTATTAACGTTCTTTCTATTCGGAGTGTTACCATTTGTTTTACCTTTTTCGTATTCCAAAGCAACCAGATCCTTTCAAAATTAGTTTCAATCATAATTTTGTTAAGCAATATTATATTAACCAATGTTCAAAAAAATATCCTTAGTATTAAAAAAAATAAAAAATTAAGAAACAGCTAAATTTATTTTATATTGAAATTAAATGTAGATGGTTGTATAATAATATCTAAATGCGAAATATTTTATGAAATATGGAGGATAAATGAAAAAAATATTAAGTTTTACTTTATTAATTTTAATTTTATTAGGGGTTGTAGCTTATTTTTTTATAGATAATTATATAGATAAGTCTTTAAAAGAAGTTGACAGTAATAATAATGCTATTGTATTAGTAGAAATTCCAGTAGGAAGTTCAACTAATGATATAGCTGAAATATTATCTCAAAATAATTTAATTAAAGATACTTTTGTTTTTAAGTTTTATGCTAAAAAAACTGGTATTGACAGTAAATTAAAAGCTGGTAGTTTTAATCTTTCTAAAAATATGAATGTTGAAGAAATAATGGATGCACTTATAAATAAAGGTGTATCAGGAAACACTTTAAACATTACTATAGTAGAAGGATTAAATTTACAGGAAGCTGCTAAATCTATATCTGAACAAACTACATTAAATTATGAGAAACTTTTAAGTTTAATGGAAAATATGGAAATTTATAAAGCAGAATATAAGTTTTTAATGGATAATCCTAATATTAACACTTTACAAGGTTATTTAATGCCTGACACATATAATGTATACAAAGATGCCAGTGAAGAACAAATTATAAAAATGCTCTTGAGTCAATTTGATGGATATTATGTTGCTGAATTTAAGCCACTTCTTGAAAACTCTGGTTTAAGCCTTGATGAAATAGTAAACTTAGCAAGTATAGTTGAAAAGGAAGCTGTTCTTGATGATGAAAGAGATGAAATAGCAGCAGCATTTTTAAACCGCTTAAAAATTAATATGAAGCTGCAATCATGTGCAACTGTTAATTATGCTCATGGTGTGTGGAAGGAATCATTAACTTTAGAAGATATAGCAATTGATTCTCCTTATAATACTTATTTAATAGAAGGACTTCCACCAACGGCTATAAATTCTCCAGGAAGAGCTTGTATAAATGCTGTTTTAAATCCTGCAGATGTTGATTATTTGTTTTTTGTGGCCAAGGGTGACGGTTCCCATTATTTTTCAAATAATTATGAAGACCATTTAGCAGCAATAGAAAAATATGAAAATAATTAAGTAAATTTAGTTTAAGGAAGATAAAATGGACAATATTAATAGGGAATATATAGATATCTATATTAACAGCCTAATAAAAAATGAAAATGAAAAACTTGAGCGTTTTAGAAAAGATTGTGAAGAAAGACAGCTTCCAATAATTCATAGAGAAGTTGGCCAGTTCATAAAATTTATGATAAAACAATCAAATGCAAAAAGTGTAATTGAAATTGGAACTAATGTTGGTTATTCGTCAATATTTTTCACACAAATGATGGAAATTTTGAACGGAGAAAGCCGCGTTGTTACATTTGAGAGAAGTGAAAAGTTTTATGAAGAAGCTATAAAAAATATAAAAAGTTTTAATCTTGAAAAAAATATTGAAGTACTCTTTGGTGATGCAGTTGAAAATTTAGATAAAGTAAATGAAAGTTTTGATTTAGCTTTTATAGATGCAGCTAAAAGTTATTATAAAGTGTTTTTTGACAAATGTGTTCTTAAAATGAAACCAGGTGGAATAATACTTTCAGATAATGTTTTATATCAAGGTATGATTGCAACAGATGATTTAGTTGTAAAAAGAAAAAAAACATTAGTTAGAAATTTAAGAGAATATCTTCAATATATATCAGAGGATGAAAGATTTATAACGACCGTCCTACCTTTAGGGGATGGATTAGCAGTTACATTAATAAAATAAGGGGACGGTCCTTAAGTTAAACAGATTAAAAGGAGAAAATATGTTACCAAAATTATTAGCACCTGCAGGAAGTATGGATAAATTAATTATGGCAGTTGAGTATGGAGCAGATGAAATATACTTTGCGGGTAAATCGATGGGAATGAGGGCAGGTAGTAAAAATTTTACTGATAAAGATTTAGAAAAAGCAGTGGAATATTGTCATGACCATGGTAAAAATGCAAACATAACAGTTAATATTACACCACATAATGATGATTTAAAAGGTTTTGAAGATTATATAAAATATTTAAGTAAAAT
>DIVM01000380.1 GCA_002435835.1 Firmicutes bacterium UBA6132
CATCCGACTCATTGAAATATTGTCTTCTTTCAGAATGACCTATAATTACATAACTAACTCCTACATCTTTTAACATTAATGGTGAAACTTCTCCAGTATATGCTCCTGAAACTTCAAAATGCATATTTTGAGCACCTAATTTAATTTCAGAATATGTTAAAATTTCATTTATTGGATAAAGTGCAGTAAATGGCGGACAAATTAATACATCAACTTCATCAGGTAGCTGTGCGTTAATTAAACTACTAACTAATTCTAAACTGTCCTTTACATTATTGTTCATTTTCCAATTTCCAGCTATTAATGTTTTTCTCATGATTTCTCCTTATGTTCTTTATTTATTATCAACTGCATCTATACCTGGCAGTACTTTACCTTCTAAAAATTCTAAAGAAGCTCCTCCACCAGTTGATATATGTGTGATTTGATCTGCCAATCCAATTTTTTCAACAGCTGCAGCACTATCTCCACCGCCTATTATTGAAACAGCATTTTTATTTTTAGCTATACATTTTGCAATAGTATTTGTTCCCTTTGCAAAATTATCCATTTCAAAAACACCAAGCGGCCCATTCCATATAATCGTTTTAGATTCATTAATTACATCTTCAAATTTTTCAATAGTTTTTTCACCTATATCAAGACCCATATATCCTTCAGGTATATTATCTGAATCTACTGTAAAAAATTCTGTTTCATTTTTAAATTCTTTTGTAACAACTGTATCAATTGGTAAATATAAATTTATATTTTTATGTTTTGCTTTTTCTATAAGTTCTTTAGCTAATTCAATTTTCTCTTCTTCTAAAAGTGAAGTTCCAACATTATAACCTTTAGCTTTTAAAAATGTATAAGCCATACCGCCACCAATAATAATATTATCAGCTATGTTTAAAAGATTTTCTATTACCGCTATTTTATCAGAAACTTTTGCTCCACCTAATATTGCTGTAAAAGGCCTTTTTGGATTTTGAAGAGCTGAACCCATTATTTCAAGTTCTTTTTCAATTAAAAATCCAACAGCAGATGGTAAGCATTTACAAACACCAGCGTTTGATGAATGTGCTCTGTGTGCAGTTCCAAATGCGTCATTTACATAAATATCTGCTAAAGACGATAATTCACGAGATAAATCATCTCCATTTTTAGTTTCTTCTTTTCTAAAACGTGTGTTTTGAAGAACCATTACTTCTCCTGCTTGAAGCTTAGAAGCAATTTCTTTAACTTTTTCATCATACACTGTATCGCAATCAACAAAGTAAACTTCTTTATTTAATAACTCACTTAACCTGTTTGCAACAGGAAGAAGTGAATATTTTTTATTTACTTCTCCATCAGGTCTTCCTAAATGAGACATAAGTATTAAAGAAGCACCTTGTTGTAGTAAATAATTAATTGTAGGAAGTGAACTTGTTATTCTATTATCATCCGTAATATTTCCTTCTTTATCAAGAGGAACATTAAAATCGCATCTTACTAAAACTTTCTTATTTTTTACATCAATATCTTTTAAAGTTTTTTTATCCATTTTATATTATACCCTCCAAATTATAATATCCCCATTTATTATTTACAATTAAATTTTTAATGTGCAATGTAAAAACATTGCACATTAATTCCACTATTTAATCTTACTTCATTGAACCCCAATATTTTGCTGTTCTTACTAATTGAGCAGTAAATGACATTTCATTGTCATACCATGCAAGAAGTTTAACAAGTTGTTTTCCATCAGACTCAAGAATTGTAGTTGTTAAAGCATCAAAAACACTACCGAATTTGCTTCCGATAACATCTGAAGATACAATAGGATCTTCTGTATAGCCTAATGTTTCATTAGCTGCAGCTTTCACTGCTGCATTAATTTCTTCAACTGTAGTATTTCTTGATAATTCAAGAACTAAATCAACTGCTGATCCTGTAATTGTTGGAACACGAAGAGCCATTCCGTCTAATTTGCCTTTTAATTCTGGAATTACTTTACCGACAGCAGCTGCTGCTCCTGTAGATGCTGGAACTATATTAGCTGCACCAGCACGGCCACGTCTTGCCATAATTCCACTTTTATGAGAATTATCATGTATGTTTTGATCATTAGTATATGCATGAACTGTTGTCATTAAACCTTTTACTATACCAAATTCTTTATTTATTACATTTGCTAAAGGTGCTAAACAGTTAGTAGTACATGATGCTGCTGAAACAACTGTTTCAGTACCATCAAGAATATTGTGGTTTACATTATAAACTATTGTTTTTAAATCTCCCTTGCCAGGTGCCGATAACAATACTTTTTTAGCTCCAGCTTTTATATGTGCTTCTGCTTTTTCTTTATCATTAAATTTACCTGTACAATCAATTACTAAATCAATATTTAGTTCTTTCCAGTTACAATTTTCTGGCTCTCTAACTTTTGAAGTAAGAATTTGTTTGCCATCCACTATTAAAGTATCTCCTTCATAAGAAATTTTATCAGTCATAAAATTTCCATGTG
Organism: Firmicutes bacterium UBA6132; assembly: GCA_002435835.1. The sequence goes on from DIVM01000380.1 coordinate 2,495, forward strand.
CTGTATCATATTTCAATAAATACGCTAATGTTTCCGCATCTGAATTAGTGTTAATTGCTACAACTTCAAAATCATTATCTTGAATCATCAATCTTAACGCTAATCTTCCTATTCTTCCAAAACCATTAATTGCTACTCTAATCATGTTATCCTCCTAAAGATATTACTAATATTTTTGTTATTTAAAGTAATTATTACGTATAAACTATTTATAAATTTAGAATTTTTGAAGCTGTTGCTTCATCTGTTACTAATATAAAATTATTATTAAATTTTGAAAATGCATAAATAGCTTCAGCTTTCGTACTTCCTGCAGCTACACCCACACAGTTTTTTATTTCATGGAAACTTTCAAGTGTTATACCAACAGTATTCATTTGTAATTTCATATTGCCTTCATGATCAAAATAATATCCAAATGCATCAGCGATTAATTTTTCTTGTTCTATAATTTTAAAAACGGATTTTTCTGCTTTTCTTCTTACTGCCATTTCATACGCATTTCCAAGTCCAAAAACAAGAAGATTAATTTTTTTAATATCTGATAAAACATCGCTTATTATTTTATTGTTTTTTAAAGCATTTAGCTCTTTTGAATCTAAGTTATCAGGTATATGAAGAAGTTTATATTCGGAATTTAACTTTTCAGCTAAACTTGCTGCAATAGTGTTAGCTTGAATTTGTAATTCTTCGCTTAAAGCCCCTCTTGCTGGCAAAACTAATAAATTTCTTATGCCTTTTTTTCTTTTCATTTGATTAACAACACAGGCCATAGTTGTACCGCCTGTTATTCCAAGCACGGTATCATTTTTAATAAGATCCAATACAATTTCAGCTGACTTTTTTCCAAGTTCATTAAATGTATAGTTATCTTTTTCACTATCACCTGCAACAACTGCTACTCGTTTTAAATTTAATTTTTCTTTTAACTTTAGTTCTATTTCAGATAAATTTCTTATGTAATAGAATGTTTCTTGAATTTCTGACAACATATTAATACCTTCTTCTGTCAATTCAACTCCAGAAGACAATATATTCAATAAGTTGATTTCTTTTAGCTTATCAACTTCAGTACGCATGGTACGTTCTGATAAACCAAGCTTGGTAGATAAAGCTCTCCTGCCTATTGGCTGTTCAGTACTAATAATTTTAAGAATTTCATATCTTTTAATTAAAAGTTCTATAGTTTCAGGAACAATCCTCTTTTGTATATTTAGTATTTTATTTAAATCCATTTTACCTCCGGGATATTTAACGTCCCAACATTACATTTTCGTCCCTATTTTTATTCTACCACATTATATTTATTATGCAACTGTTTTTTAAAATTTTTCTGAAGTTTAGTTGAAATGAAATAAGATTTGAAATTATGAATTGATATTTAAGTGATTAATTATGTTACGCTATTTAAAGTACAGTATGAATTATAACATACTAAATTTTGAATGTATAGTGAATTTAAGAAATAATTGGTTAATAAAAAACGAAAATACGGCAGATATTCTTTAAAATATTCTGCCGTATTTTCTAAAATAAATGACATGCTACTTTATGACTTATTTCGTCATTATATGTTTTTAATTTAGGTATTTCCTTGTGGCATATATCTTTTGCATACATACACCTTTCAACGAATCTACAGCTATTTTTTGGATTAATAGGACTTGGTATTTCTCCTTTTAATTTAATTCTTTCCTTATTTTTGGCTATATTTGGGTCTGCTTCAGGTATTGCTGACAAAAGTGCCTTTGTATATGGATGCAATGGATTTTTATATAATTGTTCTGCATCAGCTTGTTCAACAATCATTCCAAGATACATAACTATAACTTTATCGGATATATATTTTACTACACTCAAATCATGCGCAATAAATAAATAAGTTAATTTTCTTTCCTTTTGTAATTTTTTCAACATATTTAATACTTGTGCTTGAATGGATACATCAAGGGCAGAAATTGGTTCATCACATACAATAAATTTCGGATTAACTGATAACGCTCTTGCAATTCCTATTCTCTGCCTTTGACCTCCTGAGAATTCATGAGGAAATCTTGACATGTGATCCCTGTTTAAACCAACAGTTTTTAATAAATCCTCTATTTTTTCATCAAGTTCCTTTTCAGATATATTTTCATGTAATTTAATTCCTTCACCAATAATATCTTTAACAGTCATTCTTGGATTTAAAGAAGAATATGGATTTTGAAATATCATCTGTGCATTTTTGCAATATTCAAGCTTTTCTGATTTATTGTTACTATCAAAAATATTTTTTCCATCATATAAAACTTTTCCATTTGTAGGATCATATAATTTAACTATACATCTTCCTGTAGTTGATTTACCACAGCCTGATTCACCTACTAATCCAACTGTTTCTCCTTCATATATATCAAAAGAAACATCATCAACAGCTTTTAATATTTCTTTTTTGCTTATTTGAAAATACTTGCTTAAATTTTTCACTTCTATTAGAGGTTTCATTAAATAGCCTCCTTTTCATATTGCTTTTTGCAAGGCAGAGTAACTTTTTCTGCATATTCATGTTCTAACCAACAAAGTGTTGAATGTTCTTCATTTATTTTATATTCTTGCGGTATAGTCTCATAACATATTTCCATAGCATATTCACACCTTGCTGCAAAAGGACATCCTATAGGAGGAGAAAACAAATCAGGTGGTGTACCTTCTATTGGTTCAAGCTCTTCATCCTTTTTAGTTTCTAAACTAGCAATTGAACATAATAATCCTGAAGTATATGGATGTTTTGTATTATAAAATATATCGTCAGCATTTCCTTTTTCTACAATTTTTCCGCCATACATAACAAAAACCCTATCACACATTTTTGCTATGACACCTAAATCATGTGTAATTAATATTACTGAAGTTTTTAATTTTTTCTGTAAATCTTTTAACAAATCAAGTATTTGTGCTTCAATTGTTACATCAAGGGATGTTGTAGGTTCATCAGCAATTACTATGCTTGGATTTCCAACTAAAGCAATAGCTATCATAATCCTTTGTTTCATACCGCCACTTAATTCATGTGGATATTGATTATATCTTCTTTCAGCGTCTGAAATACCAACTAATTTTAAGATTTCTATAGCTTTTTCTTTAAGCTCTTTTTTGTTATATATTTTTCTTTGTATAAATATTTCTTCAATTTGTTTTCCAATTTTCATTGTTGGGTTTAAAGACGTCATAGGATCTTGAAAAATAAAACCTATTTCTACTCCTCTGATTTTTCTTAGTTCATGTTCAGACATAGTTGTAATTTCTTTACCCTTATATTTTATTGAACCACTTTCAAAAAATCCAGGTGGTTCTGGATTAAGTCTAACTAAACATTGTGCAGTTACACTTTTTCCACAACCAGATTCTCCAACAATTCCTACAATTTCACCTTCGCCAACATCAAAACTTATACCTCTTACAGATTTAACAATTCCCCCATATGTATGAAATGAAAAACTTAAATCATTAACTTCCAATATTTTATCCATAATTTCACTTCCTCATATTTTATTCAGTTCCTCTTAGTTTTGGGTCCAATGCATCCCTCATACCATCTCCTAATAAATTAAGAGCGAGCATTGTTGTACAAATAAAAAACGATGGTATGAATAGCTGATATGGATAAATTCTTAACATTTTTACACCTGATTTTGCCAGTACACCCCAACTACATTCTGGTGGTGATATACCAAGGCCTATATAGCTTAAAAACGCTTCATTAAAAATTGCCTTAGGAACTGCCATTGTTAAATTAGTTATTATTAAACCCATTACATTAGGCAGAATATGTTTTACTATTATTGGTAAATCTGAAACTCCAAGTACTTTTGCTGCTGCAACAAAATCCTGCTCTTTTAATCTTAACACTTCTCCTCTAACAAACCTCGCAGTTCCTATCCAACCCACTATTACCATGGCTATTATTAAAGAAGCAACACCTGGACCTAAAACAACCATTACTAAAATGGATACTATTAAATATGGTATACCATATAAAACGTCTATGATTCGCATTAGAACAAGATCTAAGGCTCCTCCATAATATCCTGATATTCCACCAACTAATCCACCAATAATTGTATTTAATACAGTTGAGATAAATCCAATCAACAAAGATACTCTCGCACCTCTCCATACTCTCGTCCATAAATCACGACCTAATTCATCAGTTCCAAACCAATGCTCCTTAGATACAAATTGATTCATTCTCGAAGAATCTATTTGAGTATATTCATAACCACTTATTAAAGGTCCAAATACAGCTAAAATAACGTATAATATAATTATTATCAAACCAGCAAATGAGGCTTTATTTTTTTTAATCCTTCTCCATGCATCTTTCCAGTATGTCAGATTTGGTCTTGATATGGCTTCCATCTTTTCAACATTTTTTCCAATTTTTTTAAAAGCATTTTTATCTACTTTTTTTAATACTTCATTATTTTCCATATGGCACCTACTTTCCTGCTACTCTTATTCTTGGATCTATAACTCCATACAATATATCAACTACCATATTAGCTAATACTAAAAATGCACCATAGAAAACTGTCATACCTAAAATAAGTGAATAATCTAAATTTTGAACACTTTGAACATAGTATTTTCCCATTCCAGGTATTGCAAAAATAGACTCTACTACAAATGTTCCAGTCAGTACGCTAGCAACAGTTGGCCCTAAAACAGTAACAACAGGCATTATTGCATTTCTAATTTGATGTTTAGCAGTGATTCTAAATTTTGAAATCCCTTTTGATTTAGCAGTTTTTATATAATCTTGCTGAACTACTTCAAGCATACTTGCTCTCATTATCCTTGATACCATAGCTAATGTATAAAATCCTAATGCAATGGATGGAAGTATGGTGTATTCTATACCTTTATACTGAGCTACAGGAAATAATCCCCACTTTATTCCAAAGAAATATTGAAGTAAACCTCCAATAATAAAGTCAGGTACAGAAGTTCCAATAATTGCAATGATAACACTCATATAATCCAAAGTTTTACCCCTGTTTAAAGCTGCAATTATTCCTAAAACTAAGCCTAATGATATTGAAACAGATAATCCTCTCATTCCTAAATCAAAAGAATATGGAAATGAATCCGCGATAATTGTATTTACTGATTGATTAATATATTTCATGGAATAACCAAAATCGCCTTTTAATATGTTTTTTATATAAGTAAAATATTGTACAATTAAAGGTTTATCAAATCCATAATATCTTTCAAGATTTTGTCTTATTTCTGGTGTTAGCTTATCACTTGCAAATGGATCACCGGGCATTAATCTTACTAAAATAAATACTATGGTTATCAAAACTAAAAGAGTCAGTATAGAAATGCCTAATCTTTTTAGTATATATTTACCCATAAAACACCTCCGTATATTAATTAAAGTTCTATTAGTTCTCTAACTGAACTTGTCAAACATTCATTGCCATCTTTTGTAATCAAAATTTGATCCTCTATTCTTACACCACCCCAATTCGGAATATATATTCCTGGTTCTATTGTAATGACATTATTTTCTTGCAAAATTTCAGTTGATCTTGGTCCCATAAATGGTATTTCATGTACAAATAATCCTATACCATGTCCTATTCCATTATAATGATATGGAAAATATTTAGTATTTTTAATAGTTTTAATACTTGCTTCATAAACATCGGTAGCTTTTGCCCCCGCTATCATTGCAGCTTTAGAATCTTCAACCATTTGCATTTCAATCGAATACACTTCACGCTGTTCTTTAGTAGCTTTTCCCACTACAACTGTTCTCGTCATATCTGAAAGATATCCCTTATACCCACAGCCATAATCCATTAAAACAAAATCGCCATATTCTATAGTTTTATTAGAAGGTATACCATGTAATAAAGAAGTCCTTGTTCCCGATATTAATATATTACCATAAGGTTTAGTATCTGCTCCTTCCATTACCATATAATGAGAAAGCTTTGATGCTAATTCTTTTTCTGTTATTCCAACTCGAATATCTTTAATAATTCGTTCAAAAGCTCTATCTGCAATTTGACATGCAACTCTTAGTTTATTTATTTCATCTTCAGTTTTTATACTTCTAAAACTTTCAACTACTCCTGTTACTCCTATTGATTCTATACCAAAACTTTTAAATTCTTCCGCCATGTTATAATTAACATAATCACCTTCAAATAAAAAACTTTTAATATTTAAATTTTCTATAATAAATTTAACTGATTCGGCAATTGTTTTTCCTTTTTCTCTCCAATTAATGATTGTATAATTAGGACATTCTATTTGAGCTTGTTCTGTATATCTTGGATCAGTTAAAAAGTAATTTTCTTTTTCAGTAATAAATAAATAAGCATCATCACTTGTATAATTGCTTATATATCTTACATTTTGTGGTTTAGATATAAAAAAGCCATCTACATTTTTAAATTTTAAATAATTAATAATTTTATTTTCCATTTGATTGTCCCCTCTAAATTTAAAACTTAATATAATTTTTATAATTGTATAAAAAGATGACTCGGTTGAATCATCTTTTTATACAATTTATTATTCTACTATATCTGCATAAATATAATCAAAGTTTATTCCAACAAAATATGTTTCAAAACCTTTAACTTTTTCATTAATGAGCATTGCATTTCTTCTTAATTGAAGAGGAACTATTGCACCATCTTGTAGCAAAGTTTTTTCTGCATTAAATAATGCATCCATTCTTAACTTAGCATCTGTGTTTGATAATGCATCTTTTATGTAACCGTCATAAACTGTACTTGAATATGAGCCGTGGTTGTATGGAGAACCTGTAGGCCATAATTCTAAATAAGACATAGGATCTGGATAATCTGGAACCCATCCAGTTACAACCATTTCAAACTCATGATTTGATTCCATTTCAAGTCTTTGCTTGTAAGGAACCTGTCTAATATTAACTGTTATACCTAAAGCTGTTTGCAATTGATTTTGTAATACTTCAGCTTCTATTCTTGTTCTTTCTTGATCAGTTGTTAATAATTCCAATTCAATTTTAGACGGATCACTAACCCCTAATTCTTTCATAGCTAATGTGAGGTGCTCTTTAGCTTTTGTTGTATCGCCTTTTACAGGGAATGCCTCAAATGGATATTCTTCGCTATATTGTTTTTCAACACCGTTTACTTGTGGAAGAACGTATCTTGTATTTGGCTGATACATGTTTTGGCTACTCAATAAAACATAATCTTCACGATTAAGAGCAAAGTTTAATGCAAGCCTTAAATCCTTACTTTTTAATTCGCTTGAACCATCTAAATTTAATTTAATAAAGTCATTAGCTCCGTCGTTGTAATAAATTACTTTGTCTTCATAATTCTTTAAAACTTCTGAAGGAACATTTACAAAATCAAGCTCGCCTTCTTCATACATAGCAACTGCAGTCATAGGGTCTGCAACAGTTAATATATGAACTTCTTCAAGATTTATTTGATCTTTATTCCAATAATTCGGATTTTTCTCAAGTATTATTCTGTCTTCATGTTTCCATTCTTTAACTATGAATGGTCCGCTATATACATTTTTTTCTGCATCTGCAGCATAATCTTTACCATATTTTTCTACTACATCTTGCCTAACTGGACAAAGCTGTGACATAGAAAGCATACTTAAAAAATAACCTGTTGGATTGTTTAGTTCAATAGTTAATGTTTTATCGTCTAAAGCTTTTACACCAAGTTCATCAACAGGCATATTTCCTGCATTTATTTCGCCAGCATTCTTAATTAATGTTGTAACTAAAAATGAATAATCACTTGCAGTTGCAGGGTCAACTAATCTTTTCATAGCATACTCATAATCTGCTGCTTTAATTTCAACTCCATCAGACCATTTTGCATCTCTTAAATGAAATGTATATGTTTTACCATCTGTTGATATATCATAACTTTCCGCCATTCCTGGCTGAATTTCTCCAACATGGTTTCTCATTAAACCTTCATAAATGTGAAAACCAACAGTTGAACTTGGAATTGAATTCATTAACTGTGGATCTAATGTTGGAGCATCTGCAGTCAATGAATATCTCAAAACTTTCTTTCCATCAGTTGTTTGTTCTGTTTGCTGATCATTTTTTTGTTCCGTATTAGCGTTAGCGTTTTCCCCAGGTGTTGAACAAGCAGCTAATGAAAAGCACATAACTACAACTAAACACAGTGAAATTAATTTTCTTGATTTAAGCATTTTTTCCTCCCATTTTGTTTGTTTTGTTTGATTTTTTATAAAAAGACATTCCCAACACCTTTTTATAAAATATTGTATCTTAATACTTGAATGCAAAAAAGATGCCAAATAATTTTTGGCATCTTTTCCCACATTTCAATATTTATTTTTTAATACTGTAATAATTTCCGTCAATTTCTGTAAGGTTATTCGTCACCTGTACTAATTTATTAGCATTTAATATCTTCTTCTCATAGATGAAGATGGTATTCTCATTTCGTCCCTGTATTTTGCTACAGTTCTTCTTGAAATATTAATACCCTGTTCACTAAGTACATCAGCTATTTTTTGATCGCTAAGTGGTTTTTTAGTATTTTCGTTGTTAATAAGTTCCTGTATTTGAGTTTTTACACTTGTTGATGAAACATTTTCTCCAACATCGCCTTCATGACTTAAACTGTTTGAGAAGAAATGTTTCAACTCAAAAATTCCTCTTGGTGTTTGAACATATTTGCCATTTGTAGCTCTTGATACTGTTGATTCGTGAACTCCTATATCATCAGCAATAGCTTTTAATACTAAAGGTTTTAAAGCTGTATTTCCTTCATCAAAAAACTTCTTTTGAAACTTTAAAATTGATTCAACAACTTTATATAGCGTCGATCTTCTTTGCTCAATACTTTTAATAAGCCACATAGATGAATTTAACTTATCAGTAATGAATTTATTAGCTTCTTTGTCATCTAAATTACTCATCATATTTTTATAATAATTGCTTATAGATAACATAGGGAAGTTGCTGTCATTAACTAATATTATATATTCACCATTTATTTTTTCAATAGTAACATCCGGTACAATATATCTTATATTTTCTGAATCTACTATAAAACCTCTCGACGGCTTTGGTTCTAACATTTTTATAATATCACAAATACTTTGAACTCTATTTATTGTTATATGGAGTTCTTTTGCTATTTTTTGCATTTTATTTGTTGCAACATCTTCAAGATATTTTTCGACTATGATGAATGCATTTTTATCTTGGATACCTTTATCTTTTAATTGAATCATTAAACATTCGCTTAAATTTCTTGCACCTACTCCAACTGGATCGAATGTTTGAATTACTCTTAAAACTCTTTCAACTTCAAGGATATCTTCATTCATTAATAAACTAACATCTTGAATTGTACATCCAAGATATCCTTTTCTATCTAAAGACTCGATTATAAATTCTCCGATACGTTTATCTTTTTTACTTTTTACAGATAACCCAAGTTGCACAAGGAGATGGTCTTTAAGGCCCATTTTCTTAGAAGTATAGCTTTCAAATGTTTGCTTATCGTCCGAACTATTATTGCTTTCATATGATTTATAACTTATGTCATCATATTTTTCAATTACTTCTTTCCAGTCTATTTCATCTTTTGAATTATCCTTTTCAATCACACGTTCTTCAGGTTGTTCTGAAGAAATAGATGATTCATTTCTTTCATTGCTTTCAAGAAATGGATTAACTTCAAGCTGTTTATTTATATAATCCAGCAGTTCAACATTATTAAATTGTAATATTTGAATAGCCTGTCTAAGTTCAGGCGTCATAATAAGCTTTTGAGTTTGCGAAAGATTTAATTCAAAGCCCATTTTCATATAATACCACTCCTCACTAATACAATATTAAAACATTAAGTAATTGAAACAACAATTACTTTACATATTTTTCACGAGTTGGTCTGATTCACCTATCTCGTTATAATTAATTTTTTCAATATCTTTTTTGATATATTTTATTACGCTATCTTCTTTATTAGTACCAATAATCATATCAGCATGTCCTAAAAGTTCCTGCTGTGCATTTCCTACGGCAATAGATTTATCTGCAACGTTAAACATGTCCACATCATTGTGATGATCTCCAAAAACAGTTAAATAGTGATCATTTATATTTAAATAATCCATTAACTTTTTAATAGCAACACCTTTTTTAGCATCCGCAGAATAAATGCTTGCCCAATACCAATCAGTATAATAAATATCTTTGCTATAGTAAATACTTAAAAAATTTCCACAAGTGTTTTTTATTTCATTTACTAAATCATCAAGATATTCTTTTTTGTTAATTAAAGTAAAACAAACGCTTTTTTCATTTATATAATTATTATTTAAATTTGCATCTATTAATGAATTTGGGTTTACTTCTCGCCTATCTTTGAGATATAAATCCATTCCTTCACTTACATTACTTTTATAGTATAAATTAGTTTCAGTACCATTAAAAGATGAAATCATTGGAAATTGTCCATAAGATGCACATGCTTTTAAAATTATCTCAGAAACATTTTCATCAATATTATTTACAATTAATTTTTCACCTGTTTTTATATCGGTTATAAATGAACCATTAAATTCTATTACAGGCAATTTCAAATTAACATCTTTGAACATTTCTTTAATAGAATAAACATTCCTTGCTGTAGCAATAGTAAAATTTATATTATGCTCTTCTATTAATCTATTAAGCTCTTTTTTTGAATAAAAACTTAAATTAGCTTTTTCGTTTAATAATGTACCATCCAGATCAGAAATATATATTTTGTTCATATTTGCCTCCATTTAATGATTATATCAAAAAAACTTAAAAAATGCTAAACAATTTTATAAATAATTATAAATTTATATCTTGATTTTTGAAATAAATTGATATATACTTAGCTAAATTTTAATATGTGTATGAAACTTTCGGAAGAATTCGACCGATTGCGGACACAACTCTGGAGAGACTCTTTATGAGCACCGAAGGGGAAAACTATTTTTATAATAGTGAAGCTCTCAGGTAAAAGAACAGAGATATAATTTACATATCATATTGTATTATGTATTTATGTTTTTGTAGTATAAAGAGACTTGTCAAAAGTCTCTTTTTATATATACGAGTAAATTCGGACAAGCAAGCAGCTTCGTAAATAATTTATTCAAACTATAATATAATTTAATTGGAGGATTTAAATAATGAAAGCAATAATAACTATCTTAGGAAAAGACAAAGTTGGTATAATCGCATCTGTTTCAACTTCATTAGCCAAGCAGAACGTAAATATTTTAGACATAACACAAACAGTTATGAAAGAATATTTCACTATGACTATGCTTGTTGACTTAGAAAAATTGGAAACAGAATTTATAGTACTACAAGAAGAGCTTACAAACATAGGCAGAGAATTACAAATGGATATAAGAATTCAACGCGAAGACATCTTTGTAAAAATGTATGAAATTTAATTAAGGGGCTAATCATGATAAAAACTAAAAATATATTAGAAACTATAAAAATGGTCGATGAACTTAAATTCGACATACGAACAGTAACAATGGGAATTTCATTATTAGATTGCGCTGATTCAGACGGAGCCATAGCAAGAAAAAAAATATATGAAAAAATAACAAGACTAACAGAAAATTTCGTTAAAACCGCTGAAAAAACTGAAAAAGAATTCGGAATTCCTATAATAAATAAAAGAATTTCTGTTACACCTATTTCCATAATTGCAGGTTCATCTACAGACACTGATTATGTCAAATTTGCAGAAATTTTAGATAAAGCTGCTGATGTTGCAGGGGTTAATTTTATAGGAGGATTTTCTGCTTTAGTTCAAAAGGGGTTTACAAAAGGTGATGAAATATTAATACGTTCAATTCCCGAAGCTTTAGCATTAACTAATAAAGTATGTTCATCTGTAAATGTGGCTTCAACAAAAGCCGGAATTAATATGGATGCTATTAAACTTATCGGACAAATTGTAAAAGATACTGCTTATTTAACAAAAGATAAAGATAGTCTTGGATGTGCAAAATTAGTTATTTTCGCAAATGCTGTTGAAGATAATCCTTTCATGGCTGGCGCATTCCATGGTGTTGGTGAAGCTGAAAAAGTTTTAAGTGTTGGTGTAAGTGGTCCTGGTGTTGTAAAACATGCTTTAGAAAAAGTTAAAGGTGAGGATTTCACTTCTGTGTGTGAAACAATTAAACAAACGGCTTTTAAAATCACACGTGCCGGTGAAGTTGTTGCTAAAGAAATATGCAATAGATTAAATGTTCCATTTGGAATAATGGATTTATCATTAGCTCCTACTCCAGAAATAGGAGATAGTGTTGCTCGAATATTGGAAGAAATAGGATTAGAAAGCTGCGGAGCTCATGGTACAACTGCTGCCCTTGCTCTTTTAAACGATGCAGTTAAAAAAGGTGGAATAATGGCATCTTCAAATGTTGGTGGATTAAGCGGTGCATTCATTCCTGTAAGCGAAGACGAAGGAATGATTGCTGCAGTTCAATTAGGTTCATTAAGTTTAGATAAATTAGAAGCTATGACTTGTGTATGTTCAGTAGGTTTAGATATGATTGCTATTCCTGGAGACACACCTGCAAGCACAATTTCAGCTATAATAGCTGATGAATGTGCTATAGGAGTTATTAATCAAAAACCAACAGCAGTAAGATTAATACCAGTTTACGGAAAAACTGTAGGTGATTTAGCTGAGTTTGGAGGACTTTTAGGAAGAGCTCCAGTAATGGCTGTAAGCAAATTTTCAAGCGAAGCATTTATAAACAGAGGCGGCAGAATTCCAGCCCCTATTCATAGCTTCAAAAATTAATAAAAGGGACGTTCCCTTTTGCCAAATGGTTTTGTTGGCAAAAGGGTGCGTCCCTAAATCTTTTAATTTA
>DIVM01000278.1 GCA_002435835.1 Firmicutes bacterium UBA6132
TCAAGAGTAAGAAATGCAGTAAAAATGAATGTTGAATTAATTTTGGCAAATCACAACAGAGAATGTTTAACATGTGTAAGAAATACTACTTGTGAGTTACAAAAATTATGTAATGAGCTTGGAATAGAAGGCATTGAATTTGAAGGTGCAAAAAGAGAGTCAAAAATAGATGATTTGGCTCCTTCAATAGTAAGGGATTCAAGTAAATGTATACTTTGTGGAAGATGTGTAAGTGCATGCAGAGATGTACAAGGAATAGGAATATTAGATTTCACTCATAGAGGTTTCAACACTGAAGTTGCTCCTGCATTTAACTACAGTATGAAAGATGTTCCATGTATTTATTGTGGTCAATGTATTCAAGCATGTCCTGTTGGAGCTTTATATGAAAAAAGAAATATAGATGATGTTTGGGCTGCTATTGAAGATCCTGAAAAATTTGTTGTTGTTCAGACTGCACCTGCAGTTAGAGCATCATTGGGAGAAGAGTTCGGTCTTCCAGTAGGAACAGCAGTTACAGGCAAAATGGTAACAGCACTTAAAAGACTTGGATTTGATAAAGTTTTTGACACGAATTTCTCAGCAGATTTGACTATCATGGAAGAAGGAACTGAATTTATAAACCGTGTATTGAACGGTGGAAAACTTCCTATGATTACATCATGTTCTCCTGGTTGGATAAGATATTGCGAATTTAACTATCCTGATTTCTTAGAAAACCTTTCAACATGCAAATCTCCTCAGCAGATGTTTGGTGCAATAGTTAAATCATATTATGCTGAAAAACAAGGCATTGATCCTAAAAATATAGTAAGTGTATCAATTATGCCATGTACTTCTAAAAAGTCAGAATTGAGCAGAGAAGAAATGGAAGTTGACTCTCTTCGTGATGTTGATATATCATTGACTACAAGAGAACTTGGAGACATGATAAAACAAGCAAGAATAAACTTCAACAAACTTCCAGAAGGAGAACCTGATTCTATATTAGGTAATTATACTGGCGCAGGTGTTATATTTGGTACTACAGGCGGAGTTATGGAAGCTGCTCTTCGTACAGTAGCTGATGTTCTTACAGGAACAGATATTCAAAAAATTGAATATGATGCTGTAAGAGGACTTGACGGCGTTAAAGAAGCAACACTTGTACTTCCTATAGAAGGAAAAGACACTGAAGTTAAAATTGCTGTAGCACACGGTATGATAAATGCTTCAAAAATTCTGGATGCTGTAAGAAGCGGCGAGAAGAATTACCATTTTATTGAAGTGATGGGATGTCCAGGAGGATGCGTACACGGCGGAGGCCAGTCACACGTATCAGCTAAGGAAAGACTTGATGTAGATCCTAAAATAAGTAGAGCAAAAGCATTGTACTCAGAAGATGAAGCTCAAACTCTTCGTAAATCACATCATAACCCAGAAGTTAAGAAACTTTATGAAGATTATTTAAAAGAGCCTAATGGACATTTATCACACAAACTTCTTCATACTCATTATAATGAAAAAAGTTCATATCCTGTTGAAAATCAAGCAGATTATGACGATATGGTTAATAATTTAAAATAAATATAAAAAAATACCGGATTTAAATTCCGGTATTTTTTATATTGTAACATGGAGCTATTGTGATATAATTGATTAATAAATTAAATTAATTAAAAGGTGATATATGATATTAATAAAAAACGGAAGAGTAATAGACCCTTTTCATGAAATTGATGAGGAATTGGATGTACTAATTAAAGACGATATTATAATAAATATAGATAAAAATATTCAAATAACGGATGAAGTTGAGGTATTAGATGCTAAGGGTTTAATAGTTGCCCCTGGGTTAGTGGATGTTCATGTTCATTTTAGAGACCCAGGTTTAACATATAAAGAAGATATTATAACTGGTTCAAACTCTGCAGCTAAAGGTGGGTTTACTACGGTCATATGTATGGCAAATACTAAACCTGTTGTTGATAATAAAGAAACTCTTTTATATATTCAAGAAGAAAGTAAAAAATCAAAAATAAATGTTTTACAAGCAGCATGTATAACAAAACAATTAATGGGCAAAGAGTTAGTTGATATGGATCATTTAAAAAGTTTAGGTGCTGTAGGTTTTACAGATGATGGATTACCTATAATGGATACGGATGTATTATTAAAAGCAATGGAAAAAGCTAAAGAATTAAATGTTCCTTTGAGTTTTCACGAAGAAGATCCAAGTTTAGTATATAGTGCTGGCATAAATAAAGGAAAAGTATCGGAACAATTAAAATTAGAGGGTGCATTACATTTAGCTGAAGATGTTATGGTTGCAAGGGATTGTATGATTGCAATACAAACAAAAGCTAAAGTTAATATTCAACATATAAGTTCATGTAATTCAGTTGATATGATTCGTTTTGCAAAAAAAATGGGTGCAAATATTACTGCAGAAATAGCTCCACATCACTTTTCTATGACAGAAGATGATGTGCTGAAATATGGAACTAATGCAAAGATGAACCCACCTCTAAGAACAGAGGAAAATAGATTAAAGTTAATTGAAGGTTTAAAAGATGATACAATAGAAATTATTGCAACTGACCATGCTCCGCATAGTAAAGAAGAAAAAGACAAGCCTTTTTCAATTGCTCCAAGTGGAATAATAGGTCTTGAAACATCGTTATCACTTGGGATAATGAATTTAGTTCACAAAAATCATTTGAGTTTAAGTAAATTAATAGAAAAAATGACTATAAAACCTGCAACTTTATATAATCTATTTTCAGGAACTATAGGGATTGGAAATAAGGCAGATATAGTTATATTTAATGAAAATGAAAAATGGATAGTTAAAGAGTTTGCTTCTAAATCTAGTAATTCTCCTTTTGTTGGGCAAGAGCTTACAGGAAAAGTTAAATATACTATTTGTAATGGGAAAATTGTTTACCAAGATAAATAATAAGTTTAGTGTTAGTTTATATTATAGATTAGTTAGTTAAGGTACTGGTTTATTGCTTTTAACATACGTTGTCGTGATTAAATTATTATATTTTTCCTTCCTGACAACATTTNNAACGTCTAACGTCAGTGAAAAATATTATAATTTAATCTTTATAGTATTAAATTGTAAAAAATTTCAAACAAATAAGTTTTATAAATAACAAATGGAGAATTTTGTTTTACAGTTTAATTATTATTTAGATTTAACAATTGACAAATAAAAGATATCTAAAATGCTTTGGGTTCATATAATATAGAAGTTAAAAAAATAAGAAAAGCAGGTGATGTAATGATTTATTTAGATAATGCAGC
>DIVM01000195.1 GCA_002435835.1 Firmicutes bacterium UBA6132
TGTTTGCTCAGAATCTTCCATTTTTAAAGGAGATCCTATCAACGTTAATTCAGTCATTATTTTATCAGGTATTTTAACAAACAATTCTCTCTTTGCCAAATGAGGGCAGTTGAATACATCCTCTGAATCCTGAACAGGACCGCATGGCATACCTTGTTCCATTAAAATAGCACACACTTCATTTTTAGTTTTGTCTTTCATCCATTCAATTAATGCAGGCTCCCATTCTTCCCTGTGAATTGCTCTCTTTGGTCCCGAATTGAAGTTTTCATTTTGCAGAAAATCTTCCCTGCCTATTGCTTTACACAATCTTGCCCACATTTTTTCAGTAGGAACAATGAGAGCAACATAACCGTCTTTTGCTTTAAAAGGTCCCCATGGAGCCATATTTTTATCAGGTCCCCTGCTAACAACATTACCTGTAAATAAATATTGGCTGTGAGCTCTTTCTGCTAACGAAACCATGCAGTCGTACATTGAAACATCTATATATTCGCCCTCGCCTGTTTTTAAAGCTTTAATATATCCAAGCATAGCAGCATATGCAGCCTGTATGCCAGATACAATGTCTCCTACTGCAACCCCAAGCCAAGTAGGAGGACCATCCTTTTGTCCTGCTAAGTGCATAAGACCGCCCATTGCCTGAACAACTATGTCATATGCAGTTCTGTCATTAAAAGGACCTTCGTATTTCTTTAATCTTCCAAAGCCGCTTATTGCTACATAAACAATTTTAGGATTGATTTCTTTCATAACATCATATGATAAACCTATTTCATCCATCATTCCAGGTTTGAAGTTTTCAACGACAATATCACATTCTTTGATTAAATCCTTTAAAATTTGGACGCCTTCAGTACTTTTCGTATTGATTGTAATGCTTTTTTTATTTCTGTTAAATCTTAAAAAATATCCACTTGTTTTTTCACCTTTATCATTTGTAAGATATGGCGCTGCTTCTCTTGATGAATCACCTGAGCCAGGTCTTTCAACTTTTATTACTTCTGCACCTTGGTCAGACAACATCATAGTACAGTAAGGCGCAGCAACCTGTTGCTCAATTCCAAGAACCCTTACGCCTTCCAAAATTCCCTTTCCCATAATTGCCTCCTATATATTTTTAACACATGTATAAAATGTTTTTTTATTAATTAAAAATTAAGTGACTTATTTCTAATTGAAGAACTAATATCTTCAACTATTTTTTCTGCCTTTATTAAAGCAACCTGTTGAAAAGCAAAATCTATACAATTATCCAAAGGTGTTCCTGGTCCAAATACTTCGTCAACGCCTAATTCTTTAAGATGCGGTATATCTTGCTGAGGTATTATTCCTCCAAGAATATAAACAACATCATCAATTCCCCGATCTTTAATAGAATCAATTATTTTAGGCATAAGTGTATTGTGTGCGCCAGACAGCAAGCTGACACCTACAACATCTACACCTTCTTTTTCAACTATATCGGCTATTTCATCAACACTTGATTGAAGTCCTGTATATATAACATCAGCACCTGCTTCTTCAAAAGCTCTAGCAATTACCTTAGCTCCTCGGTCATGACCATCTAAACCTGGTTTAGCAATTAAAACTTTCATAGATTTCCTCCCTCTGCCTAATAAATTTTCATAGGTTTGTATACTCCATANNCCCTACAGTTGCATAAGCCTCTATTGCTTCAATCATTACATCGCCTAAGTTTTCATTATTTTCGGCAGCTTTTTTAATTGCATCTAATGCTCTTTGAACACGAATGTTATCTCTGTTTCTTCGAATATCATCAAGTTTTATCTTTTGTCTTTCAGCTGTATCAGTAGAAAGTTCAAATACAGGTATTTCTGGATCATTATCATCTCTAAACATATTGCTACCTACAATTATTCGTTCCTTATTATCAACACTCATTTGAAATTTGTAAGCATTGTCAGAAAGCTTTCTTTGAAAATAACCTTCTTGGATACAAGCAACTGAACCATTTTTAGAATCAATTTCTTCGATTATTTCCCATATTTCTTTTTCTAAATCATCTGTTAAACGTTCTATGGCATATGAACCTCCCATCATGTCTGCTGTTTCTGTTATTCCGGATTCATAAGCAATAATTTGCTGAGTACGAAGGGATACTTTAACAGCTTGTTCAGTAGGAATAGAAAGGGCCTCATCATATGAAGAAGATGATATAGTCTGTACTCCACCTGCAACTGCTGCCATAGTTTCTAAAGTAACTCTTACTATATTATTTAACGGCTGTTCTGCAGTTAATGCTGAGCCGCTTGTAAATACAAATATTTTAAGTCTTTGTGTTTCAGGATCTTTTGATCCATATCTATTTTTCATTATCTTAGCGTACACCCTGCGGGCTGCTCTAAATTTTGCTACTTCTTCTAAAAAATCAACTGTTGAACTTGCAAATATATAAATGTTTTTTGCACATTGATCAATGTCTACACCTCTTCTTTTTGCTTCATCCATATATGAAATCAAATTTGACATTGTATATGCTATTTCTTGTGCTGCTGTAGCTCCAGCTTCTCTTATATGATATCCGCTAACAGCTATAGGAGTCCAGTTTGGTAAGTGTTTTGCACTGTATTCTATAACATCTGCAGCAAGTTTTATTGATGCTTCAGGAGGAAATATATATGTTCCTCTGCAGATATATTCTTTTAAAGGATCATTTTGAAGGAAAAATCCTATTTTATTTGGGTCTATTCCAGTTTTTTTTGCATATGCAACATATAATGCCATCATTATTATTGAATTTGCATTAGCTGTTGTCCTTATTTGTCTCACTTTTTCAAGTTGTATTCCTTCAAATAAACTTTCTATGTCAGCTAAAGAGTCAATAGCAACTCCTACTTTACCAACTTCTCCTTCAGCCATTTCGTCATCTGAATCAAGCCCCATCTGCGTAGGTAAATCAAGAGCTATTGAAAATCCAGTTTGTCCCTGCTCAATTAAATAACGATATCTTTTATTGGCTTCTTCAGCTGAAGCAAATCCTGAATAAAGTCCCATTATCCACAAATTATCTCGATACATCCCATCTCTTATACCCCTCGTATAAGGAAACTCTCCAGGATCTCCAAGTTTATCCTCATAGTTAAAGTCTTTAATATCATCCGGTTTATAAAATTTTTTCAGTTCATAACCAGAAATCGTTGCATGTTTTTTTGAAGAATTCATATTAACCTCCATGCTATTATAGTAAAAATAAAGTTATACTATTTGTTAAGCATTTTACATGCCAACTTTTTACGGTTATATTTATCTGAAAATTGCTGAATAGTTTGTATTATAAATTTAATAATAAACAAGTGTGTTCAGAAACTGAACACACTTGTTAACATGGGTTAACACTTTCATAATATTGAATTTATAATTTACTTAACTTGCATTTAATAAAAAGCATATTTTAACAGATCATTTATCAAGATTTAAACTTATTTAAATTTCAATACATATAAGCCTTTGATTTAATTAAAAATAATACATTTTCAATAGATTATAAATGATTTTGATATTTTCAAAATAAAAAGTGGCATGTTCAGTTTTAATTATTCTTCTTTATATTTCTTCCATAGCGTTGTCCTACTAATGCCTAAAGTTAAAGCTGCCTGTTTTTTATTGTTGCTGTAACGTTCTAAAATACTTTCTATAATTTGCTTTTCCATATCTTTTAAAGTACCTAATTTTATTTTGATTTCATTAAAATCTTCAATTTTATTTATATCATTACTGCTTTCAGAATTCATATAATCCGTTACATAATTATTAGAAGTTATTGAAAATTGTTTGCTTATTACAACGTATCTTTCAACAAAATTTATCAGCTCACGCACATTCCCGTTCCATTCATGCTTTTCAAGCATTTCAAGACTTCCTTCATCAAAAGTTGATTTGTGACCATTTATGTTTGAAAACATATTAAGGTAATAATTAATAAGGAGAGTAATATCTCCTTTTCTCCTTCTTAAAGGCGGTATATTTAAATTAAGAACCGATATTCTATAATATAAATCTTTTCTAAACTTTCCATCATTTATTAATTTTCCTAATTTCTCATTGGTTGCTGCTATAACACGAACATTTATTGGAATTAATTTATCTCCGCCTAACCTAAGTACCTGTCTTTCTTGTAAAACTCTAAGTATTCTGCCCTGAAGCTGAATTGGAAGTTGATTTATTTCATCTAAAAAAATAGTGCCGTTATGGGCAAGTTCAAAAAGGCCTGACTTCCCTCCCTTTTTAGCACCTGTAAAAGCTCCCTCCTCATAACCCATAAGTTCGCTTTCAAGTAAATTTTCAGGAAGCGCAGCACAGTTAATTGCTACAAATGGTCCCTGGTTTCTGATACTTAAATTATGAATACTTTGTGCAAATAATTCTTTTCCAGTTCCTGTTTCACCCATTATAAGAATATCAGAATCAACTCCTGCATATGCTTCTGCTATTTTAACAGATTCTTTTATTGATTCAGAAGTTCCCATAATGTCTTTAAAATAATATCTTGCAGTAAAACCTTTTGTTTGTGATTTTCTGAATTTATGATCTAACTTTTCTATTTTATTTGTTTCTTGAAATGTAATTACTGCTCCTTCTATTATTCCATCAACTATGATAGGCAATCTGTTAGTAAATAAATTTATTTCACCATATTTGACTAATTTATCGTTTTGTTTTACTCCTGATTTATAAACACTTTGAATACTTACATCATTAGTTAATTGTAAAATATTAGATCCTACAATTTTCTCTTCATCAATATCAAAAATCTCGCTTGCTTTTTCATTACAATCAGTAATTATACCTTTATTGTTAACAATTATTACTCCATCTGTAAACATTGACATTGCAGTTTTAAACCGCTGATTTTTTTCTTTAAAATTATGACTTATATATAAACTTTCTAAAGCTTTATCGATTGACAGTTGAATAGATTCATCAGACAACCTGAGCACATAACCTTTGCTGTTTGAAGACTCTACTATTTGGGCACATGTAGGTCCACCTACTATTATTTCCATTTTTTGCGTAATTAAACGTTTAATGGTATATTCTAAGTCTTCTTCATCTTTATATTTATAAAAAAATAATTTATTTTTTAAAAAAGGCTGTAATCTTTTTATGTCTAATTCTTTAGATTCTTGCATTATTAAAGCTATTCTTCTCCCAGTAATTTTAGAGTCAGATTCTGCATATATTAAAGTTTCTAATATATCCAAATCAGAAATATTTGTTTTTACAATTGGTATAGATACATATTTTTTTATTTCTAAAGCAGTTCCTGCAGGACTTAT
Source organism: Firmicutes bacterium UBA6132 (assembly GCA_002435835.1). The sequence goes on from DIVM01000195.1 coordinate 5,301, forward strand.
AATTATATCCACTGCTTTTTCTTTTTCCAATTTTACTGCAATGTCTACAGCATCCTTGAATGTAACCATGTCAAATATGGTAACGTTATCATATTTCTTGTTTGTATTAAACTTACCACCAATAACCAATGCAACCTTATCCATAACTTCTCCTTTTAAAACAATGTTATATGGATTTCTTCTACACTTATTTTAACTTAAGTTAATAGTTTTGTCCAATTTTTAAACACCTAAAATATGACAATAAGTCTGTAATTACGACATTACATATGGCATAAATTTTGCTACATTTAATTTATGATATTTTTTTATGGAGGATTAATATGCAAAATATAACAATTTATTATGGCCCAAAAAGTGGATTTAATAAAATATTAAAATTTGATGAGCCTACTATTACGTTGACTGCTTTGGCAATTTTAAGTGATAGAAAAATGAGGGAACACTCATTTAAAATGCCAAACAGAAAAATGAACGACAGCGAAGAAAAATTAGAAGATTTAAACAAAATTAAAATACCTAATTTTGTAGCATTTTCTGATGAATATGCCGCATTAAGCGAAAATGCCATACAAGGTTTTTTAAGCTTTCTTTCTCAGTTTGATATAAATAATATTATACTTCAAAATCCACCATCTTATATTGTTTCACAATTTAACAAACTTGAAATTGATGTAAACACATTTCAATATGTGTACAATACAGTTACGAAAAGTATAATAAAAGATATTAATAATGAATTTTCTTTTTATATTATTGGACAAGAATCAGTAAAAAATAAATTAATGTCAACTCTTTATCAACTATGCAATTCTAAAGTTACAAAACCCGTAGTTATGCTTTTTTATGGACATACAGGTGTCGGTAAAACAGAAACTGCAAAATTTTTAAGTATTCTGTTAAAGCAAAAGCTTTTTAGAAAACAATTTTCTATGTTTAACTCTGATGAGTTTACATCATATCTTTTTGGCGGCAAACACTCACAAAATTGTTTAGCTAAAGAACTTTTAGAACGAGAATCCAACATTATTTTATTTGACGAATTTGATAAAACTCATCCTGTGTTTCACAGCGCCTTTTATCAACTGTTTGATGAAGGTATATACGAGGATAAAAATTATTGTGTAACTCTTGAAAAATCAATTATAATTTGTACATCCAACTATTCATCCTTGGACGAAATTAAAAAAAAGCTTGGTGCGCCTATTTATTCGAGGTTTGATGCTATTATAAAATATAATGAATTGGATGTAGAAGCCATTAAAAAAATTATTGAAAAAGAGTATATGAGACAATTTAATTTATTGGATAATTGGGAACAGGATCTTGTGAAAAACAAAAACACCTTCAATGATATTTTAACCATTTCCGATAATATTGAAAATGCAAGACAAATTAACCATTTAATAAAGGACAAAATTTCTTCAATATTAGTGCAACATATTATTAACAGTTGAACAAATTTCAGTTAAATTAAATAATATATTTTATTAATAAATCTTTCAAATTAAAATATATATAAATAAATCTTGGGAAATTCTATTTATTATAAATGAGAAGGAGTGAATTATGAATAAAAAAAATCCGTTGATGCTTGTTATAATGTATGGCGGTACAACAACTAAAATTGCCATATATAAGGGAAATGATTATTTATATAAAGAAACTCTTCATCATACCTTAAAAGAGATGAAAAGTTTTAAAACAGTTTGGGACCAGTATGATATAAGAAAACGCGATATTTTAGAATGGATAAAAGAAAAAGGATTTAAACCGGAAAACTTCGATACTTTTGTTAGCTGTTCAGGATTGGTAAAGCCATGCGAGCCAGGTGTTTACGAAATTGATGAAAAGATGATTGAAGACTTTAAATCAGAGAAATACGGAATTCATACAAGTAATCCAGGATGCTGTATGTGTTATGATCTTGGAAAAAAATATGGAAAACCAGTTTTAACAGTTGATCCTACAACAGATGTAAATATGATAAAAATTGCAACTTACTCAGGTCACCCGCTCATACCCCGTCCTAACTCATATCATGTGCTAAACCAAAAGGCGACTGCTAAATTAGTCAGTGAAAAATTAGGAAAAAAATATGAAAATGTTAATATTATAGTTGCTCACATCGGCAGCGGCATTACTGTGGGTGCACATTATCATGGTAAGGTCATCGACGTTAACAATGGAATAGAAAGCGATGGGCCCTTCTCATCCGTAAGGACCGGAGCCTTACCGGTAGGTCCTTTGGTAGATTTGTGTTATTCGGGCAAATACACAAAACAAGAAATGCACAATATGCTTGGAATAGAAGGTGGATTATCAGCATATCTCGGTACATCGGATGGTATTGAAATAGAAAAACGTATTGTGTCAGGTGATAAGGAAGCTAAAATTGCTGTAAAGGCAATGTCTTATCAAATAGCTAAAGAAATTGGTGCAAGGTCTGTTACACTTAGAGGAAATATAGACGCTATTGCTATTACCGGTGGTTTGGCAAATTGGAACCGTGTAGTTAATTACATAATTTATTGGATAAAACATATTGCTCCTGTTTTTATTTATCCTGGTGAAAATGAATTGGAATCATTAGCAGCAGGCGTTAACAGATATATAAGAGGAGAAGAAAAATTAAAAAAATATTGAATAAAGGAAGTTAGAATTATGATAAGAAGTTTTGATGAACTATTAAATTCAATAAAAAAACAAAATAAAAAAATTATTGCAATAGCATGTGCTGGTGATACTGTTACTTTAGAAGCTGTTCGTGAAGTTGAAACCATGGGTATTTCAGAGTGTATATTAATAGATAACAAAGAAAAAATTTTGAAAAACTCTGATAAAATTGGTTACAAAATCAAAGAAGAAAATATAATTGAAGTAAATAATGATGTTGAGGCTGCATTTAAAGCTGTAGAATTAGTGCGATTAGGAAAAGCAGATTTACCAATGAAAGGTAATATTCAAACAAGTGATTATCTGCGTGCAGTTTTAAACAAAGAAAATGGTTTGCGAAAGAATAAAACACTCTCACATGTCGCTGTAATAGAAAAACCTCAAGGTGGCCTATTAATAATAACAGATTGTGCCATGACAATTAATCCTGATTTAAATCAGAAGGTTGAATTAATAAATAATGCAGTTGATGTTGCAATTAGGCTTGGATGTGAAAAAGCGAAAGTAGCTGTTCTTTCATTTATAGAAACAGTAAATCTTAATGCTCAATCAACTATAGATGCTGCAATATTAAGCAAGATGGGTGATAGGGGACAGATAAAAAATGCTGTTGTTGATGGACCTCTCGCTTTTGACAATGCAGTTTTCCCTGAATCATCAAAGCATAAAGGAATAGTTAGTGAAGTTGCAGGTAAAGCTGATATTTTACTTGTTCCAAATATTGAAGTAGGCAATGCATTATATAAATCATTGACCATGATGTCAAAACTTAAGGCAGGCGGATTAGTAACAGGAGCAGTTGTTCCTGTAATTCAGGCACCCCGTGCAGATCCTATGGAGTCTAAAATTTATTCTATTGCACTTTGTCAGTATTATTGTAACAAGTAATAATTGTAATTGAATAAAGTTAATTTATATAAATATAGACTAATAAAAAAACTCTTCAATTTGAAGAGTTTTTCATTGTTTTTTAAATTTTGTATGGAGGCGGACCGTACCAGTTTATATCCACAATTGATATCAAAACTTATATGCATAAAGCTTCAAAATAACCTTATAATAAAGACTTCGTGTTTTGGGGGCTGTATTAAATTTAGTATTTATTGTGAATCGAGAATAAATAAGAAGCATCATAATTTGTTTTATTTGAGCCATATAGTTCGAATAATATAAATTATGCGATTGAATTAAGATCAAAATTTATGCTCATTTGTTACGCTTAATCGAAAAAACTAAATGAGGCATATCAAAACCATAATAATGTTTAGTAAATCTATCAGATACTATCATTCCATTTCGCTTTGCAACATTTTGTGATGCGTTATTGTTGTCACGAATAATTGAAAATACTTCATCAGCATTTAACATTTTAAATGCATATTCTTTACAAGCGATGGCAGCTTCGCTTGCATACCCATTATGCCAAAACGCTTTTTGGAAAAGATATCCGACTTCAATTACTTGCCTGTTATTGAATTCTTGCATAGTAAGCCCGCATTGCCCAATCATTTCATTAGTTTCTTTTAATATCACAGCCCATAGGCCAAATCCATAATCGTTATATCGAGTAATTTGTCTATCTAACCATTCTTGTGTTTCAATATCATCAAAAGCATGTTCATAGGCATACATTACATCTTGATCTTGTAATATTTTACACAATGATAAAAAATCAGACTGCTTCAGCTCACGCAAATATAATCTTTTTGTTTCTAATATCATGAAATATTTCCCCTTGTTATATATACTTTATAAATTATCTCCTCTTATCTTTATTCTACTGTTGCGTATAATTGGAATTATCCGTTTGAAACACGAGAAAATATTTATTCTTTCAGCGAATTGAATATCCTCTCAAAATATTCTAAATCTAATTTGCCATCTACTATCTTCAAAAATTCTGTTTCGCTAATTTTATCATAAGATATTTCATTTTTTTCTTTGTTATACTTTCTTATATAAATGTAATTTAAAATTCTTAGATACTCATCATTAAGAACTTGTATCTTTAATTTAGAATATGTATCATCTTCCATAAAATTCACTTCAATACATAAATCTCGTTAAAAGGTACTTCTTTAGGAACAGTATCAATTTTAACGACCTCAAGGTTTTTAAAATATGTTAAAAATTCCTTAATAATTTCAACATCATCAGTAACAACAGTAGCATATCTTATTTTTGTAGAGTCATCTATAACCTTATCCATATCAAATTTATTAAAATTATCCTTATTAGGATATCTTTCTATAATGATATCATTAAAAACATCAACTTGAGAATTATCACATCCTGTAGCTAATACTATGATAAGAACTAATGATATAGTTATAAATATTTTCTTCAAATCTTCAAACCCCTTTTAAATAAAAATTTTGTTTTTAGATTTTAAATTCATTCTCCATAATTAATATGAATTATCCTAATTATCATTACTACAAATCTTATTACTAAGCTACGCTAAATTTGAATTATGCACATTAATAAAACTACAAATTGGAATTTTCCTCTTTTCTCCACTCGTTCGCCTGCATGAAATCTTCGCCACGCCGGAGGGAGTACTCTTAAAAATAAGATTGTAATCCGCCCGCTTCATTTCCATAGATAAGCGGCTGACCATTCTTAAAGAATGTTATTGTTCTGTTATCGCTTGTTTTTATATCTACCGAATTATTTTGCTAACTCTCTAAAAGCTTCTAAATTATCTTCAATAATTTTATCTGCAGTTTCATCAATCTTGCGTTTTCTTTCTTCTCTTATTGCACTTATTTCTTCATATTCATCGAAATCAACAACAATATATTTTGGCCTATTATTTTTCATAATAACTGCCATGCCTTCTTTATCAACTAATCGAACTACTTTAGAAAAGTTTTGATTAGCATCAGTCATAGGTACTATTGTATTTGTATTAATAACCATAAGTATCACCTCACTATAATTATATGATTATTATAGGATAAAATCAGCCTAAATATTTATTGCTTTTAAAAGTTTTTAATTTACAATTTTAGCCTTGAAACAAACAGTACTATAATTATTAATCCTCTAATATAAATGTATGGATAAGCTATATGAATCATGCAGGAATAAGCAGTATGATTAATAAGTATCAATTTGAAATAGATGGGCAATGAGATTTTTATAACGACTATTTACCTTTATTGGTGATTTTACTGGCAAGGTTAAAATTATTGGAGAAATTGCTAAAGAATATATAGCTCGAAAATGGATGGTTCAGTTAATATATAATAATTAGAAAATGTAAAAGGAATTACCAGCGAATAAGATTATATATAAATATCCAATTTAGGAAAATTTTATGAATTGCTTCGGCAATTCCATGAAATTATATTCTCTAAAAAACAGAAAATCTTGAAGAATGAATGGAAAAAAGAGAAATATTCAAAATTTCAGAAATTTCTTCATAATATTTCAGGGTTAAGGATTGGAAGCCATAAAAAATGTTATAATTCTAAATTATAATAATGGACTCGCAGAGGGAAGTGTTAATAAATTAAAGGTCATAAATCGAATCATGTATGGACGTAATAGTTTTGAACTATTGAAAGCAAAACTGTTACGTTTAAGTTGTGGAAAATCAACTAAAGCTTGAAAGAACCTATTAAGCGCTTACAAAATTTACACAATAACTTTAAAAAACTGATAATTGTTTTAATAATCATATTATCAGTTTTTTAAATTAAAATTTCATTACGATAAAGTAGCATAATCTCGCAATATCTCATGAAATGTATTCAATAAATTTTCAAATATTGAATTCTCTATTCTTTTTCTATAATACCCAAATATTAAATGCAGTAGTTTGAGGCGGTATACTTGCTGTCATAAAATCTGCATGCTCAACTCTAATCATCTGTCCAGGCCTTAAATCTCCAAAACTTATTCTATTTCCTCTCCTATCAAAAATGTTTGTCATATTATTTACTACAAAGCGCATTTGACTCATAATGTCATTTGGATTTCCTGTTAAAAGAAAATTATTTCTTGCATCAATTTCAATAATTCTATCCTCAACCATATTAGGAAAGTTAGGTAATGTACTTGCCTCTTCTCTTACTACAGTTATCATGAATGCTCTTGATTGTGGAGGTATACTTCTTGTCATCGCAGCTGAAAAACTTGCATCTACAACATTCCCTACCCTTAAATCTCTAACACTAATTCTTCGTCCTCGTCTGTTTCTTATAATTGTATTTCTATCAACCACCAATGTTACAAGTTCCATATTAATCATGTTAAAATTACCCGGTACTCCATATGAAATTGTAACAAAACTTGTTCTATTATCATGAAATATTTCTTCTATTACAGCATTATTAGCGTTTATCACTTCATTATTAGGACTAATTACCGGATTATTCATCCATCTAATTAAATCAATAAAATTAATCATTTAATTACCTCACTTTTCAAATTATTATATATATTCGTATATAAACAATATATTCTCCAAATTATATCTTGTTCCGAACAATATTCTGATAGAAGTAATTAATATTTATTGTTAAAAAATATACAAATTAATGATTGCGCCAGTCCCACCATTAACTTATAATGCAAAAACGCATGTAACTTTTAATATATAACATACGTTTTTCATTGCAATTTTCTAATCAGAAATCGTTGCAATTTGACTGTTAATCTAATTTTATAATAAAAATCAAGTAATTTTTTATCCGATTTTCAAAATCTTTTAGTAAATAATTTTGCATTCAAAAAAACCAAAGCTGATTTTTGGTTTAGGCTTCCTAATATAATTTTATATTTAGCCTTATCGTGAGGAGTATACTTCTTTAACTCTTTTTTGATGGAGGCAGATCGTACCAGTTTATCCACAATTTCTTTTTTAAATAATTCATATGAACTAAAGAACATATTACATCATATTATAAGTACATAAAACTTTATAAGGAGTGAAATTATATGATGAATTATGGACCTCCAGTTTATCCACCTCCAACAACTATTCCACCAAAACCAAGAAATTCGTATATCATTGACTGCATGTACTCATATACGTATATATGGCCCAAAAATGAAAAACCATTCTGGTTTTATCCCACGAGAGTAGAGTATGGCGAAGTGTCAGGTTATAGATGGACCGGAAGATATTGGACGTTTTATGGATTTGATCCAGTATTTATTGATCAAGTTGCATGTTACCCTGTTCCTACGCTTTATTAAAATTATACAATATCATTAAAATGCCCTCAATGGAATCTACTACATTAAGGGTATTTTTAAAAATTTGGCTTATGGGATATGACGTCCCCCCATAGATAGCATTACAGAATTCTCTTAGCAATAATCTTTCAGTTTCAATCTGAGGAAAACTTTGTACTAAATACATAATTTCCCATAGCTATATTTAATATGTTCAAGACATTATATTACAAAGTTAAATACATTTCATACTGAGAAATGGAATCTCTTTTAAAGCTAAGGTGTTTTAAAAAGCCTTCTAAGTTTCCATTATTAGCATAATTAATTACAACTTTTGATAGCTCCAGTTTATTAGCAGCATATCCAACCAAGGCTTTGCCTAAACCATGTTTTCGATAAGTTGATTTAACCCATATAAAATATATTTTACCACTCTTATGAACACTTATTGCACCTGCTGTCTCACCGAAGTTATTAATTCTGTAATGAAACATATCATCAATTTTATCCATATAATCAAAACCATTTTGCCAGGTTATATGGATATCTTCTATTTGTGGCTTTAAAATTCTTAATGTATTTATGTTAATTTCTTCAAAATTAAAAGGTTCTAAAATTTTTGACGATATTGTTCTTGGGTCGTCATGTGAGAAATAGCTTAAATAATATATGATATCATATCCCATATTTTTATAAAAATGAATTGCCCTATCATTTCCGACTATTACTTCTAAAAATAATTGTTTACACTTGTTTTCTATTGCTGTTTTTTTATGCAGTTCAAAAAGTTCCCTGCTTATTCCCTCGCCCCGATAATTTGGATGAATACACAATGAACCACATCTTAAGGTTTTTATACCCTCATATATTTTAATTCCACCTAAAATAACTCCCACAGGTTTTTCAACATCTAAAGCTATAAAAGAAAACATTAAGTCATTTCCTTCCGGTCCCAAAAATCGTTTAATAAATAATTCAAATGGAATTTCCATCTTAATAATGTAATCAGAAAAGCCAATTTTAAAAGCTTCATATACATCTTTTATTAATACTTCTGTACATCTTTTATATGTAATCATTTTCCCTCCCGTAATGATTATTTTTGCGAAGTTCATATTAAATTATAATCCACAAAATTTAATGTTATGAATTTATATATTTTATTATATAGCATACAAGTTTAAACTTCTACAACAATTTGTCAATTAACAAAAAGTATCCACAACAAAAAAACTCCTCACTTTGAAGAGTTTTTCATTGTTTTTTAAATTTTGTATGGAGGCGGACCGCAAAGTGTAAATCCACTACCTCTTTTTTAATTTGATATATGTTGATGCTGCTCACATTATTTTTTTATGTTTCAAATATTTAGTTCATTTTTAATTTCTACTGAGTAAGTTCTTTTTTAATTTTTGAGTATTTCAAGCAATCAAAAATATTAACTATTAAACTAATAACTGATATGATTTAAGATGATAATTCTTTTACCAATCCATCCAAAACTATTATGTAAAAAAAATTACAAAAACAAATTTTACAATTTTTTTGTATTTAGATATTATTATATGTATCTAATTCGTTTTTAATATATTTATATTTTTCGTATTTTTCTAAATAGTCCTTTACAATTTCTTCTTGTTTATTCTTTGGAACTATAGGTATACTAATTTCTTTAAAGTCATCATATGACAATGACTGTCTAACTGTACCATAGCATCTTGCTTTTATTTCTTGCTTTAAGTCTTCATTATACCTGATTGCTATAAATAAGTATTCAGGTATCCATTCTTTATTGTATACTTCAAAAACAGGATACGCCTTACTCACTGCAACTGGCACTTTCGACATATTTATCCCTATAGAACCAACATTAATTCTAGCTGGATTATATGTAAAGTTTTTAAAAGATACCACATTATAATCTAAATTGTCTTCGCTGGTAACAGAATTGAAATTCTCTCCCCAAAATTCTTCTCCTAATGGCAAGCCAAAATAATCACTCTTAACAACTGATGCAGTGTTGTATTTATCCTTTTTACTATATCTTTAATCTTAATAAATCCTTCTGGTATATCTTTTTCGTATTTAAAAGAAAGCAATGAATAGTTTCCTTCTTCTTTTATTTCATCATAAGAAACATATTGGTATCCCTCAAGTTCATTGTCTGTATACAAGGGATTAGATGCTATAAATTCATCTAAATCGCTAATAGTGTTTATTTTCCTTCTTCTTGTTGTTAATGTGAATCCGTCATTTCTTACTTTATAAAAGAATACTTTTTCGTTAGTATTATGATTTAAACATAAAATTGATGTTTTTGTTTCAGTATATGGTAAAAATGTTCCGCAAGGTAGTGAGATAACTCCCTTTAACAGATTGTTGTCTAAGATATACTGCCTAATATCTTTCATTTCTGCGTTATTCAAAACACCTTCTGGTACGATTATAAATGCTCTTGAACCTATATTATTTATTAATGAAGAAACAGCATGTTGAATAGCCTGGTTGTTTCCATCTTTAGTTTCTATTTCATATATTCCCTCAACTGATGTTCCTGTTTGATTAAACGGAATATTTGTTAATACTACATCATATCGATTTTTAACTGGATTTTCAAAAGTATTTTGTTGTTTTATATTGCTATGCCCATCGCCAGTTAAAATCATATTCATTTTTGCTATTTTTGCTGTAGCGGAAATTTCCGATCCGTATAACATTTTTTTGCGTAATATTTCTAAACTATCATTATTTAAAATATTATCACTTTCTAATTTATTTTTAATATAATTAAATGCAGAAATAAGAATACCACCTGTGCCACAAAATGGATCATATATTTTTTCCATAAATTTTGGTTCTGCTATTTTAACCAAAAAATCTACAATGTGTCGAGGTGTGAAGTATTCTCCCATATCTTTATTTGTATCATTATATTTTTGAATAAAATATTCAAAAGCATCACCTTTAATATCTGTTTTTATGTTTGATAAGTCTAATTGACTTATCTTGTCAATAATTTTTTTAAGTGCAACTGTATCTTTTATTCTTAATATCTCAAAAATTGATTCCTGGTCATTATTTAAGAATTTTCTATCAATAATTGGTATAACTGTGTTATTAATATAATCTAACAGTTCATGTCCTTCTTTATTTTTATAATTATCCCATTTTACATGTCCTGGTAAAGAAACACTAAAATTATCACTATTTTCACTTATTAATTTTAAAAATAGTATGTTTGAAAATTCAGTGAATCTTGTTAAACCAATTGTTATTCCTGCAGTTCTTAATTGTTTATTAGCGTAATCAAATACTTTAATTAATTCATTTCTACTCTTGATTTGTAATAAATTAGTTAATTTTAAATCTGCCAATTTGTTATGTTTAAATTTTTGTAATAATTCCAAACTTGGGATTTTATGAAGATTTACACCATCAATCGACATTTCCTTTTGGTTAAAAGTATCAAACGAATAAAATATATTTTTTGAATATATAAATATAAATCGTGTTCCTAATTTTTTTGCATATTCTTTCGCTTGTTGTAATGCATTATTAAGTTTAGAATATTTTGATTTCTTTGTTTCTATAATTGCTATCGGCCTAGTAGAGATGTTACTTTCATACAACATAAAATCTGGAAATGTACCCCTTAGTAATTCTTTTTCTTCTATGGTTTTTGGGCTTTGTCTATAAACATTCCTGTCTCTATTTCCAACATTTATTTTCCAGCCAACTGTATTTAATTCCTGCTCTAACAAGTTTTCAATTTCTCGCTCAATCAAATTGTTAACTTTAACTGTTTTTACCATCATTCCCCCTATATTGCTTTTCTTTAATCACTTAATTAGTATTCTTATAGATGAAAAAATAGAATGGAAAGAAAACGACAAATATGTATGAGCAAACAGTTTCTATATATACTTTTTCGCAAAACTTCTCACTGAGCCAAATTGTTTCCCCCCCTATGTAAAAAATTCCCTCAGCTTCTACCCCTCAAGGGAATAAAACACATCAAAATTTCAACTATAAAGCAACGAAACTCTTTATTATTGGCGTAATTGTTATGGATTTTACCCCAGGGATAACCCTTTTTAAAGTATATTGAGTTAATTGTAAGTAAGCGGTATAATAGAGATAAAATTATACTTTTACTATTTATGGAGTAATTAAGTGAATACTATCATAAGTATTTTTATCATTATGTTACTTTTAGTGGGGATATCAATTCAATTGATTTTTATTCAATGAGATTACTTATCTTTATAGGCATTATTTATCTGGCTAACAATTTAGTAAAGAAGGATAAAATAGAATCTGGAAAGGAAGCATTATATTTCTATGGATATATCTTTATTGCTATTTTATTCTATTTCAATTATTCCAGGGAAAAATGGGTTCTTAATGATATTTTAGTAATCAAATTTATTATATTACAACATTATTTTATAAGTAAATATCAAATAGCTTATTTCATTTAAAAATCAACAATTTTTTATTCCAACCTATTTCTTCTCTATCAACACAACAGTCTCCACGTGTATTGTACCAGGAAACATGTATATTTTTATTTGTTATACTTTATATATAAAAAAAAAAACCACGACATTTCTGTCGTGGTTTTGAATGATGGAGGCGGACCGTACCAGTTTATATCCACAATTGATATTTTATTTTATAGGCATAAATTGTAATATCAACTATAATTTTAAAGTAAAATTTATAGGTCTCTTGATATCTCAATATACAGGTACATTTAAACTTTTAATTAAGAACTCTTTATTAAATCATCCAATGTACCTATTAATTCATTTGCCACACTTTTGTTATCTAATCGCATAATATTTTCATCTGATATTCCAAAATTCAACAAATTTATACCACCATACCATATAATTCTTTGATCAATTACAGCAAATTTTTGAATAATGTTAGGGACTAATATAATATTTGAGCCAATATCTTTTAAGCTTTTTATCATCTCTTCATACATTATTTTATTTTTATTTGAGTATTCTGATAATGGCTTTGTTACAACAGTTAATTTTGCACCATTATTTAACCCATTATTGAATAAATCCATCATTCTAACCAAATATTTTTTAGACATAATAGGGCTTACAATCAAAATTTCAAATCTTGAGGCTGTAACATCACTACTGAAATCTTTAAAAAAATTATTGTTATCATAAATAGCATTTCCCGCTTCTAAAGATTTACTATCAGTCTTTATTGAATATCCAATAGAGGAATACCCTTTCAATCTTTTTTGATACATTCTTTCAAGTACACCAATATGAACATCAATGTAGTCGTAAATAAGAACCTCTTTTTTGTTATTATAAAGTCTATGCAACCTGCCAGCATACTGTTGAACTGTACCTTTCCAAGCTACAGGCATAGCAAGGAACAATGTATCAAGCCGTGGCTCGTCGAAACCTTCGCCTACAAGCTTGCCGGTTGCAACTATTACAAAATTGCTATTCTCAGGTATGTTTAACAACTTTTCCATTTCATTTCTTCTTTGCTTTGAGGACATGCTGCCAGTAAGCATTATTAAATAAGAAACTGAATCAACGAGCAAATCATATAATAACTTTACATGTTCTTTTCTTTCTGTCAAAACAATTGAATTTCGTAGTTGTTTTTCATTTTTAATTACATCATTTATTATCATACCATTTCTTAATTGATTAATTTCGATATTCTTATATATATCATTTATGGTCCAATCCTTTTCATCTTGACTGATTGTTTTTCTAAAAGGTGTAAACCTTGGAATTATAAAATGTTCGAACGGCCTTTTTTCAGCCTGTTCTTTTGGATTAACCTTATATCTTATAGGGCCGCATCTCATAAATATAATGGGCTGATGCCCGTCTTGTCTGATGGGAGTAGCAGTTAGCCCGTATATATATTTGCTTGGTGCATTCTTTAATACCTGTTCAAAACTAAATGCTGAAACATGATGGCATTCATCAACAATTACCATCCCATAATTTTTGATAAATTCTTTCACATCATCTCCTTTTGCCAAAGATTGCATTACTGCAATATCTACAATACCATTTAAATTTTTATATCCACCGCCTATTCTGCCTATTATACCAATATTCTTTTTTCGACCTTTTTGGGGACAAACCTGAGGCAGTTCATCATGTATTATCAAAAATTTACTTAAACTATCGTACCATTGTTCCAAAAGCTGACGAGTGTGAACAAGCACAATTGTATTAACCTTCTTTTCTGCTATTAATTTTGCACCAATAACAGTTTTACCAAATGCTGTAGTTGCAGATAATACTCCAATATCATGTTCAGCTAAAGCATGATATGCTTCTTCTTGATCATCACGAAGTCTGCCGTTAAATTCAACAACAATATGCTTACCAAAATTTGTTTTGTCAGTCCACTTAGTATTTATGTTATAATTTGCAAACAAATCATTTAACTCAGTTTCACAACCTCTTGGAATACATAAATAATTATTAGTTTCTTCACATAATGTAATAATGCGTGGCTTATCAAAAGTCGATAATCTCATTGCTTGAGATTTATAATATTCAGGATTTTTAAAAGATGACATTCTCTTAATTATGTTTAAAGCTTTATTTGAGAACCCTTCTTTATCTAAATAAATCATATTTGCTTTTGTTATAATCACTTCTTTAGGAAAATCATTTTGGTTTAAATTATACTTTGGATTATTTTTTTCCCAAGGTTTAATTTCATCATCGTTGTTTGTTCTTAAGTTTCCAAGTTCATTGCCACTACATAACTCTGATATATATTTTTCTAAATTATCCTCCGATAATTTTTTAATATTACTCAAGAACTGCCATTGGTCTTTAAACGGTTCAAAATTTTTATCTATAAAAACACTATTTTTATTTTTTCGTGAATAATACTGAAGTGGAAGCGCAATTAGATTACCAAATCCACCTTTTGGTAGGCTATCTTGATTTGGAAATAGCCTGTCATAAGAACTGAATTTAATTTCATGTCTTTTTGACATAGCATATGTAAGAAGAGCAGATCCAAATTTTCTTGCTGTTGAAGCGCTAATTTTATCTTCAAAAAAGAACCATACATGAGCACCATTACCAGACCTTGAACGTTCAACAGCAAAAGGTATATTTTTCTTAGAACATATTTCTCTTAATACTGTTATATCTTTTTGCCAACCTTCATCATCAAAATCAATTGCAAGAAAATAACAATCATCCTCCAAAAGTAATGGATAAATACCCAATATTTCTTTACCCCTAAGGTGATCGTCAATTGAATCATAATTTAAAGCATCGTATAATTTATTTTCACAATTGGAACATTTAACCGTAGGCTTACGGCAAATTCCTTTTTTCCACTCGTTTAAGCATACCGGTGAATATCCAGATTTTCCTTCTCTACTTTGCCATCTTTTTGCATAAACATCGGTTCTACCTTTGAATAATGACATGAAAAGATTAATTTTTTCAGTATTTGAACTTTTATTATAAATACCTTTTGGTTCAGAAAACTGAATTTCGTTATCATTAAATAAATCTATTTGATAATTACAATTTACTTTCTTCAATGGCAACTTAAACTGATTTCTTAAATCGAGGTTTTCTTTTATAAGCTTTTCGTTTTCTTTCAGCAGTAAATTATATTTTTTCAGAAGTTCAAAATACTCCATTATGTTAACTCCATATTACTTTTTATTTGCAGTATAAAAGTATCCTTATAATTATTTTTATTTCCAAACATAATTATTAACATCCCAAGATTTTATAAAATCTTCTTTATTAAGAATTGAATGGTAAATTGGCTCTAAAAATACTTTTATAGATTTTACTGCATGTTCATAATCTAAATCGCTTTTAATATCAATTCTTGTTTTGAATGCATTCCATTGTTGCTTTTTTTCTGCTGATTCTTCAAAATCTTTAGTAAATACAGTTGGTATTTTAGGTGTAATAGTATCTCTATGAATAAAAGTACTTTCTATAGCTTCCCTCAGAATTGCACCATTAAAATTATATAATTTTGATAATGAATAAATATCATAAAAATCTTTCATTCTGCTGTTTGCTTCAGCTAAATAAACCATAGCTTGAAACTTTTCAGCAATTACGGATTCTATAGAATATGCTTGAATAATTGGTTTATCCATTTCTAATAGAGACGGATATTCCATTTGAATAGATTTCGGTACAATAATATCTCCAAACCCTATATCCATTTGTAACACCTTTTTTGTTTTGTCAAGAAAGGCAGTTAATTTTACTCTAACACCTTCATAATCAGCATCTTCCTTAATTCGTTCTACTTTTAATGTTGTCAAATCAAACTTTATAGCATCTTCAACATTGATAGAACAAATATTTCTAAAAATTGTTTCTAAATTATCAAGAGAGTTATTCAATTGCCTTGCTAACATGTCTATATCCTTTGTTACTCTTGCTTTATCTTCTAAAATTGTATAAAGTAATAGGCCTCCTTTTAAAATAAATTTCTCTGCATACTCAGATATTGATATCCTGTATAATAAACGTTCAACAATATAAAGGTTAAGCAAATAATCGAATTGCTTTCCTTCTTTAATAGCTAAATTTTTCAACTTCGCTTTGATACTAACCGGTTTTATCATAAGAGAGCCTCCACATAAGGTTTAATATGTTTTTTTACTCTTAACTTTGTTGCATATTCAAATAACATTTGAATATTTTTATTTTTTCTGGACATATAATTTTTCATTACTTCCAAAGCTACATCATTTCCAACTTTATCTATATATTTAAAAAAATCACATACGGTTCTTTCGGGATTATATATCCTAATATTTATATGTTCCATTACATAGTCCACTGCTCCAAGCTCTAAGTATTTATCTGAAATATAAAATAATTCAACAGGAGGATATTCTGGGAGTTTAGGTTTAAGCATCTTCGTAGGAATTGTAACACAAATATTTGTAGAATTTACCGTTGATAATTCATGTATTTCAGCTGCTGAAAAAACGCTGATTACCCCTCTTGGAATAATCCCGTGTATAACTTCAAAATCACTATAATTTTCAAATTCTTCAGCCCATGCATAACAACCACTTTTAATTTTAATTATATAGCCATCCTCTAACAATTCAGCTAAATCTCTGCTATTAATTTTATTATCACGTAAAATTGCTGTTTTAACAATTGGCTTATTTTCTTCGAATATACTTTTAATTTTATTTAATCTTTCAATATTCATTAAATCACCACCAAATTATAGTTATAAAATTTTCCATCTATATTTTAGTACATATTATATCCAATTTTTAACATAATATCAATAATAATTTTTTTATCAACCGTTGTATAAAAACGTCCACAATAAAAAAACTCTTCAAATTTGAAGAGTTTTTT
>DIVM01000202.1 GCA_002435835.1 Firmicutes bacterium UBA6132
CAGAATCATAGGGCTCAGTGTTTTTGATAATTTTTCCAGATTGCGTAAACTCTGCCCAGTCAACTAATTTTCCTTTTAATTCTGTATGATTGCTATCAACTCCTGTATCAAGCACAGCTAATTTTATACCTTTTCCGGTTATACCCATATCCCATAATTTATCTGCTTCAATAATCTTAATATTCCATAAATCTTTAAATTTATCATTTTCTGTTTCATCTAAGATAGGCTGAGTGTCTAACCTAATATTCTCAACAATTTTTATATTTTTTGTATCAAACTCAAATCTTTTTAATGCTTCAGATGAACCATTAATGCTAATGGCTTGAAAATTATTATAAATTGTATAATCATTAATAATACTGTTATATTTTAAGTCAGATAACTTTTTAATCATTTGGTTAAATTCGGCATTATTATTAAAAAAATAGGTTTTAGTTTCATTTAGGTTTGAGTTATCAGCGAAGGAAATATTGTATTTGTTGATAGTAAAACTAAATAACAAAATAAATACGGATAATAAGGTAATAAATTTTCTTAACATTTAAATTCTCCTTGTGTATCTTAGTCTATATAAAAATTATTCAATTCCAGTTATATTACCATCCTCATCTAATCTAAAATTTAAAGCGTTAGGTTTCATTGGTAAACCAGGCATTGTCATTATGCTTCCTGCAATGGGAACAATGAATCCTGCACCAGCTGATAATCTTACCTCTTCAACATTTATATTGTATGGTGTATCTAATGTCAGCAATTTTGGATTATCTGAAATTGAATACTGAGTTTTAGCAAAACAGATAGGTAAATTGTTAAATCCGATATTTTCTATTTTATCTATATCGATTGTAGCTTTTCTTGAATATTCAACACCTTTAGCTCGATAAATTTTAGTAGCTATTTTATTTATTTTATCTCTTATAGGGGTATTTAATTCGTATAAATACTTAAATTTTCTTTTTGAGAAAGAATTAGCAGCAATAATAATTTCTTCTGCTATTTCTATGCACCCTTCCCCGCCTTTGTTATATGGATCGGTTAATATGCCAGAAACACCAAGTCTCTTTATAGCCTCTAATGTGTATGAAATTTCTTTCTCAGAATCAGTATTAAATTTATTTAAACCTACTACCACTGGTATGCCAAAAAATAACATGTTCTCGATATGTATCTTTAAATTATCTAAACCTTTTTCAATTGCATCAATATTTTCTGCTTTTAATTGGGGGACAGTTGCTCCGCCATGATACTTTAATGCCTGTATACTCGCCATAATTACTATTGCTGAAGGAGTGAATTCTCCTACTCTTGATACAATATTAAGAAATTTTTCAGCACCCAGGTCAGCACCAAACCCTGCCTCAGTTATAACAATATCAGAACGTGACATAGCTAATTTAATTGAAATAATGCTGGACGTTCCAGAAGCAATGTTTCCAAAAGGACCCATATGAATTATTGCAGGATTATTTTCTATTGTTTGCACTAAATTAGGCTTAATAGCATCTTTTAATATAACAGCCATTGGTTCTTCTGCGTCTAATGCTTTTGCAAAAATTGGATTTCCATCGAATGAATATCCCAAGAGTATTCTTCCTAAACGTTCTTTCATGTCTGAAATATTTTTTGACATAGAAAGTATAGCCATTACCTCAGATGCTGCGGTTATTACAAATGAGTCCCTTCTAGGGAAACCATTCTTATCTCCTAATCCAATTATTATTTCTCGGAGCGTTCTGTCATCAAGATCTATTGTTTTCTTAAATTTAATATCTCGATAATCAAGACCTAATTTATTACTATAATTTATATGATTATCAATTAATGAACTGAGAAAATTATTTGCTGTAGTAATTGCATGTAGATCTCCAGTAAAATTTAAATTAATATCCTCCATAGGAGCAACTTGAGCATACCCGCCTCCTGTAGCTCCGCCTTTCATTCCAAGGGTTGGACCTAATGAGGGTTGTCTCAGAACTACAACTGCATTATGATTGATCTTATTCATTGCATCGCATATGCCGATTGCATTTGTAGTTTTACCAACTCCAGCAGGAGTTGGAGATATTGCGCTAATAAGTATTAATTTTGAATTGTTTTTTGGTTTAGCGTCTTTTATTACTGAGTATTCAATTTTGGCTTTATACTTTCCATAATTTTCAATCTCATCTTTTTTGAATCCTGCTTTCTGTGCAATTTCATCTATATTTAATAAAGTCTTTTCCTT
This sequence comes from Firmicutes bacterium UBA6132, assembly GCA_002435835.1. The sequence goes on from DIVM01000202.1 coordinate 2,228, forward strand.
TTGAATGTCTATATCGGTTTTCATATATTTATTTTATTCCTTTCATTCTAAAGAGTAACCTGTGTACCCTTTCTTCCTTTAATTGCAGACAAAATATTTACGGGCGATGTAATTATAGACCTATTCTTAGTTTTTTTTGTAAATTCAATAACAGCCCTTATCTTTGGCTCCATACTCCCAGAATGAAAATAATCATTTTCTAATAAATTTTCCAGAGTAAGTACATTTATATCTTTTATTGCTTTTTCAGTATCTTTTAAATAATCAATATATGCATAATCAACAGATGTTGTTATTATAAAAAGATCTGCATTTATTTGTCTTGCTAGCAAAGAAGATGCTAAGTCTTTATCAATTACAGCTTCAACTCCTTTTAGTATCTTGTTCTCCTCTATAACAGGAATACCGCCTCCACCACATGCAATAACAATGTAATTATTCTTTAAGAGAGAGATTATGCAGTCTTTCTCTATAACATCTAACGGATTAGGAGATGGGACTATTCTTCTGTAACCTCTTCCAGCATCTTCAATAAATTTCCAGTTGCTGTCAATAGAATGTTTTGTTATTTCCTCTTTTGTAAAAAAAGAACCAATCGGTTTAGAGGGATTTTTAAATGCTTTATCTTTAGCAGATACTTTTACTTGAGTTATAATTGTGATTGCAGTTCTATTGATTCCATTTTCATGCAATATTCTTGAAAGACCATTTTGAATTTGATATCCCATACCTCCCTGAGTATTTGCTACGCAATAATCAAGGGGATATTCTGGAAATTCATGATTTGAATTTTCTGACATTTTTAATAAGAATCCAACCTGCGGGCCATTTCCA
>DIVM01000319.1 GCA_002435835.1 Firmicutes bacterium UBA6132
TTAAAAGAATATTTTTTAGGTCAGCAGCTTGATTCTGTAACAAATTATCCTTTAAAAGAAGCAATAATTTCCTTCATTTTAGCTAAAAATTGCCATGTACTTTATGAAACGATGAATTTGTTAATAGAAAAATATCCTCAAAAAGTTTTAAACTGCTTGATGAACATATTAGGAACCCATGATACTGCAAGAATTTTAACTGTGTTAGGTAGTGAAAGCACACCACATACAAAGGAAGATATGGCAGAATCCAAATTATCGGAAAAAGAAAAAACTTACGGCATTAAAATGCTAAAATTAGCGTCTCTTTTGCAATTTACTTTGCCCGGTGTCCCATGCATTTATTACGGTGATGAAGTAGGAGTTGAAGGGTGGATTGACCCATTTAACAGGCAATGCTATCCATGGGGAAATGAAAATACTAAAATTTTAGAGCATTATAAGTTTTTAGGAGATTTAAGGAAAAATAATATTTTTAAAGAAGGAAAATATAAATGCTTAGTACATGAAGAGGACATTTTTGTTTTTGAAAGATATGATGATAATGAAAAAATTGTTATCGGAATTAATTTGTCAGATCAAGATGTTAAATTTAGATGTGATGAACCTATGAAAGAATATGAAAGTTCAAAGAAATCTAATTCTTATAATATTAAAAGCGAAAGTTATATTATTTTAAATTAAAATAGGATAGAAATAGGGACGCTTAAGGTACGTCCCCATGTCTGTTTAGATGATGACTATTACAAGAAGCTTGCAAAAATTGGGGCTAAAACTACTGTAATAATTCCCGCCACGGCTATTGAAAGGCTACTCATAGCTCCTTCAACTTCTCCTAATTCCATTGCCTTTGATGTTCCTACTACATGAGAAGCTGTACCAAGTGCAACACCCTTGGCAATTGGCTCAGTGATTTTAAATATTTTAAAAATAAAATCAGCAGCTACATTTCCAAAAATTCCTGTTATAAGTATTGTAGCCACAGTGATTGTAGCAATTCCACCAAGCTCTTGTGACACCACCATTCCAATTGCAGTGGTTATTGATTTTGGAAGAATAGTAACATATTGAACATGGGTAAATTGAAAAAGTATGGATAATAAAAGTATACTTCCTAAACTTGTAAAAACTCCTGCAACAATTCCTGACATAATGGCTTTAAAATTATTTTTTAAAAGCTTTAACTGCTGATAAAGTGGTATGGCAAGGCATACTGTTGCTGGGGTCAATAAATAGCTTATATATTTTGCTCCTTCATAATAGCTTTCATAATCAACATTTAATACACTGAGAAAAATTATGATAAATACTATGGAAATTAAAAGTGGATTAAAAATTGATTTCTTAAATTTATTTTTTAAATAAACTCCTGTACCATAGCTAGCAATGCTTATAAATGCTCCGAAATACAAAGAATTATTCAATACTTCCATGGATTTCATCTCCTTTTCTTTGGTTTTTTAAATTGATATTCTTATGATTTTTTATTATGTTTCTTATTGTTTTTATCTCGATGTATAATAATCTCTGTGACCTTCCCTGTAGCTACCATAACAATGACCGTAGTTACCAAAGTTGTAATAATGACAGGAATTAAAATATCTTTTAACTTATCATAGTAAATCATCAACCCAACCCCTGGTGGTATGAACATAAGTGACATTATCTCAATGAGGAAATTTCCTGCATCTTTTACCTTTTCAAGTTTTAAAACATTTGTGCTTAGCAATAAAAGCATTATGACCAAACCGTAAATGCTTGCAGGAATGGGAAGATGTATAAAATATTTTAATATTTCTCCTAAAAAACTAACAAATAATATTATTCCGAACTGATAAACAAATTTCATAATTTCTCCTTAATTCATTTAATTTATCTTTTGTATTTGCTGAACAATCAATTATTATAATAACATTTATAATTAATTATTTTGCAATTATAATTTATACTATTTATAGCACTATTGTCAACAACATAGAGATTATATTTCTTAAAGCTTTTCTTTCTACAAGTTACCTTCTGCTTTTTAAAGTTAAATCTTTTATTTTTAAAGCTAATTCATCATTTAACAAGCCATCTTTTAATCTCCATATCCAATTAGAGCCAATGGTTGACGGAACATTGATTCTTCCCTCACTTCCAATGCTTATAAAATCTTGAATAGGCACTATGCATATGATGGATTTGCTTTCATATAATTTTTTAATAATTTCAAAATATAAATTATTTTCAGTATTAAAACTATTTAACTCATTTTTAAGGTCCATAGAAATGCTTTTATCTTTTTCAAATACTCTTTTAATATTTAAAGATTTTAAAACATAATCTTTTTCTGAAATATTTAATTTTTCAAACCATCCTTTCAATGTATCGTTGTCGTGAGTTCCAGTGTAACAAACAGAATTTTCTTCATAGTTTTGTGGCAAATATGGATTTTTTTTATCACCATCAAATGCAAACTGAAGTACTTTCATTTTTAAAAAACCAGTATATTTTATGAGTTCTTTAACGCTTTCTGTTATGAAACCTAAGTCTTCTGCTATGATGTTTATATCTCCTAAATTTGATTTAACTGTATCAAATAATTCCTTTCCTTTAGCAGGAATCCACACTCCATTTTTGGCATCCTTTGAATTATAGTTGACTGCATAAAATTCATCAAACCCTCTAAAATGGTCAATCCTTATTACATCATATAATCTATTGGACCATTTAATCCTATCAATCCACCATTTAAAAGAAGTTTCCTCCATATATTCCCAATCATAAAGAGGGTTTCCCCAAAGCTGTCCTTCTAATGAATAGTCATCTGGAGGTACCCCTGCAACCATTTTAGGAAATTTATTTTCATTTAACAAAAAAATTTTGCTGCTTAACCAAACATCCATACTGTCACCGGAAACATAAATGGGCATATCACCTATTATTGAAATTCCTCTGCTATTTGCATAATTCTTTAACAAATCATATTGCTTATAAAATAAATATTGAACGAATATCCAAAACTTTATTTCACCCCTTAATTCCTTTTTTGCCTTTTTCAATGATTCCAAATCAAGATTTATTAAATCAACATCCCAATTCAGATAATGTTTTTGATTATTTTTATATTTCAATGCCATGTAAAGAGCATAATCATTTACCCAGTTATTTTCTTTTTGAAATGTTTCCACGTTTTTTTCTGCTTCATTTAAATTGTCATCATAAATTTTTCTTAGCAATTTAAACCTGTTGTTAAAAAGTTTTTCATAATCAATATATTCACCATTGCCAAAATCATAATTTTTTACTTCTTTTTCAGATACCATACCATCATTTATGAGCATATTTAAATCAATGAAATATGGATTACCTGCAAAAGAAGAAAAGGACTGATATGGAGAATCCCCATAGGAAACAGGTCCCATGGGCAGTATCTGCCAATATTTTTGTCCTGAAGTATTTAAAAAATCTATAAATTCATAAGCTTTTTCGCCAAAAGTTCCTATGCCGTATTTAGAAGGCAACGAACTTATGGGAAGCAGTATACCAGCACCTTTTTTAAACATATCTCTCCTTATACTCAATAAATTTCATTACAACATTATTATATAATATGATTATATGCATTTTTTATGATGTATGATTATTTATACTGCTATACTCAAAACACAGTTTCAACATAAGTATATCATTGATATACAAATTAAATTGAAATAATTTATATTTATATTAAAAGTAAATAATAAACTTAAATACCCTGCGAAACCGCAGGGTATTAGTAATAATTTAAAAGTATATTTAGCTCTATACTTGAAAAATCACTGATCAATTTTTTAGCAATATGCCTTATACCGTGCTGTTTGCTAAAAATTATTTATCTTAAAATACTTTCCAAGTTACATTGGTTTATTTCATCATATCCAAAAACTTCACAAAAATATTTTACAACCAGATCATTAATAATATTTAAACTTAGTTCCTTACCTAATATACTTTTTAATGAAACAACACCTTTATCCTGTATACCGCATGGTATTATCCATTTAAAATGATCAAGATTTGTATTTACATTAAATGCAAATCCGTGCATTGTTACCCATCTTTTTATCAAAACGCCTATAGCAGTAATTTTGTCATCATTAACCCAAACACCTGTATATTTCTTGTCTTTCCTGTAGGCCTCTATATTAAATTCTTCTTTTAATAATTTGATTATAACTTCTTCTAATTTTTCTACATATAACTTTAAATCTTTTCCATGATTAGCAAGGTCAATGATGGGATATCCTACGATTTGCCCAGGTCCATGATAAGTTACATCTCCCCCACGATTTACATAGTTGATATTTACCTGATTTTCTTTAAGCATTTCTTGAGAAACAATAATATTATCATCATCACCGCTTCTTCCAACTGTAAGAACTGGAAAATGCTCTAATAATAAAATCGTATCATCAATTACACCATTTTGTCTTAATTTTACAATTTCTTGCTGAATTTTATAGGCTTCATCGTATTCAATTTTGCCTAATTTAATTACATTAAGTTTCATATTCTCACCTAATTATTAATACTTAAAGCTTCTTCTGCTTTATAAGAACTTCTTACTAATGGACCGCTGGCGATATATTTAAAGCCCTTTTCAAGTCCTATTCGCTTATATTCTTCGAATTTTTCAGGAGTTACATATTCCTTAATTTCTATATGTTTTTCTGATGGACGTAAATATTGGCCAATGGTTAATATATCACATTTTACTTTAAGACAATCATCCATCAATTCATAAACCTGCTCATCAGTTTCACCAAGTCCGACCATAATCCCCGTTTTGGTAAGCATATGAGGAGCTTTTTCTTTAACATACTTAAGTACTTGCAGTGATCTTTCATAATCAGCCTGAGGCCGTACTTCAGAATAAAGATATTTTACTGTTTCAACATTATGATTGATAACATCTGGTTTTGCATTTATAACAATATCCAAATTTTCATGAACACCTTTTAAATCAGGTATTAGAACCTCAATAGTTGTATTTGAGTTTAAATTTCTTACTGCTTCTATGGTTTTGGCAAAGTGTTCAGCACCGCCATCTGGCAAATCATCCCTTGTTACACTTGTTATAACCACATGATTTAAGCCGAGTTTTCTTACAGCTTCTGCTAAATGAATAGGTTCTTCATTATCCACAACTTGGGCATGTCCATCAGAAACATTGCAAAATCTGCAGTTTCTTGTGCATACACTTCCTAAAATCATGAATGTTGCAGATTTTTTCTTATAGCACTCACCTAAATTTGGACAGTTTGCTTCTTTACATACTGTATTAAGTTTTAGGTTTGCCATTAAATTATTGATTTCATCAACTGATTCTTTATTGTAATTTACTTTTAGCCATTGTGGCAATTTTCTTGTCATTTAATCACCTCATTCTGTTGTTTCGATTTCCGCTATTATTTCGTCAGCTTTTACATTGTCTCCTTCTTTAAAATAAAGATTTACTAAAGTTCCTTCTTCATCACTTTCAACTTCACTAACAACTTTTTCAGTTTCAACTTCGAAAAGTACATCGCCTTTTTTTACAGTATCCCCAGGATTTTTGTTAATGGATACTAATACGCCGTTTTCCATATTCGCGCTAAGCTTTGGCATTGCAATTATTTTTTTCATTTTTCCTCCTTATTAGAAAAAACATTCTGCTAATTCTTCATAATTTATATTTTCAATAAATTTAAGCAAACTAAGATTTTTAAGTTTATTTGTTATTTCAGTATAGCTGTAACGTGAGCCTAAAATATTTTCCTGTAGGTCATCACAAGGTATTTTGTTTCCAAAAATTTCACAGCTATTTACTATTCCCTTTTTAACATATAGTTTTACTTTTACCTTATTATCTAAGATCAAACTTTCTTTTTCAAAATAAAAATCAGGTGACAGCCCAAAGTTCCATTCCCATTTTGAGTATTTATTCTCAACAAGTTCTTTTACAACGTCTATTTGTTCTTGATTAATTTCATATTTTTCTTCGTTATCAGAAAATAATGTATGAACCAACAGCCTTTGAAACTCATTTATGTCAATTGCAGTATCGCTGAGATGTTCCTTTATATTAGTAACAATACTTCTTACTGATTTCACTGACTTTGATTCAATTTTTCCTTCAGTTGTTTTTAACAGGTCATGCAGCATGGATAAATCAGCATCAAAAAGCAAAGTTCCGTGATGCAAAGCCCTATTACCTTTTATTGTTTGAGCGCTTCCCGATATCTTTTTACCATCTATTGCTATATCACTGGTCCTTCTTTTTTCAGCCTTAACTCCTATTGAATTAAGTGCATTTATTACTGGAATAATAAATTGATCATAATCAACAAATTTATTTTTATCATAATCAGTTATTATTGAGTAGTTTAAGTTGCCTTTATCATGAAAAACAGTACCACCGCCTGTATTTCTTCTTGCAACCTTTATATTATTGTGTTCTATTGCTTTAATATTTATTTCTTCAAAAACATTTTGGTGTTTTCCTAAAACAAGACTGTTATCGTTTTTCCACAGCATAAAATATGTATCATCTTTTAAATTGGTGAAAATGTATTCCTCTAAAGCAAGATTAAAATATATGTCATCGCTAATACTTTCTATATATTTCATTAATTCACGCTCCTTAGTAAGTAAAACATAGAAATATTACATTTATTATAGCATGTTAGAATATTTGTTACAATAATATTTTGATTATCAAATAATATTGTTTAGTCTATAAATTTATAATTTATAACAATATTTTAATGTTCTATACTTAGAATTGGCTTCTACTATGAAAACGCAAAAAAACAATTGGGTACTGTCCACAATTGTTTTTTCATTTTTTCAATTATTTTATTTATGTATTGCATTTTTGAATAATGATCAACTAAATTTTTTTAGCTATCTCTAACTAATTAATTTTATTTTCCATTCATCTTCCTTGAATCCAACCAAAACTGTATCTTCTCCAACAAGAATAGGCCTTTTCACAAGCATACCATCAGTTGCTAAAAGTTTAATTAGTTCCTCTTCTGACATTTCATTGAACTTTTCCTTGATATTTAATTCCTTATACAATGTACCACTAGCATTAAAAAACTTTTTCAAAGGATATTCACTTTTCTCTATCCACTGTGTAAGTTCGTTTTCAGTAGGATTTTCTTCCTTAATAGGTCTTTCCTCAAATTCAATATTATTTTCTTCTAGCCAACCCTTGGCCTTTTTGCAAGTACTTCATTTTGAATAACAAATAAACTTATATTGCATTTTTAATTCCTCCGTAGTTTACTTTTGTAAAAAGCTAATTAACACAGCTAACGCAAATTTTACTTAAATATCAGTATAAATATGTTATACCCTAATTTATAAAATTATATCAATACTACCTAAGAATATTTTATTGTGACTTTTATTTTTTTATTTCCTTTGAATACAAATTTATAGTTAACTTAAACTTTTATATTTCAACAAATAACCATATCTGACAAATTAGTTAATCATTTATTTTTTTAATCTATAATAATCCATAGTATAATTTTCTTTGAAACCACAAGCTTTGTAAAGATTTAAAGCATTTTTATTATTAGCTTCAACTTGTAAGGTTATAGTTTTAACATTGCTTTCTTTTAATTTATTAATTGACTGAATCAATAATTCTCTACCATAACCTTTTCCACGATAATCAGTCAGAACCTCCAAACCGTATATACCACCAATATTATTATTAATTTCTAACCTAACCTTTCCTATTACAGTATTGTCTATTTCAATAACATAAGTACAACTATATGAATTACAGCCATCCTTTTCAGTATCAGAAATTCCTTCATAGTCATGTTCATTAAAAAATTCAAAATTTTCTTTAGATATTCTATTTACATCTTCTTGTGTCACCTTTTTAAAAAATAAATCATTGAAATTCAATTCATGTATTACAGCCATATCTAAATTCATATCGTATTCCGAATGATCGTAATCACTGCATACATTTTTGATAAATTTAATACCTTCAATGGAGTTATTGTCGCTTAACAAAAGCATTTCAGTGGACTCTCTCCTACTGAATTCATCTTTAACCAATGAAAACAACCTTGTAAAAACTCCTCTTCTCCTATAATCAGGATGTACCATGCCATTAACTTCTAATGCATCAACGCCAAAACTACAAATCCCTGCATAACCCACAAGTTTGTTGTCATCATAAAACATAAATTCATTTATTAATTTCAATTTATTGCTGTTTTTATCAACTTCATTTAACTTAAAACCTATTTCTAATTTTAAGTATGTTTTGTCATAATCCATACAAATATTTTTTAAATTATTAATATCGGTATAATCATTTTCATTTAAATTTTCTTTTAGTTTAATCAAAAAATTATTAGTAATACTCATTTATACCTCCTGAACGATTAAATCAATTATATAATTACTATCCAATTAAAACCAGCTATTTCATAACCGCATTATTTTTATTAATCCAATCCGATACAGGCCCTATTAATTGATCATATGTTATTGGATTTTTCATATTTGTTTGAATAAAGAAGTTATCAATTACCTTGCCACCTTTTGCTTCAACACGCGCTGCAATTGATTCATATACTGAATTTGGAGTTTTGTTATCAGCCTGTGTAATGAAAACAAATACGTTTTTCCCAGTAAAATCCACTTCATTTAGTAATGTATTAATTGGAGTTGAATTCTTTCCTGCCCATACTGGAGTGCCTATAAATATATTGTCATAATCTTTAACATTGAAATCAGTTGTTTTAATCTTTCCTTTCAAACCCAATAATGATGTAAATCCTGCACATGCAAAACTAATATCTTTGATTAATTCAATTTTTTTAAGATCACCATTAACTTCTTTTGATATTTCCTTTGCAACTTTTTCTGTATTATCGCTTCTTGAATAATATAAAATTAAATTTTTCATTTTGATTTTATCCTTTAAATTAAATTTGTTTTCCATTCATCTTAAATAAAACTTCATTCAAAAATTACTCTCCATTATAGACTACCCATCATATCCAAGTTATTCCCTCAGCAATTGCAAAACATCATTATTATCTAAACTTTTTCCAAATATGCAGCCAAACGTTTACCATAATTATACAGCAAAACATTATATATTTCAAATAAATAATAACAGACTTTATAGGTAAACCCAATCGTTTTTGCTCTTCTGCAACAATTTGGTCAATCAACCTCTTGCATACGCAAATATTGTACTAAAAATAATATAAGCTATTACTCTTGACTATTTCTAATCAAAAATATCAGCTCATTTTATTGCTAATATAATATTACCTTTTCTATACTCCAAAAATAACTTTAAAGAAAAGCCTTAAAATCTTCTTAGTTTTGCTTTTGGTTATTGGAATTATTTGTCCTGATTTCATAATAATCTGTCGTTTAGCTCTGTCTATTTTTTTAATATTATAAAAATTTACAATATATCCATGCAAGCAGTCTACAAAATAATCCTCTGGTAGTTTTGTTTTCAGCGATTTAATGGATTCGCTTAATTCTTCGGTTTCATTGTCTTTCAAAACCATGACGGTTTTCCTGTTAGTTTTCTTTACGTATTCAATATCGCTATAGGATATAGCCCTTAGAATTTTCTTTGTGCTTAGGGGGAAAATTTTATGTGGACAGCTCATATTATCTATATCCAAAATAATATGGTCCATTTTTTCATCATCCAAAGGTAATTCTGTCCAACATAAAGTAAGACTTGAGTAATTTTTCAAAAGGCTCATGGCTTTTCTTTTAATGCAGCTTATTTTTTCATCATCACACCAAAACATCATATTGAAATCTACCTTTTTATCAGTCATATTATTAAGAATAATGTTTCTTGTTCTAATATAACTTATTTCTGTTTCTATATCCAAATTTTTAAAATATTGTTCGACAAAATTCTTAACTTCCTTTTTTTGCTTCAAATTCATGCTATAAATTCCTATTTTGATCATATAATCATTCCTTTAAATTTATTTTTATGTAAATTAATGATTAAATATTTGTAAATTTCTAAAGTAGGTATAATCGCTAAAATTTCAAAGTAATAGTTAAAATCTATTTTTTATTTTTAGATAATTTTCCGTTTGGCGCAATTTCGATGACGATATGAGCATCTTGTTTTTTATGAAATCTTATAATTATTAAATTCGATATATTATTCGTTTACCATCTACTACTATATAGCATGAACTGCAAAAATGTATTGAATTTTTTTTATTTTTTTGCTTATTTAATGTGAGACAAAAATGTGATGATTACTATAACACCCATCCTTGCAAAAAAAATAGAGCTTTTCGCTCTATTTCATTTTAATTATAAATATTTTTTCAATAATTCTACTTTATCTAATTTTTCCCATGGCAAATCTAAATCATCTCTACCGAAATGGCCATAAGCTGCAGTTTGTTTGTAAATTGGTCTTCTTAACTCAAATTTATCAATAATTGAAGCTGGTCTTAAATCAAAGTTTGCTGCAACTGCTTCATTAATTTTTTCTTCATCTATTTTGTTAGTTCCAAAACATTCAACCATTATTGAAACTGGTTTTGCAACTCCTATTGCATATGCAAGTTCAACTTCACATTTGTCTGCAAGTCCTGCTGCAACTATATTTTTAGCTATATAACGTGCTGCGTAAGCTGCTGAACGGTCAACTTTTGTAGGATCTTTTCCTGAGAAAGCTCCGCCGCCATGTCTTGAATATCCGCCATATGTGTCAACTATGATTTTTCTTCCTGTTAAACCAGAGTCTCCTTGAGGTCCACCTATAACGAATCTTCCTGTTGGGTTGATGAAATATTTTGTGTTTTCATCTAAAAGTTCTGCTGGTACAGTTGTGTTAATAACATATTGTTTTAAGTCTTTTTCAATAGTTTCTCTATCAACTTCTGGTCCGTGTTGAGTTGATATTACAATTGTATCTATTCTTACTGGTTTGTTATCATGATATTCAACTGTTACCTGTGTTTTGCCATCAGGTCTTAAATATCCTATAGTTTTATCTTTTCTAACTTCTGTTAGCTTTCGAGCTAAATTATGTGCTAAATATATTGGCATTGGCATTAAAACTGGTGTTTCATTACAAGCAAAACCAAACATCATACCTTGGTCCCCTGCACCAATCATATCATTAGCATCGACCTTGTCTTTTCTAAATTCATCAGCTTCATTAACACCCATTGCAATATCACCTGATTGTTCTTCTATAGAAGTAAATACTGCACATGTTTTGTAATCAAAGCCAAAATCTGCATTATCATATCCTATATCTTGAACAGTTTTCCTAACTATTTTAGGAATGTCAACATAACTGCTTGTGCTTATTTCTCCAGCTACTAAAACAAAACCTGTTTTAGTTATTGTTTCGCATGCTACTCTACCATAAGGATCTTGTTCTAATATAGCATCTAATATTCCATCTGATATTTGATCGCACATTTTGTCAGGATGACCTTCTGTAACCGACTCAGATGTAAATAACCATTTTTTCATTAATTTTTCCGTACCTTTCGTTTAAAATTTTAATAATCTTACCTATAAAAAAAACTCTTCGGCTGAAGAGGTATATTAAACCTATAGCCTCATCTTGCGAAATTAATTTCCGCGGGAATTGGCACCTTGAATTATCAGGCTGCCGGGTTTCATAGGGCCCAGTCCCTCCACCTCTCTTGATAAGGATTATCATGAACATAATAGCACAGAGCATATTTAATGTCAATATAGCAAACACAAAATTAGTAGTAATTTGTCAACAAAATGTATTAAACATTCTTGGGTAGTGTGTTATAATGTATAGGTTGGAAACTTTAACATTATTATACAATGAAAGGATTGATTTTATGCATCTAAAAAAAATATTGACTACTTCAGTATCCTTAGCACTATTATTTTCTACAACTGCTTATGGTACAAGCTATTATACTGCTTTTGATTTATCCAATGAAATAAGATTATCAAGCGGAATTACATATGAAAGAATTGAAAAATTTTCATCGGTTGGTTGGATGAATATAAATGTTGTTCGTGCAAATTTAAATGATGAATATACAAAAATATCACCTTTGACAAGCAAGGACGGCTCTTCTAATAAAGCAACCTTAAGTTCCATGATTAAATCATCAGGAGCTATTGCAGGAGTTAATGGAGATTATTTTTTAACTACAACAGGTGTACCTACATATTCCTATGGAGCTTTAATAAAAGATGGAAATATGATATCTTCACCTTTACCATATAATAATCCAATACAATATCCAACGGTATCACGTTTATTAGATGGAACTATAGATATTTCTGTATTAAATCCTAAAATGACTTTATACGGAACTGACGGAACTCCTTTTAATGTAGCAGTTTACAATAAAACATCAGGACTTTATTGGGGACCTATTATTCTAACAACTGATTGGGACGATATGTCCATTGGTTATGATGGTAAAAATGATATCGTAGAAATTATTGTAGTTAACAACATGGTTACTGATGTCAGATTTAACCAGCCTTCAACTGTTATTCCAAAAGAAGGTTTTGTAATAGCAAGCACAGGTCCAACTACAATAGCTAAACTTAAAAGTTCATTTGAAATAGGCAAACAAACTTCTTTAAATATTGAACTTGATTTTAAACAAAATGATATAGAATTTGCTTTTGGGGCATTAAATTATTTAGTTAAAAACGGGGCAGTAAATGAAATTAGTTCAGAAGCCTTAGGGTATAATCCTCGAACTGCTATAGGATTTAATAGGGACAATACAGAAATGATTTTTGTTACTGTTGATGGTCGAAATAAAGACATTCAAGGTTTAAAACAAACTGAACTTTCTGAATTATTAATAGAACTTGGTTGTTATAATGCAGTAAACATGGATGGTGGGGGATCCACTACTATGGGAGTTGATTTTTTAAACAATGCAAATGTAACAATTGTTAATATGCCATCTGACGGACGCGAAAGAGCATTGGCATCTGGAGTTGGAGTTTTTAACACAGCTCCTGATAGCAGTAAAATAAATACATTAGAATTTAATTTAACTAATAATAAAGTATTCAACCTAACCGAGCTTTCATTAAGTTTAAAAGCTTATAATGAATATTATGCCCCTGTTGAACTTAATACTGCTGTAACATACAAAGTATCTCCTTCAACAGCTGGAACAGTAAAAAATAATATTTTTTATCCAAAAGCAAAAGGTAAGGCTACTATAACTGCCACGGTGGGTACAACTACAGCTACTGCCATTATAGACGTATTAGATAAACCAATAGATTTAAAATTTAATGATGATAATTTAGTTTTGAGTCATAAAGAAAAATACACATTAGGAAATATAGTTGGTATTGATTCATATGGTAATACTGCTATCATCCCTTCAAATTATATTAAATATTCATATAGAAACAGAGTTGGCGAAGTAGTTAATGGTGTGTTCACAGCTTCTGAAGCTAACAACACTGGCGCCATTACCGCAACTTTTGGAGAAGCTGTTGAAAATATAAATGTGAAAGTTGGTTATAAGTTTAAAACTCTGAATCGTTTTGAAAATTTAAATAACTTAAAACTCACTCTTTATCCAACAAATTCATCAGGAAGTTTAAAAATATCAAATAGCTTTGTAAAAGAAGGTTCAAATTCATTGAAACTTGATTATGATTTTACTAAAATGACTGATCAAAGCATTGCTTTTATTGACTTTACAAATGATGGAACTGGAATTAAACTTTCAGACAAGCCAAAAGCCATAGGAATGTGGGTATACGGTGATGGCAAAAACCATTGGCTAAGAAGCAGAATTACAGATGCAAATGGTAAAGAAACAAAGATCACATTTGCTGAAGTTGTAGATTGGACGGGTTGGAAATGGGTTGAATCAAAAATACCTGAAGGAATTGCATATCCAATTAAGTTAAACAATATATATCTTGCTGAAATCAATGAAACAAGAAAAGATGCAGGAACTATTTATTTAGATAACTTAAGGGTCATGTATGAACCAAGCGACAAAAATTTGAGTTTAAAACAAGAAACTAAATTTGTTGATGCTTTAGACGTAACTTCAATTAGTTCATACACTGAAAAGTTAACTGTAACACCTTCTTCAAAGGAAATAGTTAATTCAAAAGGAAATGTATTACAAAATGGAAATTCTAACATCATATATTTTGATGGAATAATTTCAAATGGTACAATGAGCGCATCAAATTCTATGATGTGGAACAATATTAAAAGCATGATAAATTATGATGATAAAGTTTTAGTTTTGAACATGAATGCAAGTCTTGATAGCATATATGATGAACGAGAGATTAAAATACTTGATGAGATTTTAAAGCAAGCTTCTGTCTCAAATGATGTTTATGTTATATGGCAGGGCTCTGAAGAAGGAATATATATAAAAGATAAAGTAAGATATATTTCTTATGATGACTTTTTCCAAATAGGAATTAAAGATAATCAAGTTACATACAAAAACTAAAGAATATATATTTGTTATAAAATTA
>DIVM01000166.1 GCA_002435835.1 Firmicutes bacterium UBA6132
TTTTGTCTAAGTGATACCCTTGAAGCATTAAGGTTAAATGAATTTACAATAGATATGATTCAACAGATTGGAAGAACAACTATTAGAAACGGTGATGAATCAAGTGTTTATATGATTGGCAAAAATGATGAGTTAGTTGAACATCTATGTCAATATTTTGATGCTAACATATATGATTGGGTAACAAGATTTTATAATGCTTTTAATATTGATAGAAATAAGGGCAAGCCAAGATATTATGCAAAAGATTACATATTAAGTAAATTAAACAAAATAGGGGATTTTGTTTATAAGGGAGACGTAAAAGAGCATTTAATTAATAATCATGGTGTTAATTTTTATACGGCAGAAAAAGTCGTACAAGATAAACAGTTGAAAAACCATTTGTCTATCTTTGGAATTGAGCAGAATCCAAATAATATTCAACAGTTCAAGAAGTTGCAATAAATCCTGATAATGAATATTGTGTACTCGTGAAGGTTAGTAAACTCAAGGCTTTCATGGCAATGCTTTAAAAGTGGTAGATTTTCTATAATATATTATATAGAAATATTACCACTTTTTGTAATTAAAGTTTAAAGCAAGTAAAATCAATGGTTGTATGGTTTTAATGAAGTGTAGATATATTATCTTTTGCAGTTTTATGTTTATTCAATAAGCATGTAAATATATAGTGTTTAAAATGTTCATTGTGACATAGCATACAATGTGAACATTTTGAAAACAGGGTGTGGGGGCATTAGACACCCCACAATAAGTAGGAAGTAAACACATTTATCCTATTTTTATGTTAAAAAAATACGATATACGATAATCTTCGATACAATTTTTAAAACTATCTAATTTCTAATAGGTACAACAGATTGAACAATATTTATATTACTATTATAACCATGGTGTTTTAAATATCGTTCTAATCCTTGTTTTGCTATTTCCCACTCAAGAATTGGAGATAGTGTTATTGATTTTATCAATTTAGTTTTGTCAAAAGGTAGCTCACAAAATGGGGTAAATATTCCGTTCTTTATTATAAAATTATTTGAAATAGGTTTAATGGAATTAGTAATGGAATCTAATGGAAGTTTTAAAACAAATCGAAATTCATTTTCATTAATAAATGCTTCATCTTTAAAAAACAATCTATAGTTTTCTATATAATTTAATACACTACCTATAACCGATTGATTGTTTATTGCGTAAATGCTAAATATATCACCTTTTGCATTTGCTAAATTTTCTTTATATTCAGTGCTTGCATTTATAAGTAATTCTTTTAATAGCTTAATTTGCTCTCTTTCATTATATAATACTTTTCCATAATATAAATCAGCATTTGGATTTTTAATTGTCTTAAAGCTTTCTAACATTTGATTCATGCTAATCTCTATATTATACCCTTGGTAATTATTATCTTTAACATAATAATTCCACATTCCTAATGAGTCTTTAGATGTTGATGTACAAAATACATAATATCTCTTTGGTGTAAAATTTATTGATAATTTAGAATCTACATTATTTACTTCGATATCATCTATTCCATAGTTAGAATATATTTTATGTTGTTTAAAACTTGATATTATGTATGATTTAAACTCATTGTCTAAATCGTTTTTTACTTCATCTAATGCCTTGTTGAATTGCTTAATTATGTGCATATATTCAGACTTATCATTAAGAAATTGACAATCAGTAAATCTAAAATTTTCATTTTTTAATATTCCATATAAGCCTTGTGGTGATGTGTAATGATATATTTTACAGTTGCTTACTGTGTTTTTGTAATTTTTTGATGGGTTAAAACACTTTATCTGTTCATTTATGTATTCTTTCATAAATTTCATTCCCCTTATAAATATTATCATAGATTAAATGCTAAATTAAATAATATTTTAGTATATTTTTATGTTACTATTAACAATACAAAAAGTCAATCGTTTGCGAGTAAAGGAAGAGTCATAAAGTATTTTAATTATGAATATAAAGGTATCATAACTTTTAAGTATTGACACCAAAATTTATATGTAGTATAATCAATATATAGAGAGGTGTCATAACTTAGTTCCAAAAATGGAGGTTATAATATGGGGAAAATATATGGATATGCAAGAGTTTCAACAAGAGGTCAAGCAAAAGATGGAAATAGTATAGAAAGCCAAGAACAACAACTTAAGGAAAATGGTGCAACTGAAATTTATTCTGATAGTTTTACAGGAACAAAAATTGACCGTCCACAATTGGACAAATTATTAAGCATATTAAATGATGGAGACACATTAGTTGTAACAAAATTAGATAGAATTGCAAGAAGTTTAAGCCAAGGTAGCGAATTAGTTAATGAATTGATAAATAAGGGAATTAAAGTTAATATATTGAATATAGGTATTATGGATAATACGCCAGCAAGCAAGCTTATAAGAAATATATTTTTTTCATTTGCTGAATTTGAAAGAGATATGATAGTTGAACGTACTCAAGAAGGAAAAGCAATAGCAAAGACAAAAGAAGGCTTTAAAGAGGGTAGACCAAAAGAATATACACCAGTTCAGATAAAGCATGCATTAAGTTTGCTTATTGTAAATGGTGGTGAATATTCATATAATCAAGTTGCAGAAATTACTGGTATAAGTAAAAGTACATTGATAAGAGCAAATAAAGGGTAGCAGATAAAGCTATCTTTTTTTACGGGGGGTAATTTACACTTGCAGAAAAGTAGCGTTACATTAATATATTAAGAGTACCTCTATTGATACACCATAAAATATAAAATCGGAAGGATTAGCAATGAAAGATTATGAAAACATACCAATGTTAAAGCCAATATTAGATTACTTAAATATAAATGGAGAATGTGATTATTATCATATTAAGCTAAAAAGGGTTTTAACACATTACTTAAGAGAAAATAATCAATATAGCAGTTTGAGAGAGTATGATAAATATTCATATGAAGAAATATATGAAGTTGTATATTCATATATATTTGAATATTTCACATATTATCAATTAGATAGTGAAGTTTTAAATTTAAGAAATCCTACTGGTGACAAATCAAGAGAAATTTTACTTAATTTAGGAATTGATGAGGAATTTAAAAATTATTTTGTAGAAATTTCACCTTATGAAACAATAAAAATTTTAAAGGAATTATATCATAAAAGAAATGATATTAGATATAAGTTGATTGCAGGGTGTATTGATAGTGAAAGAGAATATTGGGATTTATTTGGTTGGTTCTCTATAAGAGATAATTGTGCTATGAAATTACTAAATATCAATGTATTTAGCTTTAAAGGTATTGGAATTCCAGATTATTTGGAAGAATTTTGGGGAATAGATAATTTGAAATCAGAACAAAATCCAGTGTATTTTATATTTAATGATAACAGATATGAAGTAAATATTAAATTTTTCTATATAGATAATATAAAAAATTCTTTTTTTAGAATTAGAAAAGGATATGAATCATATTATAAAGAATATTATATTAACTGGGAAAAATCAGGGTTTCAAAAGGATATTATAAGTGTATTATCAAAAATAGATAAATTTTGTCATAAAAATTATAAATATCCTAACATAAAGTTTGAAAAGATTAGTGAAGATACTTATAAAATTTGTCTTATGCAATCTTTTAATGAAGAAATTGATATTTCTAAATACTTCAAAGAACATAAAAAATTAGAGTTGCCTCAGTTTGAAGAAGTTATTTATGAAATAGTTGAGTTAGATATTGAAAAAGCGAAGGAAATATCTAAGAAGTCTAAAAATAAAAATTGTAAACGAAAGAAAAATTATGAGAAGAGTGAGAAAGAAAATAAAATTATTGGGAATAGGGGTGAACAGGTTGTTCTTCTTGCTGAAAAGGACAAGCTTATAAAGTATGGAATTGATAATATTGATATAAGGCATATAGCATTATATGATGATAGCGCAGGGTTTGATATATTATCATATGATGAAAGTGGAGAACAAATGTACATAGAAGTAAAGTCTACTAAGGCGAAAGTAGGAGATTTAGATTTCTTTTTAACTTCTAATGAATTAGAAACGGCTAAACTTCATGATAATTATTGGATATACATTGTGTTCGAAGTTAATACCAAAAATCCTAAAATATGGAGATTAAAAAATCCATTTAAACAAAAAAATATGATACGACTTGTTCCGACACAATATAGGGCGAGTGTTAAAGTTATATAGTAATTTATGTTTAATAATTGGTTAATTAACTTCACTTATACATCACAAAAAAACTAATAAATAAACAAAATAAATAATTTGAAGTTGATTTGAACAATGTATTTTGCTATAATTGAATTAAGATAAATGAACCGCATTTCACAATTGCGATATAAACTACCAAATGATTGTTAAAAATGGTTAATTAAATAAATGCTTGAATTCCTCAAACAACAGTAAAAGTGAAGATGAAGATGCAATAAAAAATCTTGAAAAAATGATAGATGCAATGGAAGACAATGACGACATTCAAGAAGTGTACCACAACTGGGATATGCCAGAAGAAGAGGACGAAGAATAGTTTTGAATGATGATGAACACCTTAAATTTTATTATGTATATCAAAGAATACTAATAATTTTGGAGGTGTTTTTTATTTTTTTAAATATTTAATGTCGCATCATTCAAGTTTAACTCCATAAATAAAGAAGTTTAATAATGTTTTAATTATATAAGTTTATGGTAATTTATTAAAAATTTTGAACACACGTGGCCATATGTTTATGAGTTAGAAGATTCTTTTACAATTGATAAGTGTATATGGGGTTCTGATTGGCCATTTCTAAGAGCTCCAGAACGAATCGATTATGGAACATTATTAAAAATTGTGGAGAAAATCTTCCCTAATGCTGAGGAACGCAGAAAGATCATTTTTGATAATGCGTATAAAGCGTTTGGTTTTGGAGGATAACGTAACGATTTTGGATTATATGAAAAGTTAATATAGAAAAAATTCATACATTATATGAAAATTCAGTATTTGTTCTTTGGTTTTTATTAGGATATAATTTAAATATCAAAAGCTTAACTCATTTAAAGCTAAAAATATTTATTCGAAATGCTATGGAGGATTTTTATATGAAAAAAGTAAAACCGGTATGCGTTGGAGTAGTTGGAAGTGGATATGCTGCTTATTTACATGGAAATGGATATGAAAAAGTAAGTGGTGTTCCTGTTAGGCTTAAAACAATAGTGGATATTGATTTGGATAAAGCTATGCAAGTAAAGGATAGATATGGTTTTGAACAAGCAATTACTGATTTCGATGAATTATTAGAAGATCCTGAAATAGATGTGGTAGATATAGTTACTCCTCCAGTATTGCATCCTACTATGATAGAAAAAACATTGGCTGCAGGAAAGCATGTAATATGTGAAAAACCTTTAACGGGTTATTTTGGCCAAATTGGTGATGTTGCACCAATAGGTAAAAACGTTTCTAAATCAAAAATGTATGCTGAAGTTTTAAAATCAATGGATGAACTTAAAAAGGTCGTTGATGCAAGCGATAAAAAATTTTTATATGCAGAAAACTATGTTTATTCAACACCAATAAGAAAAGCTGCAGAAATTATTGCAGCAAGAAAAAGTAAAATATTGTTCTTGAAAGGTGAAGAAAGTTTAAAAGGTTCAAGTTCTTCAGTTGCTGGAGAATGGAGTAAAACAGGTGGAGGTACACTTGTAAGAGCTGGTTGTCATCCTCTTTCAGGAGTTTTATGGCTAAAACAACAGGAAGCAATTGCAAGGGGTGAGGTAATAACTGTAGCAAGCGTAATGGCTGATACTGGTGTAGCCACAAGTTGTCTATCAGATTACGAACACAGACATATTAGCGCGCAGCCTAATGATGTTGAAGACTTTGCAACAGTGACTATTACTTTTTCTGATGGAACTAAAGCATTGATTATTTCAACGGATACTGTTTTGGGCGGAACTAAAAATTATATAGAAATATACTGTAATGACAATGCATTGATGTGCAATATTACGCCAACGGATATATTAAATACTTACTTTTTAGATGAAGAAGGAATGGATGATGTAGTTATTTCTGAAATGTTGCCAGCTAAATTAGGTTGGAACAAAGCATTCGTTTCAGATGAAATTATAAGGGGCTACATGGGTGAATTACAAGATTTCATGGAAACAATAGCATATGATAAAAAACCATCTTCAGATTTTAATTTGGCTTATGAGACTGTAAAAGTTATTTATGCTGCTTATTTGTCAGCTGAAGAAGGAAGAAAAGTATCCTTTTAATTTGTCACAATTACTCCAATTTAATGTATACAAAGTATAGTAAATAATGTTATAATATTATTTACTATATTTTGAATTATATAAATTTGAGGTGACTGATTTGAACTTGCAACAATTATATTATTTTAAAACAATAGCAGAAAATGAACAGTATACTAAGGCATCTAAAGTATTAATGATTTCACAGCCAACTCTAAGTCATTCCATATCAGAACTTGAAGAAGAATTAGGAGTGCCACTGTTTTTTAAACAGGGCAGAAATATTAAGCTTACCAAATATGGAAGCGTATTTTTAGACTATGTTGTAGAATCTTTGGATAAAATAGAATTAGGGAAAAATGCTATAAAAGAAATGCTAAATCCTGATTCTGGAACTATTACTCTGTCATTTGTAAGTTCGCTAAGCACTCATTTTATACCATATATGGTACGTCAGTTTTATGAAAATCCACAAAATCTTAAAATAAAATTTAAATATGATCAGAACACTACACAAAAAATTGTAGAAGGAATAAAAGATGGAAGATTTGATCTGGGTTTTGGTTCTAAAATTGATGACCCTGAGTTAGAATTTTATACAGTTTGTGAAGAAGAAATGGCAATTGTTGTTTCAAATAAACATCCATGGGCTTCACGGAAATCAGTTGATTTAATAGAACTTGCTAATCAGGATTTAATTACCTATGAACGTCAGTGTGGAACTAGGATTTATGTTGACAGTATTTTATCAACATTAAGTAATAAACCCAGAGTCATATCAGAAGTATCAACTGATACAATGATTGCAGGTATTGTTGCTGCTAATCTTGGTGTCGCAATTATGCCTAAAATGTTTGGACTTAGCACATATGATGTTAGGGCCATTCATATTGAAAATTGGGATTCGAGGCGCAAATTATGTATGATGTGGCATAAGGATCGTTTTATGTCTCCTGTTGTAAAAAAAGTTAAAGATTATATAATTGAAAATAATAAAATTACATCGATTTTTTAAAAGAACCTATTATTGAAAGTTATTTCACGAAATTTACCACAACTATGTATGATAGAGATAGTGACGAAGAATAGTCGAGTTACTATATTCAGATTTGTGAACTATATAGTTGACTTATAATTATCATTATGCTAAAATAATTACAAATTTTTAAATCAATATTTAATTATATATTTAAGTTTTCTAGGGTTCCGCAGTTTGTAACTGGCAGGTCCGAGAGAAAACACACAGTTAACTGTGTACACGGAAGGATAAAAGCCTGGGAGATTTTAATATTTCTATGGCTTTTTTTATTTTATATTTTAGGAGAGGTGTTTTAATGAAAAAATTTATTATT
The DNA here is from genome assembly GCA_002435835.1 of Firmicutes bacterium UBA6132. Next base: position 7,614 of record DIVM01000166.1, read on the forward strand.
GAAGATGATTTTTGGGGTTTATTCCCAGATGCAAGAATTGGTGTTGTTGTTTGCTATGGTATAGATAACACTATAAAAGATGAAGACAAATATAAGGACATGATTTATAATTCAGAAAAAGAAGCTTTAAAATATTTGCAAAATGCAGATTTTAGCTCCAACGAAGTTATAAAAGTATGGAGAGAGGCTTTTCAAAAATTTAAAACAAAGAAAGGCGCAAGGTCATCAATTGAGGCACTACTAAAGCGAGTACATAATGGGAACCATTTAGGAACAATTAATCCATTAGTTGATATTTATAACTCTATTTCATTAAGATATTCATTGCCCTGCGGTGGTGAAGATATCGATACATTTGTTGGGGATATAAGATTGACAAAAGCAATTGGAAATGAAAATTTTGTTACATTAGGAACGGATGAAAATGCTCCACCATATGAAGGTGAAATAGTTTACAAAGATAATGAAGGTGCAATTTGCAGGTGCTTTAATTGGCGTGAGTCAGTAAGAACAATGCTTACTGAAAATACAAAAAATGCATTTTTGTGTATTGAATTAGTTGATGAAAAAAGAACAGAGCAGTTTGAGAATGCTTTAAAAGATTTAGCAAAATTAGTTCAAGATAATTTAGGCGGAACATGTAAGGCTTCAATTCTTAATGTTAACAATAAAGAAGTATCGATAGAGTTTTAATATAATGATTTAAAATCATCTAATGACTATTACAGTTTATAGATTTCTGAATATAATGTTATATAATTCATTTAAATATTAAGGAAGTGGTTGTATTGTGTTATTATGATTTTAAATATTCAAATAATAGAATTTTTATATTAGGCTTTGATTCATTAACAAAAAATAAAATTCAAAATGGTTTTTTAGAATTAAAAATATTTTCATCAGACGGGACACCTATAGATAATGCAAATATAAGAGTATTTGAGGCTGATGGATTTAATGAGTATATAATAAATATCCATGCATTAGGATATTATCCGGTACAGTTTAATAATGTTCGATTTTATCCTAATTATGTATGCAAATTAAACGTCAATTTAATTCCTGTACAATCAAAATATCAAACATTAAATCTTGATCAAAGAATTAGTCGTCCATCATACGAAAACATAAAGATTTTCCAGACTGAATCAGAATTGCCTCAGGATGAAGTAAGGGAGCTTACAATGTCTTTAGGTATGGTAACTCCAAAGGATTCAGCATCTTATTTCTATGCAGAGAAATTTGCCGATGAAGTAAATAATTTAAGTGATGGCAAAATAAAAATAAATATATATACAGATGCAAAATTAGGAGCAGACAGGCAGATGCTTCAAAACATATTGAATGATGGCAATATTGATTTAATAGTTCAAACTGTAGCCCCACAGGTTAGTTTCATGCCTAAATTGTCTGTATTTGATATGCCAATGGTTCACACTAATACAGATGATTTAAGAAATATAATTAATAATAAAGAATTTTATGAAAAAATCAGCAATATTTACAAAAACGGTGGCTATAAACTGTTGGGATTTTCTGATCCACGGTTCAAGCAGTTGACAACAAACAAGGAAATACAAAATATAGATGATTTTAATGGAATTAAAATAAGAACAATTCAAAATAAAAACAATGAAGAGTTTTGGAAAGCACTTGGAGCAACGATAATACCGTTACCTATCGGTGAAATATACACGTCATTACGGCATGGATATATAGATTCTGCGGATAATCCATATGAAAATATAATTGTTTATAAATTATATGAGCAGCAAAAATATCTTATAAGAACTTCTCATTTGCCGCATTTAGTAAATCTCATAACGAGCGATAAGTATTACAACAGCTTAAGCCAAGCTGAAAAAGCTATAATTGATGAAGCTGCTGTTAATGCAACAGCATATGCTCGTGAAAAAGCAGATGAACTCTTGGAAGAAGCGAGAAAAACACTTGTTGATACTGGAATGACAATACTTGAACTGCCTGATGAAACTAAACAATCAATGAGGTTAAAAGCATTACCTATAAATGAAACAATTCGTGAGTTAGTTGATGATGACGATTTAATAAATTTATATTTAGGAAATGAACCTACGTAAAATTTTAAGTAAACTTTATAAATATCTATTGTTATAAACAAATAGGGGAATTATAATATACTTAAGATACAAATGATAAATAGTTAATATATAAAACTAAATGTTTATAAAATAAACACACATAAAGGAGTACAATAAAATTCTAAGTTATAAAGAGTTTAAAAATATGATGCACAGTGAATTTGTGAAAAAGTATAACGGTGTTTCATTAGAGAAAGAGGAATTAAAAATTTCAGAAAATTATTTTGAAGTATCACTTGATTTGAAATTAGTATATAAAGATTATAAAGCAACTAAAAATTTTAAAATTGAAAATTATATGAAGTCATTTAATAAAGAACTTGATAAGACAAGGTTTAGAGTTGATTATAATAAAGTTTATCCGTTTATAAGGCCAATTGGATTTGGTAAAGAAAGTCATGATAAATTATTAAGAGAAAATTTATTTCTAAATTTAGAAGTTTTATATGCAGTTGACTCAGGAGATAATTTTAGATTTATATATGAATCAGATAATTATAATTTAAATGTATTAAAAGAAAGTTCAATTAAAAATCTTAATAAAACTTTTTCAGAAATTTCGAAAATAGATATAAACTTTGAAGTTTATACAATTCCTGTACTAAATGTTTATTCTGCATCATATTTTCTTTTAGATAATATGAGAAAAGAAATAGAAAATAAAATAGGAAAAAACTATTTGTTTGCAATACCAAGTTCTTCAACAATTTTAATTTGCAAATATAATCCTTCAAATATAAACGTTTTAAAAGAACTGATGAAATATTGTAATAATACAGATAAGGTTTCTGAAAATATATATAAATATTTTAATGGTCAATATGATTATGCAGAAAAAAAAGAAATTTTTAAAATTATAAAATAAACAACCACCTTAAATTTTATTATATTACAAAAAAATAAAATTTAAGGTTTTTATATTTCATAATGTGTAGAGTTTAACAAAATGCTTTTCAAATAGTCAAATAAATATATGTAATCATTATTTTATTTTGCAACAGTATTAAATCTAAAAGGAAAAAGAAGATATTCATTAATATAATAGCATGATTAAAGATTTTTAATAAATAGAAATTAACAAACAAATATTTACAAACGCTTTCCATTGTGTTATAATTGGAAAAGTAGGAATGTTTTGGTATATAATTTAAAGTTAATTGGGAGGAAGAAAATGAAAAAAGCAATAAGTATTGTTTTATTAGTTGCATTAGTTTTTACTGCAATGGCAATTCCTGGTGTATCTGAAGTTGATGCTTTAACAACAGCAACACCATATGTGCCAGAAACAACAGCACCTGCACCAACAAAAACATCTGCTCCAGCTCCAGTAACTCCTGCAAAAGTAGTTAATACAACTAACTTACCAGCAGGTAGTGTTTACACAGTTGTAAGCGGAGATGCGTTCTGGAAAATTGCAAATAAATTTAATATTTCAATTGATCAATTAGCTAAATTAAATCCACAAGTTAAAAATATCAACTTGATTTATGTTGGCGATAAATTAATCGTTAAAGCTACTCCAGTAGCGACTGCTCCTGCAACACCTGTTGTTATAGCACCAGCAGTAGTTACTAAAAAACTTTACCATGGATTTGGTGAAGCAGTTAACTACAGAGTTAGAGGAGAACAAAAAGACAATTTAAATATCACTACAGCAAGTGTTATATTTGATCAAGATGGAAAAATTGTAGATTTAACTTGGGACGTTCTTGAAATTACATATGCTATGTTCCCAGGATGGTTAGATACTGCTGCAGCAACTGCAGACCCAACTATTAAGGATGCATTTGTAAAAAGTATCGATGATGTATGGGAAACTAAAAGAGAAGAAGGCTACGACTATGATATGACTCATTTAAAATCAAAAGGCGCAGCTGACAACTTAACTAAAAAAGAATGGTTTGAACAACTTGATTTCTTTGAAGCTTATTTCAAAGGTAAAACAGTTGCTGAAGTAGAAGCTTGGATGACAAAATATACTGACGCTGCTGGAAGACCATATAAAATGGCTTATCCTGACAAGTTAACTGATGCTGATAAAATAGTAGTATCTACTTTTACAGCAGCTGAAACTTCTATGCTTGTAGATGTTACTTCTAGCGCTACTATGTCACTTCAAGATGGTCACTCTCACTTCATAACAGCTTTAAAAGAAGCTTATGCAGCAAGAGAAGAAATAAAATAGTTTGAATTTAATAAAACATTCCTCAAAAGTGTTGTATCAATATCTGTAATTAGATTTGAGGCAACACTTTTTTTAACAAAAATTCCGTAGATTTTGTAAAATGCTACGGAATTTTTATTATCTTAATTTAGATTTTTACGAAAGTATTATAGTCTTACTTTTTATACAGTAGTAACTTTACCGTTTTTGATTAATATACTCTTATTTTCGTTGTTTAATGATTCAATACCAAGTTTGTTCCCATTAATATAAAGGTTGCCAGTTTCATCTAATTTAATTTCAAATGGTTTTCCATCTAAATTGGCAAGTGCTCCATTAGCACCAAAAACATCATCAAATATAATTAAAGCACCTATTTGTACTAAAAATCCTTTATTATTAATGCTTGTATTAATTGACTCTTTAACTTCATATTTAGTTTTTTCAATTTCTATTTCATTTTCTACTTCTTCTTTACACTTAGGTTTGCAATTGTTGTAATTTGATTCTTGATCATATTGGTTATTATTTTTTAGATACATATTACCACTCCGAAATAAAATTTTTAAAAATTTACAAGCCTTAAATATTACGCTTGTACAATATAATATGCTATATGATAAAATATGTGTACAACCATGGATAAAATTTTCTACTTTGTAAAATAATATCAAATTTTGTAACCAAACTCTTATGTCCACATAATCTATTATAAGAAATATATATAAAAGATATATATATATAAGTAGATATAAGGAGTATGATATCATGTATAGAGAAGATAGATATGATGAAGATTTTTGTCCAGATTGTGGAAATGAAAATGCAGCTTGTGATACAGCTGAAATTAAAGAATTTTTAGAAGTTTGTGTTCCAGTTACAGTTGATCCTGATGTAGAAGTTGGAGATGTAATAGTAAGTACCATTGACGAACCATGTGTAAGACCAATTCCATGTGGTCATTGGAATAGAAATGGACTTTGCAAGTTTATTGTAACTCAGAAACTTTGTGTCCAATTCCCTATTACTTTTAAAGCAAGAGCAATACCAGACAATGGATTATCTACTGATTGCTGTGATAAAAATCATAGAAAATGTTGCAAAGAACATCACTATTAATAAGAATTGTTTTATATATTAATTTAATTTTATTTGGGACATCCCCTTAACCTAAATAAAAAGCTCTGCCATGTCAATTCATAGCAGAGCTTTTTAGATTTCAAATTACTAAATTAATAAATTAATAAATCATAACCGCCAGCATGCCAGTGGTTATGATTTGTTAAAAGTAAGCTCAAGTGAATTTTGAGGTTTTTCTTTTGATTTTAAAGAGGCTATCTCTTTTTTGAGACAGCCCCTTTCACTATATTTATATTTAAATTTAAATTTCTATTTCTTATCTTATATTAGCAAGCACAAGAATTTGAACCGCAAGTTGAAATTGCGCCAAGTGTAGCGTTACTAATAGCTAAACCAACACCAATAGCAGTTTGAGCAGTAACAACAAGTGTATACGTGCAGCAATCATCATTACAAGAATCACAATCACAAACGAAGAATGAGAATGTATTAGCTTCAGCAACTCCAACTGCTCTTGAATAGATAAATGCAGGTCCTACAGGGACTGGTGCAAATTGATATTTGCATTGTTTAAATACTTGAAAACTTAAAGTTCCAGTAAAAGCTGTAGATACAAGGTTGCTTGTAAATTCAAGCTTTGTGCATGGATTCTTTAAGCAGGAAGTATCTAAAGTTAAGGAAGTAGCTGTAAAAGTGGTACCTATTCCTGCGTCTACAATAACAGGAATTGTTACTGAACCTGGGCAACTACATTTAATTATAGTTGGGCATATTGGTTTTTTTTCTTTTTTACCATAATCAGGTTCTTTTCTGTCTTTTTTACAAGGTGAGTAATTATCATCATAATAAGTTGAATTTGAATTCATAAATAAAGCCTCCATTTTAAATTTTAAATTATCATTTAGATAATCTAAGTATCATGTTATTTATTAAGTGTGTCTACTATATATTATGCTCCTTTTGTATGGAATGTGAAGATAGTGTCCAAACTATTTTATTATCGATTAAAAGATTGATTGTGAATAGCTAAATACTGTTTTATTAATCACAGTAGTCATTATCATATTCATCATCATATTCTTCATTTTCACATTCACAATTTTCATCTGATTCAGGGAATAATGGTTGTAAATTTTGATCTGGATAGAATTTAGGAATTGGGGAATTCCAAAATCTTACACATGGGTGTTCTTCAGGTTCTTCATCACAACATGGTTCTTTAGGTACTGGGCAGTAGCCATAAGCTGGTACGAGGAGCTGTACAATCAGCTCGCATTTTACAACTAAGAAATAACCTAAAGTAATATCTAAGAAAAACAGATCTTCTTCGGTTTCTACTATTTCACCATCTAGTGCTTCTGCAACCATTTCAAGTTTTATAATATGTGCATCTAAATCGTGTGGAGGTTCATCAGGTATATAATTAGCAGAAATTTGAGCTATAGAATCTGGGCAGTAGAATTTGCCAATTACATCTGTTCTGTTGATTTCGTAAAATTCGCTTTTGTTTACACCATTACAATCGATATAATCAGCATAGAATGATATCACGTAATTGATAATAAGTTTTTTGAAATTAGGGTTTCTTCTAAGTGGATATTTCTCCACTGAAAGCAGTGTTACATTGAAATTTCTGCTACGAATATATTTCCTTGGATTGATAAGTGGATCACTTCTTAATTCACAATCTGTTGTATCTGTGTCAGGACCTGGACCATATACAAGACATCTTTTAATTAAGCATTGATCAAATATCTTAGGTACTTCGATGCATACTAATTCGTATGGGTCTGGTAAACGCCCTTGCTTGTTTACGAGACCTGGACGTGGTACAAATTTATTGAAGTTAATAGACATAAATTCTCCTCCTTTAAGAGATTAAATTATAAACGTAATTTTTATAGATTGTTATGTTTTATCATATGTAAAAATAAAAAAGAGGTGACAATAAAAATTGCTTTAGAAAAAATTTTTTTTTTATAATTTTAGAGGTAATAATCAGTATTTATAAAAAATATAATTGTATAAAGGAGTGGGTGATTATGGGTTCATATTCTTGGATATATGTTGACCACATAAATAATATATGGAGGTTTTCATTAAACGACAATAAAGAATTATATTACAACGTTATGTATAAAGAAGGAAAATGGACTAAAGAAAAGATCGTTGATAAGGATGTACTCAGTTTTTCATTTTATAAAGACGAAGGTAGAGATATACATATTGTATACAGTAATACAAATGCAGAGATAAAGTATTGCACTTTAAAAGATGATCAATGGATGGGAAGAACGCTTTATAAAATGAAGAAAGATATGTCTGAAATATACAATTTAAAAGTTTATATTAGTGGGCAAAAAATGCATATCTTCTATTTGATAATAGAAAGTGATGGTAGAGATCATGGGGTGTTAATGCACTTAATATGGAATGGAAAAGAAACTTCAATTTCTAAACTTCGGGATATTATTTTAACATCCAATGTAAAGGAAAATTACTTAGTGAAAATAGATAGGAATGGCATCATTCACATGTTCTTCATCACAGATGAAGGAAATGAGATCTCGTTAAACTATTGTAGTTATCAGGGACATAAATGGACTTCTGTAAGGCGTTTATATGGCATTTCAGGTGAAGATATTGGATTTGAAATGATTAAAGATCAACAAGGTATGCAGATATTAAATAAATTTACAGAGAATTCCATTTATTATCTTGATCATGTCATTGTAAAAACGAGCGGAAATGTAGAGGAATTAAGAGTTCATGAAAGTATAAATGAATTATCCGAACCTATTTTATTCAAAGTAAATAATAAATTATATTCTTGTTGGTTAGAAGAGAATAAAATTTATTATGCTTTTTTTGATGGCGAAAGTTGGAGTGGAAAAACCTGCTTTAATATGGGAAATGAAAATAATGTAAAGAAGTATCATTTTTGCAATGCGTTGGATAAGGAAAATAACATTAGAGATAAAGATGTTTATGGAACAGGAAAATTAGATTTTAATTTGATTATTCCTAGTCAATTTGCAATAGATGCAAATTCAATATTAAAATCTGAAATAGATGCAAATTCAATATTAAAATCTGAAATAGATCAAGTTGATGAAAATCAGGTAGATGAAAATGAAAAAAAAGATCCTCTTCAAATGTTAAAGATAGAATTATCACATGCAAAGGCAGATAATCTAAATTTAGAAAAAACAATTGCTTCTCTAAATATGCAATTAGATAATAAGAAAAAAATTCTTGAAGATTATGAAAAACAAGTCATGAAAACAATACATCAAAAGCAGAAAGCGGATGAGAATTATGATGTGTTCATGGAATTACAGCAGAAATTGCAGAGTGAACTTGAATCATTAAAAGCACAATTGATTGAAGAAAAAAATTGTAATATAAATGTTGAAAATAAATTAAAAGAATTAGGAGAAGAAAATATAATTATCAGGAATCAGGTTGAAATACTAACTGAAGAAAATATAAAATTAAGCAGAGAACTTGAAATGGAAAAAAATCAATCCATTATGGAACGAATATTGAAACGAAGCAATAGTAGTTCGTAATTAGAGGGGAGTGATAAAAATTTAATGGTTGATAATGGAAAGAGGACTATTTATTATGTATCAAATTTAAATACAGGTAGAGTGTCATTAATTGATGGTTATAGTAAGAATACCATAAAGGAAATTGAAATTGGTTCAAGACCTCAAAATATCATCATAGATGAAAACGATAATGTGTTCATAGCTAGTGATAGAAACAATCAAGTCACAGTTATTAATGCAGATGGTTCTACAAAAATATTAAATATACCTAATAATGGCAACATAGAAGTAGATTTAAATAATAAGAAATTTTATGCAAGCAACACAGAAGAAATATATATATATAATTTGGAAAGTGGTGAAAAAATAATTTCACTAAAAGGTTTTACAGCTGCTGATCGCTTAGAACTTGATAAGGAAGGGAAAAGATTATTTGTATTAGATATTTTGCAAAATGCAATAAAAGTTTATGATACGGAAAGTTTGAAACTAATTGACATGTATAAAAATATTGGCACAGCACCTGTTGATATTTTATTGGGGTTAGATTTAAAATGTATTTATATAGCAAATAAAGGGTCAAAAAGTAAGCATTATAGTGGTAATATTTCAATATTGGATATTAACACTAAAAATTTATCATACATATATTTGAGTAAGGGTTCTTCCGTTGTATCATTAGAACAGAGTGGAAGTAATTTATATGTTGCAAATAGTGGATTGAATTGCATAGAGGTCATAGATATACATCAAAAACAATGTATATCTATGATTAAAACCACACTTCCGATAATAGAAAGGATACGGTTATTCAAAGATAAAAAAATATTATATGCTATTAGTAGAAATAACCATGGCAAGAGTGTAATTGATATAATAGATACTAATAAATGTGTTATTACAGATACTCTTTTTTTAAAAGAAAATAGTTTACCTTATGATATTGGAGTTGTAATTCAGAAGGAACCTCAAATAGAGGAGGAGCCTTTTGTTTTGATGAATTTAGATGATAAATTAAAAAAAGAGAATGGTATTACTATATTGGCCAAAGAAGTTTTATCGGTTTCTCAAGAAAAATTGATATTTTCTCAAATGTCAATTGAATTGTTTTCAATGGAGTTTGAAATAATAAATATAGAAGAAATTTTATTTGGAAAATGTGAAATGATAAATGAAACTATGAAATTTAAAATTTTAAATAATAGCACAGGTTGCACGGTACTACATTATGAATTTTATATTCCATATTATATCACGGCGAGATGTGAACAAGATCATACATATTCGATTACAGGGAAAATTGAAGGAACACATGAAGCTAAATTATATATACCGAATTACGCCAAAGAGCAAGACTTACAATTTGAAGTAAGTGCTTTTATGAAATTAATAAGCACGCCATTAATTATGGATAATAAATTAGAATTTAACGTTAGTGCTTTAATTTCAACTAAAGTGCTTATAGATAAAATAATATTTTTTCCATCGTGTAAAATTTATGAAGTTTTAGAATAATAAACCCACCTTGAAATTATGGTGGGTTATATTATGCTTAGTTTTTAATTATAAAGTTAAAATATCTAATGTCTCAGTATCTATTAACTCAAAGAGTTTTATCGATCTTACAATTTCTTTTTTTGCAAGTTCAATAAATCCATGTTTATAATATAACTTACCTAACTGCAATAATACTGATTTATCATTAATAAGATTTAATAAGTTTAGAGTTTTTTCAAATATGTGATATTCTTTATTTGCAAGAAGAATATCACATATTTCAAAGATACAAGAGGTGTAATCAAGATCATTTTCATCTTCACAAAGTATTGAATTATTGAAACCTGTAAACAAATTACAAAACTGCATGTAAACAGATAGTACTTTTTGGTTATAAATATTTAATCTATTATTATTAAATTTATCAAATACGTTCCAGATAGATTCATATCTATTAGTAACAACAAAGCATATGACCTTATACATCATAATAATAAAAAAATATAAATTTTTCTCATGAATAGTATTTATGAATTTTATACACTCTTCATATTTTGATATTCTTATAAGGCATTTCACGTTTAAAAGTTCAATATCATCTGAAAACATATTTTCTTCTTCGTATTTGTTTATATATTCTAAAGCTGTTTCATATAATCCTTCCATATAAAATATATGTGCTATTATGGAATAATTTAATGTACCTAAATAGAGAAAATTCTCTATTTTTATTTTTAATTCATTTATAGAAAATTTCATCAACTTTAAGATATGGACTATATAATAAAACGCCTGCATATACTGTGGGTTTAATCTTATTGCATCTGTGCAGCAATCATAGGCGGCATCATAATCTTGAAGTTTCACATATACTTTAGATAATTCATAGCAGGCTTGATAGTTACCTTCTTCTTTGCATTCTATGCACTTTTTAAAAGCATTAATTGAAGCCCCGGGCATGTTCAGTTCTTGATAGAACAAACCTTTTTCATAATAAGTTTTTAATGCTTTTTCTTTTTCATCTGAGAACTGTAGCATTATTTCTCACCTCAAAATATCCAGTGCAGCATTATCATATAATTCGAATTCTTTTATTGACCTAATTATTTCCTTCTTAGCCATATCAACAAATCCATATTTGTAATAAAGTTTTCCAAGTTGAAGCAGTACTGATTTGTCGTTAATTAAATTAAATAAATTTAGAGCCACTTCAAATTCATCAAATTTTTTATTTATAAGAAGTATTTCGCAAATTTCTAAAATTATAGTTGTATATTCCTTTTCATTTTCATTATCTGATAGTACTTCAGTTGGTTCATTTGTAAAGAGTTTTATAAATTGAGTATATAACTGCAACATTTTTTTGTTGTAATCGGATAAAGGACTATTGTTAAACTTATTTATTATTGCTAAGACCTGATCCTTTTCATTTGTCAGTAGTAAACTTAACACCTTATACATACAAAAATAGAGAAAAAATGAACTTTCTTCTGTAAAACAATTCATTTCAGTGCACTGTTCAAAATCACCGGTTCTTATAAGGGCTTTAGACTTAAGGATATTCATACTTTCTGAAATAATTGAACCTTCTTCAGCTTTTTTTATATACTCCAATGTTATTTCATAATATCCTTCGGTGTAAAATATATCTGCAATAATAGGATAAGCCTTAGGATAATCAATAAAAAATCTCTCTATTACTTTTCTGAAATCATCCACAGATATCTTTTTTTCTTTTAAGATATGTGCAATATGATATACAGGTACAACAAAACTTGAATTTGCTTTTATGGTATCAACAAAATATTTGTAAGCTGTTTCATAATCCTTCAACGCCATATAAATATTGCCTAATTCATATAAAGCTTTAAAGCTTCCTGTTCCGTATAAAAATTTCAGTTCAGAAGGTGGTTCTCCTATTTCTACACACTTATCCAAAGCTTTTATAGCAAGTGTAGGTCTATTCATAGCTTTATACACCAAAGCTTTAAAAAAATATAAATCGGTGAATATTGGATAGTATTTCAAGCCTGTATCTGCAAATTCTATGGCTTTATCATATTTACCGATACTATAATTAGCCATAACTATCCTAATTAAAAGAATAAAACCATAACCAGCATTTCTATTGAAATCTTCGTAAGATTTGTAATAATACTCTAAGGCTTTTACCATATCGCCTAAGGCAAAATATTCATTACCAAGATTAAAGCAAGTATACTTATTGCTTGGATTTTTTCTTAATTGCTCTTCTAAAAGAGTAATATTTCTTTTTCTTTTATCCTTTGCCTTGATATTTCCCTCCAAATATCCATAATGATATATTCTTATAGGAAGGGTTACATCTTTAATATTATTTTTGTAATTTATAAGTTGATTATGCACATCGCCTGTATAATTATAACTATAATTGTTTTTATACAATCTTGGATTTAAATTTACGCTAATATTATTGCTGTCAGCAACACTGCCACAGTAGTTTAATGTTTCAAAAAAATATAGAAACTTTTCATCTAAGGAATTATTAATTAGTTCTTTGAACTTTTTTTTATCTTCGCTGCAAAATTCATCATCAGCATCCATTATAAGTATCCAATCTTTAGTGGCATATTTTAATGATTCATTTCTCGCTTCACTAAAGCTATTTGTCCACTGAAAATCATATACTTTAGCTCCATAGCTTTCTGCTATAGCTACAGTTTTATCGCTGGAGCCTGTATCTACAACAATAATTTCATCAACCATGTCTTTGATACTATTAAGACACCTTATTATGTTTTTTTCTTCATTTTTTACTATCATACATAAACTTATTTCATTATTCATAAAAACACAGCCCTCCACTTTTTAAAAATAAACTTAGGAGCTCTTTAGAGGAACTCCTAAGTTTTTAATTAATATCTGCCATTAAAAACTATAACAACTGTTTGAGTAGTCGCCGAAGCAGTATTAATATAAGCACTAATATATTTCATATAATAATCATTTGTTATTACCTTTGGATTATCATTTATTGTAGCTGTTTCCTGAACTAATACTAAAGGATAGGTTCCTGAAGCTGTACTTGGAGTAACAGCTAATTGTACTGATACTTGTGCTCTATCGTCTGCATCAGCTGTTATATTTCTAAGATACCAAGAAGTATCTTCATATTTTGAAATATCTAATAGTTCAGTGTAAGTTGGGTTGCCAGTATCTACTGTAATAGTAAAGGTAGTAGAAGTAAATGTTCTATCTGTTATATTAACCTTAACAGTACCGTTTGTAATTGA
>DIVM01000270.1 GCA_002435835.1 Firmicutes bacterium UBA6132
CCTGCAATAGCACCAGGTCCGCCGCTCAAGTATTTATAGTCGCACCACAATGCAAAATCAGGATCTATTTTCTTAAAGTCATGCGGTACAACACCGATTGAATGGCAAAGGTCAAAACCCACATAAATTCCTCTTTTATGAGCTTCTCTGGTTATCTTTTCCATATCTACAAGCTGAGCTGATCTGTAAAGTACTGATGGTAGTAAAATTATGCATACATCGTCAGTCATAGCTTCAATCATATCATCTTCATAAATATATTCACCATCGCGGCTTTTTACTACTTTCAAACATTCATCTGGATCATATCCATGAGCTTTTATGTCGCTGATTACAGCATACTTATCCGTTGGAAAACTGATATCATCCATAATGATTTTATTTCTTTCAGATGTAGGATGATAAAAAGTATGAATCCCTTGATGTACATTAACTGTTGTACTGTTTCCGCATGTAACCTCTTCTGGGTCTGCATTAATAAGCGGTGCCATCATAGCTCCTAAGGTATCTTGGTACAAGAAATATCCACCTTTAGTCCAAATATAAATACCTAATTCTTTCCATGATTTAAGCGCTTTAAGCAAAGTTTCTTCTGCATCTTTGCTGCACAACCCACATGAATTGCCATCCATGTAGATTTCACCTTCATTAATATAAAACCTTTCCTTATATTTTGCCAGTTTATCTTCTTGATCCAATCTTTTCGCAAAATCTCTTGTTAATTCAAAATTATACATTTTCTTCCTCCAATAATATCATTTTAGTTTTTAATAAATCTTTTAAATGCTATTAATTTATTAATTTATTAATTTAATAATTGATTATTTAATTTGTTTCAATCCTTTTTTGGCCTATTGTATCTAAAAATTCATCATAACTTCTTTTTTTGATATATTTAGTGTAAAACATTCCTACAAAGATAATGAGTCCAACATAACCTGATATTGGATAAATAATTCCAACCATGGTTGAAAACGATAACTGTCCACCTATAAAACCAACAATAGCTGTTATGATTGCTGCTATTTTAAATTTACTGCTTTTATCGTTTTCTGATACTCTGTTGCATGCTGTAAACATCATCGGAACCGCTGTAGTATATATGCCTAAAATAAGCATTATAGCAAATATTTTACCAAATAACGGACTAACCTGGTCTGCAACATACAGAGATGGAATTTGTAAGTTGTAAACAGTGTTAATATTAGCAAGCAATCCGAAATTCATAATCATAACTGCAATTATGAATGCTGCTCCGCCAAATATTCCCCCGATTAAAGCGTTCTTTTTATTAGTCGCTGTAGAAGCACCAATACCTGCAAGGTATGGAACTACGCCTGTTACTGTATATGCACCATATAATAAACCGGAAACAAGCCAATTGTTGAAAGCATTATTAACCTCTACATTTTTCATTACTTCATTTGCATCTATAATACCTTGTGGGTTTTTAGCGATAGCAAGGATACTTATTGCTATGATACCAACTAATAAAAAAGGAGAAATATAACCAATTATTTGAACCAATTTTTTTAGTCCTAACAGGACTGTTGCCAAAGAAACGACTATCATAATGATTCTTCCTATATTACCATTTAATCCATAGTATTCTTCGAATGTAGAACCTGCTGCTGAAATCATTAATGCATAAACAAGAAAAAGCATAATTGGAGTAAACCATTCGCAAAATGTTCCTAAGTATTTCCCAAGATAGAACTGAAACATTTTATTTGTTTGTTTTAACTGCAAATTTCTGCCGTCTTCAATGATTACTATATTAAACCAAACATATAGTGTAAGGGCAATTATTCCAACTCCTATACTTCCCCAAACACCATGTCCTGAGAAATACTGTAAACATTCCTGACCTGATGCAAAGCTCGAGCCAATTACAAATCCCATGAAAGCTCCGCCTATTGCTATAACTTGAGATAAATTCACTTTATCATTATCCATATTTTCCTCCTGTTTCATCATATTTTCTCTTCTAATTTTACCTAACAATTCAAATTTGTATACGTTATCATTTAGTCTATTAATAACAATCTACTAAGACTTTTTCTGATTCATTGTCAGATCTTCCACTTTTAGATAATTGCATTTTTATAAGATCTTAAGTGACGTCTGAGTTTATCATTAAACAACTTTACACCCCCTCTTAATTTTGTTTGCCACTTCTTGTATTTTTATATTAGCACATAAATAAATCAAATTCCATTGAACTAATATGCAATAAATTTTATTCATTTTATTCATTTTCACATATTTTTTATTCAATTGAATCATCTTTATGTTATAATAATATTGATATATTTAATTTAATTATGTGTTATGATATAATATACAAATCAATTTAAAAACTACAGTAACAATACTGAAACATAAGAAAGGAAATAGTGATAAAATTATTTAGTTTTATTATGCATGGTGAGTTGAATGAATAATCAATTTGGATTTTTGTTAAAAAAATTAATAGCAGAAAGTGAAACTAAAGCAAACGTTGTTTCTCAAAAGTTAGGATATGATCCAACTTATTTAAGCAAGTGGATTACAGGAAAAAAATTACCTTCACAAAAAAATATTGATTCAACATGCGAAAAGCTCGCCAATATATTTTCTGATGATAAAAACAAAGATAAAGTAAAGCAAGAGCTAATCAGAGCTTATTATTCAGATTTAGAATTTTCATCATTAGAAAATAATATGAATAAAAATATATCCGCCATAACATCTAACGCAGATGCAACTGATTTAATATTGGAAGTACTTCAACAACTTGATTATAGTGGGGTTAAAGATATAACTATCAATACAACTCTAAATCTATTTCAGAAATTTGAATATCATATCGAAGATGTTATTAAAAAATTAAATAAAATGAATTTGGAAAGTTTAACAATAAATATGTGTGCTTCATTTGACGGATATAATGCAAATGATTCTTTAATATTCTGCAAAAACTTTCTTTCATTAACTTCAGGTCATTATTTTATTAATTTTAATATATATAAGCAAAAAAAAGAAACACCTCAAATTTTAGTCATTAACAACGCTGTTGCTATGAATGTTGTTAATTTTGAAAACATTGTTTTTCTTTGTTATTATAGCTTTGACAAAAAATATATCGAAGATATTTACAATAGTTATAACTTAATTATTCGACATATGGAAAAAATATTAAGCTATGCCCTGCCAATTTCCCTGAGAAAAACCAATGTACAACTAAATCAATTTATGCAAGATAACCAAAGCATATTGTTTTCAGAATCGCCAGCAATATTTATTCCAAAAAATATCTTAAATACTTTAATCGAAAAAAATGAACTTAATATTCAAGGTGAAGAATGGGATGAACACGTAAAATATCTTGTAAATGTAGGTAATATCTTTGAAAAGTATACTAAGCATAAAAACATTAAGATACTAATTTACGAATCATCGCTTTTATATTATATTAATACCGGCCGTATGGAAATTGGTGGTCAAAAATATATATTTTCAAAGGAACATATAAAAGAACATATTTTGAACATATGTAATTGTATTAGAGAAAATGATAACATTGAATTCTATTCTATTTCAAATACAATTGATTTTGATACATTCGGTCCTGATACACCTTCTATATTTTTAGCGCCATCATCAATAGCAGTTGGTAACACTAATAATTATACTGATGAAACTTCATATAACTTTTATTTTTCTGCAGAAGAATCTATTATCAAAATCTTCGAAAGATATTTAGATTCAATAATAGAAAAATCCTCCTGTGTAAAACTATCTGCAGATAGATTGGCAGCCTATATAGAATAAATAATAAAAAAGCTTTATTTTACAGAAATAAATTTCTCTAAAATAAAGCTTTTTTAATTTATATAAAACAATTGCTGCTATCAACCGGTGCTTATTCTTTTAGTTTAAAATTCATCACTAATTTTTTCAATACATCCGCCTGGCTGGAAAGTTCTTCACTGGCTGCTGCACTTTCTTCAGCTGTTGCTGAGTTAGTCTGAATAACTGAAGAAATCTGCTCCATGCCAATGGTAATTTCATGAATTGAAGAAGATTGTTCCTGAGTCTCTTTAGAAATATTTTCTATTATGCTAATTATATCCTTAGTTTCTTGAACTACTTTTAATAATGTCTTTTCTGTATCATTTACCATTTCAGTACCATTTTGAACAGCCTTAATAGTATCATGAATCAATAACGCAGTATCTTTAGCCGCACTAGCGCTCTTGCCAGCAAGGTTTCGCACTTCATCAGCCACTACAGCAAACCCCTTTCCAGCTGCACCTGCTCTTGCTGCTTCTACAGCTGCATTAAGGGCTAAAATATTTGTCTGGAATGCAATATCTTCAATAGATTTAATAATTTTTCCAATTTCTCCAGATTTTTGACTTATTGTGTTCATTGCCTCAACTGTCAACTTCATCTGTTGATTTCCTGCATTAAGTTCTTCACCTAAACTGTTAGCCATTACATTTGCTTTATTGGAACTTTTGGCATTATTTTGAACCGCCAAAGATATATCTTGTATTGTTGCAGAAAGTTCTTCAACAGAGCTGGTTTGTTCTGTTGCACCTTGTGACAAATCCTGAGATGCAGCGGCAACTTGGTCTGAACTTGAAGCAACTTCATCTGACGATTCTTGAATTTCCCTGAAAGTATTGTTAAGTGAATTAATAATATTATTTAAAGATATCTTAATTGAATTAAAATCTCCAACATATTCACTATCAACGCTGATATCCAAATTTCCAGACGATATGCTGTTTAAAACGTTATCAATATCATTTATATAACTGCTGAGTATTTTTGATGTTTCTATGAATATTTCAGTCAATTCCCCTAACTCATCATTTGACTTTATAAATTTTTCTTCTTGAGAATTTAAGTTGCCATTTTTCATATTCGTTGCAAGCTTAATAATATAATCTATTGGTTTGAGGGATTTTCTAAGAATCAAATAGCAAAATAAGGCCAATATTATAAGTCCAACTGTTCCTATAATCGCTATAACAATAATAATCGATTTCACTGATGAAAACATCTCTTTTTGACTAATAACAAAAGCACTTGACCATTTTTCTTTTGAGTCTCCAATTTGTATTGGTGTATGAACAACCAATGCTTTACTACCATCAACTTCATTAGTTCTATCTTGAAATATAGGTTCTCCATTGCTTACAGCATTAAGAATAGCTTTATCTGTTTCAGAAACGGCTTCTAATGTAGTGCCGACTTTTTCATCATTATTGGTGTGCGCAATATATGTACCTTTATTAGTTAATAGGTAACTATATGAAGTTTTAAATCCACCTAACTCGTAAGATAAATTACTGACATAATCAGTTAAAATATCACAATTTGCAACTCCGATAAATTTACCGCCTTCATCAATAATAGGACAACTCAGTGTTATCAGCCACACTGTTTCCCCTGTTGTAAGTTCATATGAATAAGGTTCCGTTATATGAACTGACATCTTATCTTTAGCTGAGGCGTAATAATCTCCTTCAGAATATACAGAATAATCTTGAAGTATATCCATTTTTATGCTTTCACCATCACGAAAAGCGTAATATGAAAAACCATCGGGGCTGTTAGCAAAATAAGCATTTGGTTCAAATGCATAGTAAGCAGAAAATATTCTGTCATCTCTCAAAACACTGTTTAATGAATCAATAAGCAGTTCATTTGCAATACTAAAATCCATGTTTTTATATCTCAACACCTCTGATGCAAGTGTTTTGGTAACTGTATTCATAGTATCAAGATATGACTGAGCTTTCTTTGCATTAGCTTCAGATATGTAATAAATTTCTTCTTGTATTCTTTCTTCCATTGCTCTATTGAGCAAACTACTCAATTGAATACACATAAATATCATTACAACAGCAATAATTCCTATTATTTGCAAAGGTATTCTTACCGCCATTTTATCTGTTTTTTTAACATTTCCATTCTTTTTGAATTTTCTGATTTTCATATTATCGTCTCCTTGTAGGTACATAATACTTATATCGGATTAAATTCAAAAAAGTACTGTGGTAATTAATGGAACGAATACTACCACTGCTCGACCTATAACCAGGTACCGAAGCCTGCCCACTTGGTTACCATAATGAAAGTGGTTTACGCATTAATAAAAAAAATAACAGCGAAAATAAAAATTTTTGCTGTTATTTTTACCACTATCACTTTGGAACAATTATTACATTTTAATATTACCACTTAATAGTTACAACTGGTTTTATTAAATCAGCAGGTTTATTTTTCATTAACATAAGAGCCTCTTCAATATGTTCAAAACCTTCAAATCTATGTGTAATAAGTTTACTTACATCAAGTTTTTTGGTTTGAAGCAATGAAGCCATTTTTTCCATTTTTAATCTGCCACCTGGTGTAAGTCCTGCATTTATACTTTTATGACCCATACCAACACCCCAATCAACTCTTGGTATCTTGATATAATCTCCTTCGCCGAGATAATTAACATTGCCAATGGCTCCTCCCGGTTTTAACATTTTTACAGCTTCAGCAAATGTATCAACGTCTCCGCCTGCAATTATTACTCTGTCAACACCTTTTCCATTAGTTTTATTTAAAATTTGCTCAACGATATCTCCATTTTTATAATTAATTATATCAGTAGCTCCATAAAACTTAGCAGCTTCTACACAGTTAGGTCTTGAACCAACTGCAAATAAATGAGAAGCACCCAATTTATTAGCACCCGCAACAGCCATTAAACCAACTGGTCCAATACCAATTACACATACTGAATCTCCAAGCTTAACACCTGCAAGCTCTGCTCCATGAAATCCAGTAACAACCATGTCAGGCAACATTACTGCTTCAGCAGGGTCAATACCATCGGGCAACAATGCTAAATTTGCATCTGCTTCATTTACATGAAAAAGCTCACCAAATACGCCATCCTTAAAATTAGAGAACTTCCAACCAGAAAGCATTCCTCCAGAATGTTGTGCAAAGCCAGCTTGTGCCTCTAATGATCCCCAATCAGGTGTTATAGCTGGGACTATTACTCTATCACCAGGTTTGAAATCTTTTACTAAATTACCTACCTCGACAACTTCACCAACTGCTTCATGACCAAGTATCATGTTGTGTCTATCGCCGATAGCTCCAGCCCATACTGTATGTACATCCGATGTACATGGTGCCAAAGCTATAGGTCTACAAATAGCATCCAATGGTCCACATGTAGGACCTTCTTTTTCTATCCAACCTATACTTCCAATTTTCAACATTGCAAATCCTTTCATAATTCAGTTCTCCTTTAATTTTTGTTTTGATTAATACAAATACCTTCCTAAATTATGTTTATATTTTATAATATATACCCGACAAATTAATACATAAACTCAAAATAAATAAACTATTAATATAATTTTGGTTACACAGGTTTATTTATTTAATTAAGCCTACTTTGTTAATCTTTATAGTCCATAGAAGTGTCAATTCCAATGGTCTTAGTAGCATTATCATAGGTTACTCCAATATTAAATGTTTTCGCAATATCCCGTAACTTAAAGTAGTTATTTCCATTAATATTATAAGCCGTAATAACTGCCTCTTCTCCATTCACATAAAACTTAGCAGCAGAAAGAACTGCATTTTTAGATGTTGCATTTCCATTGACAGCCATCTCTCCTCCTACTGAGGTATACTCTTTATTGGACACAAGATTGATTGAATTTTTTTGACCATCCCATGTAACCTCAAACTGCTTGTTAGTGCCATTTACTACAAAAGCCAAATCACGAAGCTTGAAATAATTATTCCCTTTGATATTATAAGCTTCGAAAGCTCTTTCTTCCTTGTTTACAAGAACCTTAGAAGCCGTTGGAGTTGCTGTTAATGTTTCTGGAGCTCCCTTTACCGTTAATATAACATTATAATCTGCAAATGATTGCCCCTGTGCACCCCTGAAAGAAGGATGATAATTGGAAATACTATAAACTCCTTCATCTAAAATAACATAATTACCTTCTCCGCCTACAGCATAATCATAATCATAGGGATTTGGTACTTCCTTAGTAGTATCTATGGCAATCTCATCTGAATTTTGTCGATCTACATATTCAAAAAGATAGAATTTCTCAACATCAAAATTTATATTACCTGCATCATAATCTGTTGTATATGAACCATCGCTCAACTGCTTTGCATAGTTAACATATTGATCTCCAGGACCGTATGTAACGATACAAGGAGCTGTAGCTGTTATATACAAATCTTTAACAATTTCTATTTGATGGGATTCTCCCATACCATCATCAATATTAATTGTAGTGATGTATTCATTACTGTTATCTGATACTACGTTGGAGATATTAATATAAGTATCATAATATGGAAGTACGTATTGCTTTTCATTGCTTGTGCCCACTTCAGCTGCATACGCCGGCAAAATTGCAAATACCAAAGTTGCCGCTAAAATAAAGGCTAAAAATCTTTTTTTCATGTTACTACCCCTTTAAATTGATATAATTTATATTTAGTGTGACAGATTAATATTATACCAATAAATGGTTTAAATCAATATACGTAGTTCGACAAGATTCTACAGTTATTTGCTTATGGGTTTCCCAATATCCATAACATTATAATTATATATGAAATTTTCATCAATAAAAAAGACAATCCATAATAAAAGATTGTCTCTTACCTCATTATTTTTTTAGATAATGCCTAAAGAACACGGGACGGGTCTTTTAGTGATTAGCTTTCACCTTTTACCTTGTAGTCATTATCTCTTTTTTCCGTAACTTTATTTAAAACATACAGTGCAATAATTAAAGCAATAATTATAATAATATTCGTAATTATTCCAGAAGTAAATGCAGCAGATACAACAAATCCAATGGTCGATACTAAAGCGCATAAAAGAGCATATGGGAGCTGTGTCTTCACATGGTCAATATGGTCACAAGCAGCACCTGTAGACGACATTACTGTTGTATCAGAGATTGGTGAACAATGGTCCCCAAACAATCCCCCACTAAATGCAGCTGCAATCATTGGATATAATGGAGCATTCAGTTGAACTGCCAACGGAATAGCAATTGGAACCAAAATAGCAAAAGTTCCATAAGACGTTCCCGTACTAAATGAAATTAATGATCCTGTCAAAAATACTAATGCAGGCAATAAAACAAGTGGAATATTTCCTTGAATCAATTGAACTATATAGTTAGCGGCACCCATACTTTTAGTTAAACTGCCTATGCTCCATGCCAATATCAATATAACATAAGTCATAGTCATACCTTTTATACCATCCATAATTAATTCCATTGCTTCTACAAATGTAAATGTTTTCTTTATCAATGATTGAATTACTACAACAATTACACCAAGAAGAACAGACCATGCTAAGCAAATAGCGCCATTAGCTGATCCAATTGCTTCTACAAAACCTTTTTCAGGAAATCCGCCAGCCCAAAGTAAAATCGGTAGAATAGAGCCCATCATTACAACAATTGGTAACCAAAAGCTAGATAAATCACAAGTTTTAGCTTCAAACTTTGCATCAGTCAATTCTTTGGAACTTAGAGGTTTAGAGCCTATTCTAAGGACTTCACCGGTTTCTGCTCTTTTTTCAGCTTTAAGCATTGGTCCGAAATCCTTTCCGGTAACAGCAATTATAAACACAAAAGCTACAACTAAAATAGCATAAGAATTAAACGGGATAGTTTTTAAATAAGCCAAATATGGCGATTCTTGTATTCCAAGATCCACGTATGAACTTCCTATCAATCCCATAACATATGCAAGCCATGCAGAAAATGGAACTAACAAGCATACTGCAGATGCTGTGCTGTCAGAAATATATGCTAGTTTTTCACGGGAAATTCTTTTTTGATCAGTCATTGGTCTAAACAATCCTCCAACCATTAATGTATTAAAATAATCAGAGAAAAAAATTAATATACCAAAACACCAAGCTGCAACTTGTGTACTTTTTTTTGTTTTCATTCTTTTTGTCATCACATTAGCCAGAGCAACGGCTCCGCCATTGTTTTGTAAAAATGTAATCATAATTCCAAACAAAGCAGCTTGAAACAAAATTGCAGCGTTCCATTCACTGGCCATACTTGGAACAATGAAATCAGATACACTATTAATTAGCCCTAAAAAAGGATTCCAACCATAAATTACTGTAGTTCCTAAAAAAACACCTGCTGATAAAGAAATAACAACATCCTTTGTTAAAAACGATAATAAAATAGCAATAATTGGTGGTAATAAAGCCAAAAATCCATAATCCATTCCATTTCCTCCTTTTCACATTTAAATTTCTTTATACTCAATATCAAATCCAAAATACTTTGGTTCTAAGTATTTAATTACCTGCTCCGCTTTCAATATCGGATTGCAGCTTGCAACATATATTTCTATATCATTTCCTTCAACAATATCGTCATTTCTCAACGGCTTGATTAGATTTGGCTCAATGGTGCAAATCAAGTCAGGACTTGAAACTATATACTCTCCATCAATCCAAGCAATATGGGTTTCATTCTTGAAATACATTTTTAACTCATGTCCCTCAAAATCCTGAATGCCTTTTAATGTATGAATGCCCATGTAATATCCAGCTTCATCTTTCCATTCCTTCTTTATAACAATTCCTCTAAAAATACGCTTCATTCCTGAAGTTTTAAGTTTTGATGCTAATGTCCCTTTCTCTTTCTTAGCTCCATTCAATAATTTGCCTACTTCATAAGCTTTACTGATAGAACCTCTCACCAATAGACGCTTCAGCTGTTTCCCTGTAACAGGAAATCCTGCCAACGCAGTGGAACCAAAGGATACCTCGCTCAAATATTTACCAATACGCTCCGCCAAAGTTAGACTTAATGCATCTTTCATGATACAAATATTACCGAACTTGTCAAAGCTGACTGCCGGGCAGAAATTTACATCTTCAGTCATAAGACTAATTTGAAATATTTCTGGTATAGCCCTTCCTGCATAATCACCATCAACTATGGTTTTATCCAACATTTTTGCAATTGCCATGGGAATTGGTAAATTTGACCCTCCTACTTCTAGTGCTACTATTATATCAACATTCTTCTTAGTATATTCTTCCCACTCTTTTACAGCGTTCATCATATTTTTGGGATATTTTTTATCTGTCAATCCTAAAGTAACCATTTGTCTTTCTTTATCTTCTGTCAACGGCGCCGTAGAACCCATTAGAAATGTACAGATTGCAACTGCGTCATCATCAATTTCATCCACATTTACCCATGTTATTTCCCCTTTAATTTCCAATGCTTCACTTAAAACTTTTAAACCTTCTGCAGGATTTCCCCCTCCTCCAACTCCAAGCAGCGTACAACCATCAATAAAAATTTTGGCTTCTTCAATATTAGAAATTGAACTTTTTTCTATCATATGAAACACCTCCGCATTATTTTTTTGNNTTTTTTCTCAATTGTAGCCATATAAGTATTGCGGCCATGCTTTGCATTGCATGCTATCAATGCTTCCATCATACGTATAGATGCACCTGCAGGATCTAATACAGAAACTGAATATCCTTCGTCTTCAAGCCTTTTTTGTATTATTGAGGCATAACCGGCAAAACCCGTGCATCCCAGCACAATTACATCTGCACCATTTTCTGTTATACACTTTTTTGACTCTTCATAAAGTTTGTTCAGTGCAGATTCAGAATCATTTCCAATACTTAGAACAGGTATGTCAGCACTTCGTACAGATACTATTTTCCCTATGCTTATATAATCTCTATTTTGTTTTTCTATAAGCGGAAGTATATTAGGCAAAATAGTAACAATTCCTATTTTCCTACCTATAGATAATGCAAGTGAAATAGATGCTTCTCCTGAACCCAAACAAGGAATTCGAACTGCTTCTCTGCACGCATCAGCTCCCGGGTTAACAAAGCAATAACTTATAATCCCGTCAAATCCATCTTCTTCGCCCATTTTAGCCTCTTCTACAACAAAAGGAGCACTGTAACACAAATCATATTCATTTTCTATAGAAGACGGCCCGTATTGTATACATCGCGCTACCACTTCCGTTTCACTCGAAGCAAATTCCTTAATAATTTCTTCCTCCAAATGATTTGGCCTATCTGAAATAATTGGCCTGATAAATAAAATTCTCACTTCATCCTCCTTTTATTAATAAAATTTGAACTTTACACTATATGATAGAGCAATTTTCATGCCAACCATAATTAATATTGAAAAGCCACTATTTATGCCATATAATTTTGTTGATACAATAAAAAAACGCATATTGTAAATATCTTTTACAATATGCGTAAATAAAATT
This sequence comes from Firmicutes bacterium UBA6132, assembly GCA_002435835.1. Next base: position 12,346 of record DIVM01000270.1, read on the forward strand.
TACATCCGTAAATTATTTTTACACTCTTTTTATAAATCTTTTAAGCTTATTCATTGCTGTAGTATGAGAAATATTTAAGTTTACAGCTACTTTCCTGTATGATCCAAAGGATTTAAAAGCTTTCAAAATATATGCTTCTTCAATATCCAATAATTTTTTAGGTAAATCGATTGGATAATCATCTTCTATTTTTGATATTTGTGTCGATGCAGTATCAGGGGTGCACTCTTTGTCCAACATCAAGTCGTCCATTTTGATTATACCATCAGAAACACAGATTGCACGTTCAATAATATTGTTAAGTTCTCTGACATTGCCTGGCCAATCATACTTCAGCAGTGCACTCATTGCATCATCCTCAATTTTCACATTTTCCTTTCCATGTTTTTTTGATATATCTTCCACAAAAAAATGAGTAAAGAGAAGAATATCACCCTCTCTCTTTCGAAGGGGAGGAATATAAATTGGTATAATATTTAATCTATAATATAAGTCCTCCCTGAAACTCTTTTCTTTAATCATCTTTTCCAAGTTTCTGTGAGTTGCTGAAATAATCCTTACATCGACATCAATTTCATGTTTTCCTCCAATGCGACGTATTTTTTGTTCCTGAATTGCTCTGAGAATCTTAGGCTGCAAATGAGAAGCAAGTTCTCCAATTTCATCAAGAAACAATGTGCCACCTCTAGCCAACTCAAAATACCCTTGTTTTCCAGATGTATCCGCTCCCGTAAAAGATCCTTTTTCATATCCAAAGAACTCACTCTCAATCAATGCTTCAGGAATAGAAGCACAGTTCACAGCAACAAAAGGTGCATTAGATCTTTTACTGGCCATATGGATTGCTCTGGCAAACAACTCTTTCCCCGTTCCGCTTTCTCCACGTATCAAAACAGAAGATGATGTGGGCGCTACTGATTTGGCTAAATTTATTGAATTTTTCATTTCCTTGCTTTCACCTAATATATCATCAAACGTTACCATTGACGGCCTCATAATTGTATTAATTAAATGCATTATATTTGACATTTCATTGATAATGACAATATAACTGGTTATGACATCTGCCTCATTCTTTATTGGATTTATATTAGCTAAAAATGCCTTTTCTTTAGTTCCTATCTTATACATAAATTCAACACTTACAGAATCTATTGTATTTTTTAAATTTAAAATAGTTTTAGGAATAATTTCATTGATATGAATATTGACACCATTTATCTTTTTTATAAATATTTCTGATTTTATATTGCAGCTTGTTATGTCTCCATTTGGATTCAACTTAAGTATATAATCATTAATATTATTTAAAAGTGTTTCAAGTTCAACTTCAATTCTCTCATATTCCATTAAATCAATATATGAAATACTTTCAATTTCAGGAATCTTTTTTTTCATAAAATTGCTGAAGTTATCTTCGGACATAGAAGAATCCCACTCAATTTTACAACAAATATAAGGGTCTGATTCCATTGTAATAATATTAATACCATATTCTGCAATAGCCTTTAAAACTGCAAATATTAGCCCCATGCGATTAGGTGTTCCATTAATTTTTATTCTTCTAATCTCTTTCATAACTCACCTGTTTTCCTTCAAGGCTTTTTTTTGTGCTTGCTTTATGAATAAGTAACTATTTTTGCTTTTCAAGAATTAG
>DIVM01000018.1 GCA_002435835.1 Firmicutes bacterium UBA6132
TTGAAGCAGCTGATGCAATGGTGAAATCAGCAAATGTATTTTTAGTCGGATATGAAAAAATAGGTTCTGGATTAGTAACAGTAATGGTTAGAGGAGATGTAGGAGCTGTTAAGGCAGCTACAGATGCTGGTGCTGTTGCAGCTTCTAAAGTAGGAGAAGTTATTTCGGTTCATGTTATACCAAGACCACATACTGATATAGAAAAAATATTACCTAATAAATAATAATGGAGGATTATAATAATGGATGATTTAATGACTAAGATAATGGATGAAGTAATGAAAAAAATGGGTGATGTAGAAACTGTAAAAGAAACACCTGTAGAAATGAAAACAGAAGTTAAAAAAAGTAAAACAAATACAGTTAATTTAACAGAATTTGTAGGAACTGCTATTGGACATACAATAGGTCTTGTTATTGCAAACGTTGATTATAAACTTCATGAAATGATGAAAATTGATAAAAAGTATAAATCAATAGGAATAGTTGGAGCAAGAACTGGGGCAGGTCCTCATATATTCGCTGCAGATGAAGCTATAAAGGCTACAAATAGTGAAATTTTATCTATTGAATTGCCAAGAGATACTGAAGGCGGAGCAGGACACGGTAGTTTAATTATATTTGGTGCTGAAGATGTTTCTGATGCAAGAAGAGCAGTTGAAGTAACATTGAAAGAATTGGATAGAACTTTTGGAGACGTATATGGAACTTCAGCAGGACATTTAGAATTTCAATATACTGCAAGAGCAAGCTATGCATTAAACAAAGCTTTTGGTGCTCCTATTGGAAAATCCTTTGGTATTACAGTTGGAGCTCCTGCAGCAATAGGTGTTTTAATGGCAGATACAGCAGTTAAAGCTGCTACAGTTGATGTTATTGGATACGCTACTCCTGGCAACGGCGGTACTAGTTTTTCTAATGAAGTAATTTGTACATTCTCTGGTGATTCTGGAGCTGTAAGACAAGCGATTTTTGCTGCAAGAGAAGTTGGAAAACAACTTTTAGGTTCATTGAGTGATGATGAAGTAAAATCTTCAACTGTATCGTATATATAAAAATTTACTAAGGAGTGTATTTTAATGAAATCAAAAAGATTTGAAGCATTAGCACAAAGACCTGTAAACAAAGATGGTTTTGTTAAGGAATGGGCTGAGGTTGGTCTTATTGCTATGGACAGCCCTAATGACCCTATTCCAAGCATAAAAATAAATGGTGGAAAAGTAACAGAGTTAGACGGAAAAGCGAGAAAAGATTTTGATATGTTAGATATATTTATTGCTGACTATGCAATAAATTTAGATAATGCAGAAAAAGTTATGGCTATGGATTCTTTGGAATTAGCACGAAAACTTGTTGATATTAATGTTTCAAGAAAAGAAATATTAACATTAACATTAAGTATGACACCAGCTAAAATAGTTGAAGTTGTAGGAAAAATGAATGTTCTTGAAATGATGATGGCAGCAACAAAAATGAGAGCAAGAAAAATTCCTTCAAACCAATGCCACGTAACAAATTTAAAAGATAATATGATACAGATAGCAGCAGATGCAGCTGAAGCAGCTATTCGTGGATTTGATGAACAAGAAACAACTGTAGGTATAGTAAGATATGCCCCATTTAATGCTTTAGGTATTTTAATAGGATCACAAGTTGGAAGACCAGGAGTTTTAACTCAATGTGCAGTTGAAGAAGCTACTGAATTAGTGCTTGGTATGAGAGGCTTTACTGCTTATGCTGAAACAGTTTCAGTTTATGGTACTGAACCTGTATTTATGGATGGCGATGATACACCATGGTCAAAATCATTTTTAGCTTCATGCTATGCATCAAGAGGTTTGAAAATGAGATTTACATCAGGAACTGGTTCAGAAGTTCAAATGGGATATGCAGAAGGAAAGTCCATGCTTTATCTTGAAGCAAGATGCCAATTTGTAACTAAGGGTGCGGGAGTTCAAGGAACACAAAATGGTTCTGTTAGCTGCGTAGGAGTTCCAGCGGGTGTTCCTGGAGGTATAAGAGCTATTCTTGCTGAAAACTTAATAGGAATGATGTTAGATCTTGAATGTGCATCAAGCAATGATCAGACTTTTACACATTCAGATTTAAGAAGAGTTGCTCGTACATTGATGCAATTTGTACCGGGAACAGATTATATTTGTTCAGGTTACAGCTCAACACCAAACTACGATAATATGTTTGCAGGATCAAACTGGGACGCTGAAGACTATGATGATTGGAATATTATTCAAAGAGATTTGAAAGTTGACGGTGGATTAAAACCTGTTAGCGAACAAGATGTTATAAAGGTAAGAAACAAGGCTGCAAAAGCTATACAAGCATTGTTTAGAGAGCTTGAATTGCCAGAAATTACTGACAATGAAGTTGAAGCAGCAACTTATGCTCATGGAAGTAAGGATATGCCTGACAGAAATGTAGTTGAAGATTTAAAAGCAGCTGAAGAGCTTATTAGCAAAGGAATAACTGGTGTAGATATTGTTAAGGCATTATATAAAGCTGGATTTGAGGATGTTGCAGAAAGCGTATTTAAAATGCTTAAACAAAGAGTTGCAGGCGACTATTTGCATACATCTGCCATATTGGATAAAGATTTTAAAGTTATAAGTGCTGTAAATTATGCTAATGATTATGCAGGACCACAAACAGGATATCAAATGAGCAAAGAAAGATGGGCTGAAATCAGCAATATTCAAAATGCAGTTAGCCCTGAAGATTTCTAAGAGAGGTGAAAAATATGGCTATGGATGAAAAATTAATTAAAAAAGTTATAGAAGAAGTTCTAAAGGAAATGAATTTAAATAATGATAAACCTGTACTGAAAACTTCTTCAATAGCTGATGAAACAGGTAATATGACTCTTACTGAAGTAGGTACCTTTGCTCAAGGCAAGGCACCAAATGAAGTTGTTATTGGATTAGCAGCAGCATTTGGAAAACATCAGACTAAAACAATAATAGGAATACCTCATGATCAAGTTTTAAAAGAAGTTATTGCTGGTATTGAGGAAGAAGGCATGAATTACAGAATTGTAAGAATTTATAGAACATCTGATGTTGCTTTTGTATCCCATGATTCAGCAAAACTAAGCGGTTCAGGAATTGGTATAGGAATTCAATCAAAAGGAACTACAGTTATACACCAAAAAGATTTGTTCCCATTGAGTAATTTAGAATTGTTTTCACAAGCACCATTAATTGACTTGGCAACTTACAGACAGATAGGCAAAAACGCAGCAAAATATGCTAAAGGCGAGTCTCCTGCACCGGTTCCTGTAAAAAATGACCAAATGGCGAGACCTAAATATCAAGCTATTGCAGCATTGCTGCACATAAAAGAAACTCAGTATGTTGACAGTGATAAAAAACCACAAGAAATTAAGGTTGAATTTAAATAATAACAGGGGTGGTAATAATGGATCAAGAAAAATTATTAAAACAATTAATAGAAGAAGTAATGAAAAATATGAGTAAAGAAAGCATTGTAGCTGATGATACTTGCACAGCTTCTCAAAAAATAGATGCATCAAGCTATCCTTTAGGTGAAAAAATACCTAATCAGTTGAAATCTCCAACAGGAAAAGTTCTGTCTGAAATGACATTAGAAAAGCTGATAAAAGGTGAGTTAGGCCCAAATGATATGAGAATATCTCCAGAAACATTGGAGATGCAAGCACAGGTAGCTGAATCAATAAGCAGAGATGCATTTGCAAGAAACTTAAGGAGAGCATCTGAATTAATAAAAGTTCCTGATGACAGACTTCTTGAAATATATAATGCTCTTCGTCCATATCGTTCAACAAAAAAGGAATTATATGATATAGCCGATGAATTAGAAAACAAATATAACTGTAAAATTAATTCAAGTTTCATAAGAGAATCAGCGGATGTTTATGAAATAAGAGGAAGACTTAAAAAAGACTAAATGTTAGTTTTAGCAATGGAGGTATTTTATGAAGATAGTGGCTGGTGTAGATATTGGCAATGCAACAACTGAAGTTGCTTTGGCTAAAATAGATGATAAAGGTGTTACGTTTCTGTCAAGTGGAATAGTTTCTACAACTGGTATAAAAGGTACTCAACAAAACATAAACGGAGTATTTAAATCTCTTACTGAAGCTTTGAATAAAGCAAATTTGAATATTGACGATTTATGTGAAGTTAGAATCAACGAAGCTGCACCAGTTATAGGTGATGTTGCAATGGAAACTATTACTGAAACAATAATAACTGAATCAACTATGATAGGACATAATCCATCTACTCCGGGAGGAATTGGAATTGGTGTTGGAGAATCAATAAATATTGAAAATCTGCAAAGCGCCGAAGAAAATAAAGACTATATAGTAGTAATTCCATCCCATATAAGTTTTGAGTCTGCAGCAAAAAATATTAATTTATTTCAAAATAGGATAAATATAACGGGTGCTATAATTCAGAATGATGACGGTGTGCTCATCAACAACAGATTGGCTAAAAAAATACCTATTGTTGATGAGGTAGAGTTAATAGATAAGGTTCCTATTGGAATGCTTTCAGCTATTGAAGTGGCACAAGTAGGCGGTGTTGTTGAAGTATTATCAAATCCATATGGGATAGCTACACTATTTAAGTTAAATTCTGATGAAACTATACAGGTTGTACCTATAGCAAGGGCTTTAATAGGAAACCGCTCAGCTGTTGTTATTAAAACTCCCAAAGGCGATGTTAAGGAAAGAAGAATACCTGCAGGAATTTTAGAAGTTATAAATTCTAAAAAAAAAGTTTCTGTTAATATTGATGAAGGTGCAGAAAAAATAATGTCTGCTGTAAATTCAGTACTTGAAGTAGATGATATAAAAGGTGAGCCTGGAACTAATGCAGGAGGAATGCTTGAAAAGGTAAGGCAAGTTATGTCAAATCTTACAAGTCAGCATCCTAAATCAATTAAAATACAGGATTTATTGGCAGTAGATACCTTTGTTCCTCAAAAAGTGAGAGGTGGACTTGCTAATGAATTTTCATTAGAAAATGCTGTAGGAATTGCTGCAATGGTTAAAGCCGATAAGCTTCAGATGGAAATCATAGGTAAACAACTTGCAGAAAAAATCGGAATAAAGACAATAATAGGTGGCGTTGAAGCAGATATGGCAATAAGAGGAGCTTTGACAACACCTGGTACAAGTAAACCGCTGGCTATTCTTGATATGGGAGCGGGTTCTACAGATGCATCTATAATAAATAAAGATGGAGAAATAAAATCCATACATTTAGCTGGAGCAGGAAACATGGTTACCATGCTCATTATGTCAGAAATGGGGCTTGATTCTTTTGAAATGGCAGAAGATGTAAAAAGATACCCATTAGCAAAGGTAGAAAGCTTATTCCACATAAGACATGAAGATGGTACTGCAGAGTTTTTTGAAACTCAATTAGATCCTAAATTATTTGCAAAGATTGTTCTCATAAAAGAAGACGGTATGGTTTCTGTAGGAAGCAATATGCCGTTGGAAAAAATTAAAAATATAAGACAATCTTCAAAAGAAAAAGTATTTGTAACAAATGCATTAAGAGCATTAAGCAAAGTAAGCCCTACTAACAGTATAAGGGATATACAATTTGTAGTTTTAGTAGGAGGGTCAGCACTTGATTTTGAAGTTCCTCAATTAGTTACTAATGCATTGTCCCATTATAATGTTGTGGCAGGCAGAGGAAATATAAGAGGAACTGAAGGACCAAGAAATGCAGTGGCTTCGGGTCTTGTATTATCAACGGGATATTGAAGGTGAATTATATGATTTTACAACAAGATATTAACAGCAAACCATCAATTAAGATTTATCATTGTAAACAGGTGAATGAATTTAGTTTTAAAGCTTTACTTTATGGTATTGAGGAAGAAGGCATTCCTTATGAGCTGATATCCTGTGAAAATTCTGATGCAATAAGCTTAAGTTATGAAGCTTGCACCAGTTCTAAACTTGGAGTAGGATTTGGAATCAGTAATAGTGAAATAGCTCTGCACTTTGAAAAATTGGATAAATTATCACCATTATTTAAAATAAACTTTAAAAGTAAAATCTCTTCAATCCGGTCTTTAGGAACCAATGGGGCAAGACTTGTAAAAAAAATGCCCTTTAAAGAAATACAGATATAGAATTCTATAAGGAGGTGTTAATATGTCTGAGTTGAGCCTTGGAATTATAGAAATTGTAGGTCTTGCCGCAGCAATAGAAGCTGCAGATATATGTTTGAAAACAGCAAATGTTTCATTAGTAGGTTATGAACTTACTAAAGGTGATGGCATGGCTGTAATTAAAATAGAAGGCAATGTGGGTGCCGTTAAGGCAGCAATAGAAGCAGCTAAAATTTCTGCAATGAAAGTAAATAAGGTAGTAAGCTTTAAAATTATACCAAGACCAAGTGAACAAATCAAATTATTAATAAGAAATAATGATACTGTGGGATATGAAAATAAAATTGAATGTATTGACGATCTTGAAGAAAGTAAATCTTTAGAATCAATAGAAGATACTTGTGTAATTAAAACTGATAAAGAAACAGTAATAGAAGATAAAATAATATTATTAGAAGAATCAAAAATTGATACTGCTTCGGTTTTCTTAAAGAATGTAGCGGATGAAAAAAAAAAACTATAATTACAATTACTTGCAATATTTGCAAAGATCCTAATTGCAAAAGAAAAAAAGGCGAGTTAAGGAAAAATTGTATGAATTATAAAAATAAATAATTATGGAGGAATAAAAAATGGGTGAAGCTTTAGGTTTAATAGAAACAAAAGGATTGGTAGGAGCTATCGAAGCTGCTGATGCAATGACAAAATCAGCTAATGTGACATTAGTTGGTTATGAAAAAATAGGTTCAGGATTAGTAACTGTAATGGTAAGAGGGGATGTTGGAGCTGTTAAAGCATCAGTGGATGCAGGAGCAGCTGCGGCTGAAAAAGTGGGACAGTTAATTTCAAAACATATAATTCCAAGACCTCATACTGATGTTGAAAAAATACTGCCTAAAGTAGCAAGTGCAGAATAATCAGGTGAATAAATGAACACGTCTAATGAAGAATTAATAAAACTCATTACTAAATTGATTATTGAAGAATTGAATATAGAAAAAGAAGTTTTAATTCCTATAGGTGTTTCAAACAGGCATGTACACTTGTGCAGACATCATTTAGACGTACTTTTTGGTAAAGGATACGAACTGTCTAAGTTAAAAGATTTAAAACAACCTGGACAGTTCGCATCAAAAGAACTTGTTACTGTCAAAGGTCCTAAAGGTTTTATAGAAAATGTCAGAATTTTAGGACCTTTGAGAGATGAAACACAGGCAGAAATATCAAAGACTGATGGGTTTAAATTAGGAATTAATGCACCAGTTAGGGAATCTGGAAAAATAAAAGATTCTGCATCATTTGAAATTATTGGTCCAAAAGGAAAAGTAATTTGCTCTCAAGGAATTATAGTAGCGCTGAGACATATTCATATGACTGGAGAAATAGCTAAAAGATTGAATCTTAAAGACAAAGATATAGTGGATGTTGAAGTATCTGGAGAAAGAAAAGGTATATTGGGCAATGTTTTAATAAGAGTATCGGATCAATATGCTTTAGAAATGCATGTTGATTTGGATGAAGCAAATGCATTTAGCCTTAAAAATGATGATACAGTAAAAATAGTTAAAAAAGGGTGATATTTTGGACTTAACAATTTGTAATGAAACTATTAAAGAATTTTCAAGGTTGATAACAGAAAAAAAATATAATCCTTTTGAGGGTGAACTAAAAGTAGGGGTTGACTTAGGCACTGCAAATATAGTTTTAGCTGTAACAGATTCAAATAACAGACCCATAGCCGGAGCAATGTATCCATCTTCTGTTGTTAAAGACGGTATAGTTGTTGATTTTATAGGAGCTTCAAGAATTGTAAGAAAATTAAAATTAGATGTAGAACAAATTATTGGCAGAGAGCTAAGGTATGCTGCGACTGCTATACCACCGGGAATAATTGAAGGCAATGTTAAGGTTATTTCAAATGTTGTGGAAGCTTCTGATTTTGAGGTTACAAATGTTATTGATGAACCAACGGCTGCATCAAAAGTTTTGAAAATAATGGATGGTGCAGTAGTTGATGTTGGAGGTGGAACAACGGGCATTAGCATAATAAAAAATGGAAATGTTGTTTTTACTGCCGATGAACCTACTGGAGGAACTCATATGACATTGGTATTAGCGGGTTATAATAGAATGTCAATTGCAGAAGCAGAAGATTTTAAATTAAACAAGTTAAATGAAAAAAATGTATTTCCTATTATTAAGCCAGTTGTAGAAAAAATGGCTTCAATAGTAAATAAATTTATAATGGGCTATGATGTGACAACTATTTATGTAGTTGGAGGAGCTTGTTCTTTTTTAGATTTTGAAAAAGTTTTTAAAAAAGAAACAAAAATCAAAACTATAAAACCTTACGAACCTCTTCTTGTTACTCCTCTCGGCATAGCTATGAGCTGTAGATTATAGAGGTGCCATATGGTTAATAAAAATGACATCAAAAAATCAATTGAAGAAGCTATAGTAAAATATATAGCTGAAAAGGTAATTGAAAAAATTAATGAATTAAATAAAACTGCGTTAGTGCTTTTTACAGGTTCAACAATTGGATTTAATCAATCCATTAAGTCTTTGAGAATTTTAAGAAGCAATGGTTGGAAGTTCAGGTTTGTAATGTCTAAAGGTGCTGAAATAGCATTGAGCAAGGGGCTGTTGAAAGACATGTTGTCAGTAGATGATGTTATAACTGAAGATTCTTTAGTAGATATAAATAGTTTGATAAAAAACAATAATTTTATCATAATTCCAAGTCTTACAATTAATACTGCAGCTAAAATAGCTAATTGCATATGTGATAATTTAGTTACAAATATTATTAGTGATTCTATGGCAGAAGGAAAGACTGTAATAGCTTCAATTAACGGATGTTGTCCGGATAATGAAGAGAGAAACAATAAAGGTTTTAATGTTAATGAAGCATATAAAGAAAAATTAAGAAACAATATGATGGCTCTAAGAAGCTATGGAATAAAGTTGACTACTTCAGAAAATTTGGCAGAAAAAGTTAATAATTCTTTTTCTTATAAATACTCTAAACCAAATTTAAAGTCAGATAAGGTTTTAGCTGATGATGTTCATAAAGAAATTTGGTTAAAAGATAAAATAATAAGTAGGGGCTGTATTATAGATAATAATAGTTTTTCAATTATTAAAATTGATAAAAATGCTGTTATTACCGATTTAGCTAAAGAAGAAGCAGCCAGATTAAATATCAAATTAATAAAGGAATAAAGGTGATGATATGTATTTAGGTAAAGTTGTTGGAACAGTTGTATCTACAAGTAAAGATCAAAGTTTGGTCGGAACGAAACTGCTTTTGGTTCAAAGGCTCACATCAAAATTAGAACCTATTGAGGGTACTGAAATAGCTGTGGACTCTGTTGGAGCAGGTACGGGAGAGTTAGTAATTGTTTCGAATGGAAGCTCAGCCAGATATGTAATGGGTAAAAGTGACTCTACCATAGATGCAGCAATAGTCGGAATAGTGGACAACATTGAATCTATTGATTAGGAAGTGGTGTATTTGTCAAATATTTATACAAAATCAGGAGATAAAGGTCAAACAAGTTTGTTTGGTGGAAAAAGGGTAAACAAAAATGATTTAAGGGTTGAATGTTACGGAACAATTGATGAAGCTAATTCTATGCTTGGAATGGCATTTGCCCTGACTAAAAATGAAGAAGTAAAAAATATAATTAATACTATTCAAAAAAAATTATTTTTAGTGGCTGCTGAGTTAGCCAGTGATGAAAAAGGAATAGAAATGATAAGCAGCAAAGTATCTAACTCAGATATTGATTTTTTAGAAAAAACAATAGATAAATGCTATGAAGTAACAGGAGCACAAACTTCTTTTGTTATACCTGGTGCAAATGAAATATCTTCAGTATTGCATGTAGCAAGAACGATTGTAAGAAGAGCTGAAAGAAGCATAATAACATTAAAAAACGCAGAAAATGTTAGGGAAGAATTACTTAAGTATGTAAACAGATTGTCCGATGCTGTTTATGCCCTGGCAAGACTTGAAGAAACTTATGTTGAAATAGAAAAAATAAAAGAAAAGGCTATTGAATTAATAATGGACAAATTAAAGTCAAAAGAAGAAAACAATATGCAAGCTGAGTTTAATTTGAAAAATATTAAAATAATGGCCGATATTGCAGAAGAAAAGGCGAAAGAGATAAATGTCCCTATTGTTTTTTCAGCAGTTGATTCTGGAGGCAATTTAATACTTTTTCAAAGAATGGAAAATTCACTTCTTGGAAGTATTGATATATCCATAAATAAAGCATATACATCAAATGCCTTAAAAATGCCTACACACGAACTTTCAGATTTATCAACACCCGATAAAGCTCTTTATGGAATTCAAAATACCAATAATGGTAGAATAGTTGTTTTTGGTGGAGGGTTCCCATATAAGTATAAAGGTAAAGTTGTTGGTGCAATCGGTATAAGCGGCGGAAGTGTTGATGAAGATATGCAAATTGGATCATATGTCTTGGAGAAAATAAAGAAAGGATGTATTTAAAATGAAAATGGATGTATCAGCAGTTGAAATGATTGTCAGAAGAGTTATGGAAGAAGTAGGTACTTTAGATAATTCAAATGAATATGGCTACGGTATATTTGATGATATGGAAGAAGCAATCGAAGCAGCATACATTGCTCAAAAAAATTATATGAACTGTTCTATTTCTGAAAGAGAAAAATATATAAAAGCAATCCGAGATGTAATAATAAAAAAAGAAAATTTAGAATTAATATCAAAGCTTGGTGCTGAAGAAACAGGAATGGGAAAATACGAACATAAAATTATTAAAAATAAATTAGCTGCAATAAAGACTCCTGGAACAGAAGACCTTATTACTGAAGCTATGACGGGAGACAATGGAATAACATTAGTGGAGCTGTCACCGTATGGTGTAATAGGTGCAATAACACCAACAACAAATCCTTCAGAAACAATTATATGCAATTCAATAGGAATGCTTGCAGCAGGAAATTCAGTTGTATTTGGTGCTCATCCAAGAGCTAAAGGAGTTTCTGTTCTAACTGTTAAATTAATAAACAAAGCTCTTGAAGAAGCAGGTGCTCCAGCAAATTTAGTAACAACAGTCTATGAACCCTCTGTAAAAAATTCTAATATTTTAATGAATCATGAAAAAGTTAAAATGATTGTTGCTACAGGTGGACCTGAAATTGTTAAAACAGTAATGTCTACAGGAAAAAAAGCTATTGGGGCAGGTGCGGGCAACCCTCCTGTTGTAGTGGATGAAACAGCAGACATTGAACAAGCAGCAATTGATATTATTGATGGTTGCAGTTTTGATAACAATTTACCATGCATAGCTGAAAAGGAAGTAATAGCAGTTGAACAAGTTGCAGATTATTTGATTTTCAATATGAAAAAATCAGGTGCATATGAAATTAAAGGCGATGATTTGTTAAAAGAGTTAGAGAAACTTGTGCTAAATGAAAATAATGGACCTAATAAAGATTTTGTGGGAAAAAGTGCTGTTTATATATTGGAGAAGTTAGGAATTAAAGCTGATTCAGATATTAAAGCCATAATAATGGAAACAAGCAAGGATCACCCATTTGTCCAAAATGAATTAATGATGCCGATACTTCCTATAGTTAGAGCTGCAAATGTGGATGAAGCAATTGATGTAGCTATTGAAGCAGAACATGGCAACAGACATACTGCTATAATGCACTCTAAAAATGTTGACAAGCTTACAAAAATGGCAAAACTTATTCAAACAACAATATTTGTTAAAAATGGTCCTTCCTATGCAGGTATTGGTGTAGGCGGAGAAGGTTACACTACTTTTACTATAGCAGGACCTACAGGCGAAGGATTAACATCAGCAAAGTATTTTGCAAGAAAAAGAAGATGCGTGTTGGTTGATGGTTTTCATATTAGATAAGAGGTGATATAAATGGAAAAAAATCTTGTTGACCTAATAAAAAGTGCAGGAATATTAGGGGCCGGAGGTGCAGGATTTCCAACGCATATAAAAGTTAATAGTAAGGCTCAGTATGTTATTATTAATGGGGCTGAATGCGAACCTCTTCTAAGAGTGGACCAACAACTTTTGTCTTCTAAATCAAAAGAGCTGCTACAAAGTTTAAAACTTGTAATGAAGCAAACAGGTGCTGAACATGGATATATCGCCTTAAAAGGCAAATATAAAGATGCAATAGAAAATATTAACAAGTATATAAATGATTATGAAAATATTAGTTTATTTAAATTGGATAATTTTTATCCTGCAGGTGATGAACAGGTAATTGTTTATGAAGTTACAAAAAGAATTGTGCCTGAAGGTGGTATACCATTAAATGTGGGAGTGATAGTTTTAAACGTTGAAACAGCTCTTAATATTTATGAGGCATACTTTAATGAAACAAATGTAACTGAGAAATATATCACCGTTACAGGTGAAGTAAAAAATGCAGTTACAGTTAAAGTACCCATTGGCATTACTGTAAAAGAGGTAATAGATTTAGCAGGAGGTCCTACTGTTGACAAATATGTTGTTATAAATGGAGGACCTATGATGGGTAAAATCATAGAACAAGACAAGCCAGTGACTAAAACTACAAAAGGGCTTATTGTACTTTCTGTTGACCATCCTCTTATAACTGATTTAACTAAGGATATTTCTCAAATGCTTAAGGAAGCAAGAACTTCCTGCATGCATTGTAGTTTATGTACAGAAGTGTGTCCAAGAAATTTAATTGGACATAGAATAGAACCAAATAAACTCATAAGAATGGAAAGCTATGCCGGTGTTAATGCTGACTCAGAGTTTCCCAAAACAGCATTTTTATGCTGTGAATGTAGACTGTGTCAATATGCATGTGTTATGAATTTAAAACCTTGGAAAGTTAATAGCCTATTAAAAGTTAATATGAGTAAAAATGGTATAAAAAATAATCTACAAAATACACCTGATAAAGTTCATCCTTTCAGAGAATATAAAAAATATCCTGTAAAAAGGCTGATTTCAAAATTAGGTTTGTACAAATATGACATTGAAGCTCCATTAACTGAAGTAAAACAACAATTCAATAAAGTATCAATTTCTTTAAAGCAACATATTGGTGCTCCTGCTGAAGCAGTAGTTAAAGTAGGAGATAAAGTCAAAAAAGGAAATTTAATTGCAGACATGCTTGACGGAAAAATGGGATGCAGAGTGCATGCAAGTATTTCAGGTATAGTTACAGAAACAAATAAAGATACTATAATAATTGAAGGAGTATAAATTATGAGTACATTAAGTTTAGTAGCAGCATTTGGCGGAGGATTATTTGGAGCATCCATAGGAGCATTGCCGGTATTTATATTAACAGGTTTAATTGCAATAGCAGGCGGTGTTGCAACATTGGCAGGAGCAGCGGATTTATCTGTTGGTAGCATAGCATTTGGTTCTATATTGGGACCACATATAGCTTTTGGTCCTGCT
>DIVM01000263.1 GCA_002435835.1 Firmicutes bacterium UBA6132
AAAAAATGTCCTCCAATACGCCCTAATTTATATGCTAAATCTGCCGATAAATCTTTATTAGCAATTCCCCTTACGCCGTCAGTTCCAAATAACTTACCCATACTTTCCTCCATAATATGTACTCAAAGACTATTTTACCACAAAATTTATAATAATAAAAGATATCATTATATTAAAATATAATGATATCCATATGTTTATTTATTAATTTGTTTAATTTTAGAATTATTTCCTATATCATTTATATCATACGGTGTTTCTTGATAAATAATATTAATCCAATTTTTAAATAAAAGATTAGCGTGTCCTCTCCATTTTACAAATGGGGGTTTTGACGGATCATCATCAGGATAATAATTTTTAGGAATATTTATTGATTTACCTAAATTTACATCCCTATCATATTCTTTTTTTAATGTCAATGGATCATATTCTGAATGTCCCATAACAAATATTTTGCCATAATCATCAGAAACAGCTATATGTACTCCTGCATCTTTAGATTCTGCTAATATAATAAGCTCATCAACTTTCTTTATATCTTCCGAAGAAATTTCCGTATGCCTTGAATGTGGTACATAGAAAATATCATCAAAACCATTTAATAGCATACAAGTATCATGTTTTTTCTCATGTTCAAAAACTCCAAATGCTTTAGCTTGTAGCTCCTTTTTTTCAAGTCCATAAAAATAATGCATTGCTGCTTGTGCTCCCCAACATATATACATTGTTGATGTTACATTTGTAACAGAGAAATCTAAGATTTCTTTTAATTCTTCCCAATAATCCACATCTTCAAATTTCATAAGTTCAACAGGGGCCCCTGTTATTATCATTGCATCGTATTTTTTATTTTTTACTTCTTTGATGTTTTTATAAAAATTTTGCATATGACTTTCTGAAATGTTTTTTGATTCATATGAACTTGTATGAATAAATTCAACATTTATTTGAATTGGTGTATTTGAAAGTAATCTTACAAATTGAGTTTCAGTTTCTATTTTTGTAGGCATTAAATTTACTAATGCTACTTCAAGTGGTCTAATATCCTGAGTATCCGCTCTATCTTTGTCCATAACAAAAATATTTTCTTTCCCCATAGTTTTGTAAGCTGGTAAATTTCCTGGTATTATAACTGGCATAAAATCATCCTTTCTACTATCTTAAACATATTTTACATTTGCTTAAGCTTATTAAATTTTAATATTTTATTAAAAAAAAATCCTCTCATAAGAGAGGAGTTGTTATTACGCCATCTCTTATCTTTCAAAGTAAAACTTTGCCGGATTTAGCACCTTTCAGATTAACCGCAGGTTGCCGAGACTTCACAGGGCCGCTCCCTCCGTCTCTCTCGATAAGATTTTTTTAATTGTAATAAATACTTTATACTAAATCAATTGATTTGTCAATATCGTATATGTGAATTTATGTATATACTTAAAATAATTTATTTAATTTGCATTTGTCATAAAATATTTGTTTTCGCAAAATATATCAATTAATGAATTATATAATTTTATTAAAGGATCTCCTAAAAATAAATTATGATTTTCATATGCCTTATTTATATCAGTTTCAACTGTGTTCATTAAATTATAGAAATTTTCTTCTAAATCCTTTTGGTGAAATGAATCATAAAAAAATTCTTTATTTATTTTTAAATGCCACATATCAAAATACTTATTTAAAAACATATAAAAATTATTATTAGATTCCATAACTTTAATTACACTTAACAAAAAATACTCATCGTTTTTTAAAATAAAACGCTTATTAAATAGTGGAATACTCCAATTTCTATTATCTATATCTATATGTATATTTCCTTCAATAATTCCAAGTAATGCCGTCAGCAAATATTTATCTTCTATTAAATTTTGTTTTTGGTTAAATTTTTCAGATAAGTTTACTATATTAAATGAATTTATATAATTATCAACTGAAAATTTAATATTTAAAACACTTTGTCCCATGTAATTTCTCCCCAATTTCGACACTTTTTTACTTTTTTTCTTTTTATATAATAAAACTTTATTTGCATTTTGTCAATATTTTATAATATAAATTTGCAATTTGTAAATAATTGTTGAATTTTGGAATATTTTATTTTATAATATGAATACACTCCAAAATTCATAGAGTGACTTTTGGTGCAAGTTATAAGTTACTAATAAAAAGGGCTGACTGTATAATGGATTTAAACGAGAGATTAAGATATTTGCGCATAAAAAACAATTTAACAGCTAAAGAATTTAGCAAATTATTTGAAATTTCTGAGTCTTCTGTTTCTTTATATGAAAATGGAAAAAGAACTCCAAGCTTAAGTTTAATAATAGAATTTGCTGATTTTTTTAAAGTTTCAACAGATTACATATTAGGTAAAACTAATATACCTACACAATATAATACAAAAGATACTCAATTTGATTTCGCAAAACAGCTTCAAACTATAATAAATATATTTGACGAAAAAGACATAATTTTGTTTAATGGATATATGATGAATGAACAGTTTAAAAATGTATTTAAAAAAACTTTATTAAATGTTTCTGATACGATGAATCTTTTGTCAGATGATTTTAAAATAATATAACAAAAATATATTTGATATGTCTATTTAAAGTTGTTATAATTTGCATACTTAAATATTATCTAAAATAACAAATATGTAACAAATGAAAGGAATTTAACATGATTGTTTTGTCTTGCAATGACATATCGAAAGCATATGTGGTTGAAAATATAATAGAAAATATATGCTTTACAATAAATGATAATGAAAAAGTTGGGTTAATTGGATTAAATGGAGCTGGTAAATCCACTTTATTTAACATTTTAACCGATCAACAAGAAGCTGATACTGGAACAATTTTTATAGCTAAAGGTAAAAAACTTGGTTATTTAAAACAAAATACTCATATAGAAACTACAAAAACTATAATGGATGAAATGCTCACTATTTATGAGGATGTTATAAAATTAGAAAAAGAACTTCGTAAATTAGAACATGAAATAAGCTCATTTACTGAACACGATGAAAATGGCAAACTTGAATCTTTGATGGAAACATATGCTAAATTAAATGAAAAATTTGAGGAATCTGAAGGTTATAGTTATAACTCAATTATTAAAGGTGTATTAAGGGGACTTGGTTTTACTGAACAAGATTTTGACAAACAAATTAATTTACTTAGCGGTGGACAGAAAAGCAGAGTCATGCTTGCTAAATTATTGCTTGAAAAAGCAGATATACTCCTACTTGATGAACCTACTAACCACTTAGATATAGATGCTATTTCATGGCTTGAAAAATATATTAAAGATTTTAAAGGTGTTATAATATTAATTTCCCATGATAGATATTTCCTTGATAATACTGTAAATAGAATTTTTCTCATGGAAAACAAAAATCTAACTGCATATAATGGTAATTATTCTGAGTTTATGAAAAAGCGTAAAGCAGAATTAGAACAAGCTATGAAAAAATATGAAGAATATGAGAAAGAAATTGAAAAACAGGAAGAAGTTATAAAAAGATTACACAATTATGGAAGCAGTCGAAATATAAAACAAGCTTTCAGTCGTCAAAAGGCTTTAGATAAAATAAAAAAAATGGATAAACCTGTAGGTGATAATAAAAAAGTTAAATTAAGATTTACACCTAAAGTGAAAAGCGGAAATGATGTTTTAAAAGTAGATAATTTATGTAAAAATTACGGTGATATAGAAATTTTTAAAAACATTTCAATGACAATTTATAAATCAGATAGAATTGGTATTATAGGTCCTAATGGAATAGGTAAATCAACTTTATTAAAAATAATATCAGAAAAAATAAAAGAATATTCAGGGGATGTTTCTGTTGGACACGGTGTAAATATAGGGTACTATGACCAGGAACAAACAGGTTTAGATAATGAAAATACAGTAATAGATGAAATATGGGATGATAACCCAAGTTTAAATTATTATGACATACGTACTATGTTAGCACATTTTTTATTTAATGGAGATGATTTATATAAAATTGTGGGAGATTTAAGCGGTGGAGAAAAAGGTAGACTTTCACTTTTAAAATTAATGACATCAAAATCTAATTTTTTATTGATGGATGAGCCTACAAATCATTTAGACATAGATTCTAAAGAAGTTTTAGAAGATGCTTTATTAAATTATGATGGAACTGTGCTTGTTGTTTCACATGACAGATATTTTCTAAACAAAGTCGCAAATAAAATATTAGATATGTCACAAGATAGCATTTTTGAATATTTAGGAAATTATGATTATTATTTAGAAAAAAAAGCCGAGCTTTCTGAAACTGATGAAGAAATTACACAATCTAAAACAAAAACACAAATAATACAAGAAAAGAAAAAAGACCGTGAATTAATTAGAGACCGACAACAAAGAGAAAGAACAATCAAAGAGTTAGAAGAGAAAATAGAAATGCATGAAAATGAAATTTCTGCATTAGAACTAATTTTATGTCAACCTTCTACATATGATGACAAAAATTTATTTATTGATACAAATGAAAAATTAAACATTACAAAATCTGAGTTAGAAAATTTATACACAAGATGGACTGAGATCCAAGAAAATTAAAAAGAAGTTATCCACGCATTGTTAATTATATGTGGATAACTTCTTATGTAAATTACAAGTATCAACAGGTTTATCCACAACTGTTGATAACTTTATCCTTTGAACCTGTGGATTAATTTGAAAATTCTAAATTTGGCATAGCGTTTAATGTCGAATTTGAAAATTGTTTTTTTAAATATTTATAATATCCACATACTCCTATCATAGCTCCATTATCCGTACAAAAAATAGGAGCTGGTTTTGAAAACTTATAATTATGCTTAATGCACTCTTCTTGAAGAGCTTCACGCAACCTTGAATTTGATGCCACTCCACCTGCTAAAGTTATTACATCACAGTTTTTCATTTTAGCTGCTTTTATAGTTTTTAATACAAGAACATCTACAACTGCTTCTTGGAAACTTGCCGCAACATCTTCTACTTTTATTTCTTGATTTTTTTGTTCCATATTGTGAATATAATTTAATACTGCCGATTTTAAACCGCTAAAGCTAAAATCAAGTGTCTCTTCATCTATGGTTACTCTTGGGAAATTAATTGCTTTTTTATTACCCTCTTTAGCTATTTTATCAACTAATGGACCTCCAGGATAACCAAGACCAATTGCTCTTGCAACTTTATCATAAGCTTCCCCTGCTGCATCATCCCTTGTTTTTCCTAAAACTTCATATTCATCATAATTTTTAACATATACTAAATGAGTATGACCTCCAGAAGCTACAAGACAAATAAATGGTGGCTCTAATTCCTTATTTTCAATATAGTTTGCACATATATGTCCTTCAATATGATTAATTCCAATCAAAGGTTTATTCCATGCAAATGACAATCCTTTTGCATAATTTATACCAACTAAAAGAGCTCCAACTAGTCCAGGTCCATATGTAACTGCAATTGCATCAATATCCTCTTGTGTTACATTAGCTTCTTTTAAAGCTTCATCTATAACATCATTAATGTTTTCAATATGTTTTCTTGAAGCTACTTCAGGAACAACACCTCCAAATTGTTTATGTATTTCTATTTGCGATGATATTATATTTGACAAAACATTTCTGCCATTTTCAATAACAGCAGCAGCTGTTTCATCACAAGATGATTCTATAGCAAGTATTAATACTCGATCCTTCATTTTTTTCCTCCATAATAATTCTGCTTTGATTATACTATTTTATTATTATCTCTGCAAATTTTTTTAAACAAAGTTTAAAATCAAATAGAATAAAACAAAATAAAATAAATATTAGTTAAGGTATTTTGTATACAATTTATCATAGACTATCATGGCGATTAAATTATAATATTTTTCCTTCCTGACAACATTTTGGGAATTGTAACTTCAAGAAGTTAAGCAGGTGACCAAAATCTCTGATTTTGTGTCAGTCGCTTACACAGAGGGCAAACAATGGCGCTAAACCGCTTCGCTAATCGCGCCAAAACTGTTTTTCTTCTCTCGTACAATTCCAAAAATAACGTCTAACGTCCGGAAAAATATTATAATTTAATCTCAAACTGTATCGAATAAATGAGTTTTTTTAGTTAGTTATAAATTAATTTAGTTTTATATATAAGCATATTAAAAATTTTTAACGTCAAGTCGTAGTATAAAGGGTTCAATAAGAGGTGTAATTTTATAATAAAATATTTTTAAGTAAATCATTAACATTTGCTATTTACTGAATATAATATAGTGATTAAAAAAAAATTTTTAAGTTCAATGCATAAAAATTAAAATCAAAAACCATAAAGGTAATACCAAATCCGATTAAAGTCAAAATAATTTTAATTTTAAAAATAATTATGGCTTTTTTAAATTGAAATAAGAACAAAGTCATTAAACTTTAGCAATTACAATTAATTATTCATTATGTGTATAAAAAATTAAAAATAAAACTAATAACCCTTAACTGATTTTTACAATAAACTTTTCTCATAATTAGCTAATTTATGAAATTCTCCTCAGAAATATACAAAGTCTAAACTTCTTCTTATGCAAGCATGCTTTTTAATATTTTATCCTACACGTATTACTTCGTTCATATCCTTTTAATATCTATCAAATAATAAAATAAAAGATAGTAATAAATAAGTTCTACTACTATCTTTTATTTAGAATAATATTAATTTGTGACGTAACATTCGAAAGATACGACAAAACTGAATCTAAAATTATTTTACATAACTCTACAAATTGGAATTTAACTAAGTCGAGTTATATACCTGTTATTTATTAAGAATACATCACCAATATACAAAGTATTATCCTTGGTACATATTATGGCACTATCATCGCACACTCCATATAATGGATATTCTTCAGAGAGTACAAGTAACTCATTGCTTATATTATCTTTATCAAGATGTGGCTCAACCGAAAATTCAACTAATCCAAGTGCTTCATATATTTCCAACTTATTATGTTCGCAGGTTAATGTACATACAGCCGTTTTTGCCATATTTATTGAGCCTGCACTCATTCCGATAATAACACCTT
Source organism: Firmicutes bacterium UBA6132 (assembly GCA_002435835.1). Next base: position 7,103 of record DIVM01000263.1, read on the forward strand.
TATGTTCTTTAATATATGGTATTAACCCATATAATTCAATATAGGCAAACTGAGTTGGTGTATCACCACCTGCAAGCCATAAAACATCTGCATTTCTAACAATATCTTGTGCAATTTCTTTTGAAATTCTACTATCTATAACATTTACACTTCCAAAAGTTATCCCGCAATCTGAAAACATCTTTAAAAAGTGCTTGCAATACCAATCTGTTTTATCATATATATTTTCAAATTCAGAAGCAACAAAAACAAAATTCTTGCTTGTTTTTATGTATTGCTTCAATAAATCACTTAAATCTTCAGTAAACCCATTAGAAAAGCCACTTGTGAGTATTTTAATCACCTTATATCTTCCTTTCAAATTACTATTTATTGAGTTGTTTAAATGTAATGTTTTTAATGTTCCATACTTTTTCCAGAACAACTCTGTTATTCTGCTATGCAATGTAATAAGGAATAAAATGTAAATAATATTTCTTTACTTATTTATTTTACTTAATTAATAATTTAGTTAAAAAAATAGGGCATTCATCTGACTTTAATCAGATAAATGTCCCTTAATTTTGCTTTTCTTAAAAAGACAGGTGAAACGTCCCCGTGTCTTATCCCACCGGCAAGAATTGCACAATCAACCTGTCGACCGGCTAAAGCGGTGATCTGTTCAACAATATCTCCTTCTTTATAGCTGATGATGTCTGTCGCACCGTATTCTTTCGCAAGTGCCACACAGTTTGGTCTGGTACCAATGGCAAAAATTCTGCCGGCTCCACGAAGTGCTGCTCCGGCTATAGCCATAAGTCATTATTATCTCATTATTATCTTTTTTTCCAAAAACACCAACGAACCTTTTGTCTTTCTGATTTAATATCTTTTGATGGTTGAAGTTGAAACTCAGGATTATTTTTTAAAAAGGTATGATATCCATTAAAATCCATATTTTCATCAAGCTTTATCAAATCATAATTTTTAAATTGTGAATCATATTTTTTTCCAAAAACTCCAACGAACCTTATGTCTTTACCAGTAGTTCCCAGTAAAACACCCTTTGCACACTCACAATTTTTTTCACTGTTTTGAAAGTGATCTATAATAATCTCAAGAATATCATCAGAATCTAATTTCTTTATAATAAACTTTTTTTCATAAATTTACTATCCCCAATTTTTAATATATATTTTATATTTTGTAACAATTAATTATCATTGAATAATGATTTGCTGGGGATGGTTCTTCTTAATTTCTGAAAATAATCAATCGGTAAGAAGTACGTCCCCCTGTTTCTTAATACCTTTTAGAAGTCTTCAAAGGAAGCCCACACAACATCCCCTTCATCTAATTCTCTATTATATTTTTTCTCGTAATCCTCTATTAAATCCATTAAATATTTTAAAGTGTCTTCCAGTGCTTCCTCTGGTGAATTTCCTAAACCTGTAGTTCCATCTATTGAGCCATCTAAATGATTATTAATTCGTATATTTGGAACTCCGATATACTCACCTCTTGAGTTTTCCCAAATTCTAATTTTGAATTTTTCATAAGGTATTTTATTTAGTGCCCAAACTTCAAATTCTCCTATAAGTTTATTTATTTCTGTTACACCTTTAATTTTTATATCTTTCCAATTACCCAAAAGTCATACTCCCTTCTATATACTATTTACCAAATGAAATAATACTTCCGTCTGGTGCTAAATCTATATACTTACCAGCCTTCCTGTATCTTATTACTCCTTCCGTCGCTCCTGGTACTCTACTTTTTGTAGCTCCTCTTAGATTTCGTTTAAATTCCTCAGCTTTTCTTATATACTGCCCTACATCTTTGGCACCAACTTCAGCTCCATGCTTTTCAAAATGCTTTATTGCTGATTTTTCAGCTGTTTCAAAGTTTCCCTTTCCCCAAGAACCTATATTACTAATATCCCATACAATATATCCTACTGCATAAACACTATATCTTGTATAATCAATATATTGTTTAATATCATTTCCTATTTTTTTTATATCTTCTTTTAAATTTTCAAATCTAAATCCACTCGAATCAATATTATTAACCGGATTATTACCACAATATGCAAATAAATTAGCATTTAACAACTCACCATGTGAAAATTGCAATATTCCTGTATCATCAGCATTAATAAACCTTCCCCACTCAGGGTTATAGTATCTGCTTTGTAAATAATACAATCCTGTTTCAGTATCATATCGATAGCCACGATATCTGTATGGGTTTTTTTCTCCAACTGTATTTGCCAAAGAACCTGTGATGCTTATTAGTTTTCCCCATGTATCATAAACATAGTTTACTACTTGGGTACCATTGTTGTCAATTAATCCTGTTATATCTCCCTGTCCATTTTTTACGTAGAAATATTCTGCATTGTTTAAAATTATGCTCACAAGACTTCCATTTGCATCATAAGTATAGTAAATTACATCTGTGCCATTTGATTCTTGAGTAACATTTCCATTTACTAAGTGATATTTTGTTACAACTCCATTAACTGTCTTTTCAGTTCT
>DIVM01000123.1 GCA_002435835.1 Firmicutes bacterium UBA6132
GTGTCTTTTTATGCAAAAAAGAAATTTTTACCTAGCTATTGGGTTATTTATATTTATTATAGTTGTGCCTTACTGTCTGGCAACGATATTTGCCGGCGATGAATTTGTTTTCGGTGGCTTCCTTTTTAATCCTATAGATGGAAATTCATACTTGGCAAAGATATTCCAAGGATACCAAGGAACCTGGAATTTTAAACTCCCATATACAGCAGAACCTGGTGAAGGAACATATATATTTATTTATTATATATTTCTTGGTCATCTNNTGGTCATCTTGCAAGAATATTTAATATAGCACCGATAAATGTTTTTCATATTGCCAGGATAATCAACTCAACAATTCTTTGTATAACCCTATATGATTTTCTGAAATTCATATTCAAAGGATATGAGAAATTAATTGGTAAAGCATATATCTTATCTTTATTTGGATCAGGTTTTGGATGGTTACTGGTCATATTTGGCAAAATATCTCCCGATTTATGGATGGCAGAAGCTTATCCATTTTTGACGGCTTATGCTAATGCTCATTTTCCATTTGGAATTGCCATATTACTGATGAGTTTTTCAACATATTTAAGACAAGGAAATACCAAATTTATAATGTTAGTTTTTGGTTTGTTATTATCTATTATTCTTCCATTTGCTTATGCATTAGGGATTATTGTTATTTGCTGCGATCAAATAATGGTAATTATTAAGAAAAGATCTGGAAATTGGAAAAATATATTTATTTTTATTGTTGGTGGTACTCCTTACTTAGTATACCAATTTTGGATAATCAAAGCTCATCCTGCATTATCAATATGGAATATGCAAAACTTAACACCATCACCAACATTATTTAATACAATAATGGCTTTTATGCCCGCAATTTTTGTATCTATTATTTCAATTTTTTATCTATATATACGAAACAAACCCCCATTACTCGACCTCATTATTATTTGGGTCGTAGCCTCAATGGTTTTGATGTATTTACCATTTAATTTACAAAGACGATTTAGTGTTGGCTTGTTTATTCCCTTGTCAATTATTTCAATATACGGGTTACACTGGATTTTTGGAAACAAGTTAAAAATTGCCTATATTTTTATGTTAATTTTAAGCTTTCCAACAAATATCATCGTATTGCTTACAGGATTACATGCAACACAGACCAAAGATCCTTGTATATATTTGACAATTCCAGAGTATCAAGCGATGTCCTGGCTCAGAAATTACGCAAACAAAGATTCGGTTGTTTTAGCATCGCCGGAAATGGGAATATTTATTCCTGGTTATACAGGATTAAAAGTGGTCTATGGTCATCCCTTTGAGACAATTCATGCAGTGGAAGAAAGAGAAGATTTGGAACATTTTTACTATGGAAATATCGATGTTGATTCTGCAAAATTATATCTAACTACAAAAGAAGTTGACTATATCATGTATGGTAAACGAGAATTATCAAATAACGATTTAAATATCTTAGATGATATGCCCCTAATTTACGACCAAAATGGTATAAAAATCTATCTTCCATAAAATGTCCAAAAAAACAATCATTAAATCATTCTTATTAATGCTGCCTGTGGTACTTATATTACCATTTTGGGGGCAGTTTGCATTTCCAAAATTTTCAAATTATTCTGATGTCACGATAACGCATTTGCCCAATTTGATTTATCTAAAAAATTCCATTTTGAATGATCATGTCATTCCATTATGGTCTAACACGATTCTTGGCGGATATCCATTTTCTGCTAATCCCCTTAGCGGTCTTTGGTATTTACCAAACTATTTAGTTATTTTGTTTCCTGTGGATATGGGATTAAACCTGCTGGTCATGCTGCATCTAATCACTGGTTGTTTTGGTTTTTATTTTTTTCTTAAAGAAGAACAGTACGATGACATGGCAAGTATTATTGGTGCTTTAATATGGGGCTTCTTTCCAAAAATATATTCTCACTATGCTTTAGGACATATAACTTTAATTTATTCATTAAGCTGGACTCCTTGGTTGCTGTACTTTGAGAAAAAGTCTCATAACAAAGTAGCAAAGAAGAATCATGCTTATTTTGCAGGAATTGTGTATTCTTTGATTATTTTATCCGATCCAAGATGGGCTTTATATTCCGGATTATTATGGCTATTTTATTCCATTAGATTAATATTATCAGAACAAAAAATAATATGTAAAGCCTCAAATTTTCGCACATCTATTCCTTATTATCTTGAGCATTTCAAAAATTTATTGAATCGATTTATTTTAGGATTATTGCTAGCTGCTCCATTACTTATACCATTTGGTGAATATACAAATCTTTCAACGAGAAGGGGACTAGAACTTACTGACACATTGGCACTGTCTCTACCAGCGCACAGACTATTGGGTTTATTTATTCCCGACTTTGGTGGATATGGAGAATGGATATTGTATTCCGGTGCCCTTGGAATTATCAGTGTACTGGTCATATTAACAAATAGGAAACTTCTAAGAAAGGACATATTCTGGATTTTAATTTTATTAATTACAATTCTGCTATCTCTTGGTGAGCAGGTACCTCTCCTTTACCATTTATTTAGATTGCCAATATTGTCGTACCTCAGAGTACCACCCAGAATGATTTTTATCTCCGGAATTGCTTTTGCAGCATTGGTTGCATCCGCCATCCACTATTACCTTTCACAGGATTACTACATTGACAAGACTAAAAATATCACAAAAACCCATTTATGGTTATTAACCTTTTCCTGGGCATTGTTAATTCTAAATATAGGTTTGTGGATTTTTGAAAAAGTAGTATTGCTGGAGTATTTGTGGTCGATGGTTTTCTTTTTCTTAGTAACTATTATTTTAATATTAAGACAAAAGCAGGTGCTGAATAAAAATAAATTAATTATCACCCTTCTGATTGTAACAATGATGGATATCGGATTTGTAAGTTATTCACAGTTAGACTACAAAAAATATGAAACAATTATGAAGGATGGTAGCGAATTAATATCTAACATTTTAGAAGATAAAAATATTTATAGAATTTATTCACCCTCGTATAGTATTTCTCAGCAACTTGGCGCTTATTATAGATTGGAGAT
>DIVM01000011.1 GCA_002435835.1 Firmicutes bacterium UBA6132
AGAAAGACAAATTATTTTTAGAGTTACTTGGGTTGACGATAAAGGAGAAATACAAATAAACACTGGTTACAGAGTTCAATTCAACAGCGCTATAGGTCCATACAAAGGAGGACTTAGATTCCATCCAACAGTTAATCTCAGCGTAATGAAATTTTTAGGATTTGAACAAACATTCAAAAACGCTTTAACAGGCTTGCCAATAGGCGGAGCAAAGGGTGGTTCTGATTTTGATCCTAAAGGCAAATCTGATATGGAAATTATGAGATTTTGTCAAAGCTTCATGACAGAACTTTACAGACATATAGGACAATTTGTTGATGTGCCTGCAGGGGATATAGGTGTTGGAGGAAGAGAAATCGGATATCTATATGGACAATATAAAAGAATTGCAAATTCTTTTGAGGCAGGAACTCTCACAGGTAAAGGATTAAGCTATGGTGGATCATTAGTACGAACAGAAGCTACTGGTTTCGGATTAATGTATTTCGTTAATGAAATGTTGAAATATCACGGACATTCCATAGATGGCAAAACAGCAGTTATTAGCGGTTCAGGAAATGTAGCATTGTACACTTGCAAAAAAGCAATTGAAATGGGTGCTAAAGTTTTAGCTATGAGCGATTCAAACGGTTATATTTATGATGAAAACGGAATAGATTTTGAGACTATTCATTTAATAAAAGAAGTACAAAGAAAGCGCATATCTGAATACAAAAAATATTTCCCAAATTCAATATATGAAGAAAATAAAAACAAATGTATATGGGATATAAAATGTGATATAGCACTTCCATGTGCATTACAAAACGAAATAGACATTAATATAGCTCAAAAATTAATTAATAATGGCTGTATTGCTGTAGGCGAAGGCGCTAACATGCCTACAACTAATGAAGCAATTGAACTATTAATTCAAAACAATGTATTGCTTGCACCAGCTAAAGCTGCAAATGCAGGAGGAGTTGCTACATCAGCTTTGGAAATGTCTCAAAACAGCTCAAGAATGAGTTGGAGTTTTGAAAAAGTAGATAATTTATTAAAAGACATTATGATTAATATATTTAACGACAGCAAATATGCTGCTGAAAAATACGGACATAAAGGAAACTATGTAGTGGGAGCAAATATAGCCGCATTTTTAAAAGTTTCTGATGCCATGCTTGCTCAAGGTTGTGTATAAATAATATAAAAGGACGGATATCCCATATCCGTCCCTTCATATTATCTTCTTTCTAAATTAAATGTACTGACAATACCATTTACATAAGCTCTTGCAATTTCTACTTTATTATTTATTATCCAGTTTGCAACAGTAGGATTGTCATGAAAATCCGTTTCTATAAGTGCAGTTACTAAATTATATTGGTTTGGAGTTCTGATTTCTCCATATCCATATCCACCAAATGCATCCATACCACTTCTGACCTGTGTGTATCTCGAAGGATCCAATGGAGCTATTTCATTTAATTCATTAACTATATTAGTAGCTAATAATTTACCTATAGCATCATCGGGATGATAAAAAGCTTCTGCTCCACTTGCAACAGTTGTTCCTGATGCATTAGAATGCATCGCTAAATAAACATCTGCTCCCATTTCTGCAGCTTCTGCAGGTCTTCCTTCAAAACTTGTACCAAAAATGCTACCAATTACTGCTTCACATTTATATTCATTGTTAAGCATATCTTTTACTATATTTGCTATAGCTTCCATTTCAGCTTTTTCAGTTGTATTTCCAACTGCATAAAGGTTAGCAGGTTGGTTAGATGGTGATAAGTATATTAAAAATTCATCCCGACCTTCACCTCTTGATGGTGATTCAGGTAAATCATTACTTACTACTAAAACTCCATTTATGTATTTTACAAGTTCATTAGATTTTATATCTTTTCGCCACTCAACTATATCATTTTTACTGAGTAAAATTAAATTAGATTCCCCTACCCAAACTACATTGTATCCCATGTTTTCTGATAAAAATCTAACTGGTATTAATACCCTGCTGTTAATTATTGTTGCTGGAACATCTAAATATTTAGCTGAACCATTAACTAATACTGTTTTGCTATCAGCAGTAAATATAATTATATTTTTTCCATCTGTTGCAGTTGCAGTTCTTTTATTATTATCCCAAGTAACTGTTAAACCCATTGCTTCACAAATCGCTCTCATAGGAACTAATGTTCTGTTATTTATCATTTGTGGTTTAACATCAAAATCAATTTGTTTACCCTCTAAATTAACTCTAATATCCGGTGATTTAGTGTAATCTACATTTTCAAAAACAGAATTACCTGTATTATATGCCGCATAAGCAAAATTGCTTTGTACTCCTGCTAAATTTATAATCGCACATAAAGCAATTATAAATGTCAAAATTCTTTTTTTCATTCTTAACTTGTCCCTTTCTTAAATTGTCATTGTTTAATCTTTCTCTTACCTCCTTCTTTAGAAATTCACTATACCATATTATTAGGTATGCTGATACTCTATTACATTATTCGTCACAAATTTGTAATTTTTTAATGTTTGCACAAATAAACAATTAGTAATATAATCCAATTACAAAAATAGAAAAGCACTTTAAAATATAATATNNTAATATCTATCTTAAAGTGCGTGTTCTATTATTTAATTAAATTAGCATTTCTGAAATCCCATTTATTTGTTAGTGTTATTTCAACGCCTTCAACTTTTGTTTTATCAACTATTGTTGAAATAGTATAATAATAAATAGGTGCTATTACCATATTATCCATTTTATTTTAAACGCTTATATTATTTATTTATTTCACTGCAATTGTTTGAATTTTATCTTCTATAACATCGACTTTTTTAATTTTAAAAATAATTACACTAAGAACAAATTTAAATATTTGATCTAATGCCATGCAAAGCCATATAAACAATATATCTAATTTAAGTACATATGAAAATAATAAAGCCAATGGCACCCTAACAACCCATATTCCTAAAAATGATATAATCATTGGTATATTTTTGTAGCCTGCAGAACGTATTGTACCGTTTAAAACTTTTGATAAATTCTGAGGTGTTTGTATAAATCCCATTACAATGAGATATTTTACACCAATTGCTTGAATTTCAGCATTGTTAGTAAAGAAACTCATGAACAAACTTGGAAATATAATTATTGATAAGGAAGATATAACACTTATAACAGTTGATGTTGTTATCAACTGTTTGGTATATATTTTTAACAAAGCTCCATCTTTTTTACCTATTGCGTTTGCAGTCATGGAAGTAGCCGCAACACCTACACCAAATGCAGGCATCTCAGTCAAAATTTCTGCTTGCAATCCCAATTGATATGCAGCAAATGTAACCTCTCCATATGAAAGAATAGCTTTACTCATAATTATGGCTGAAAATTGCCAAAACATACTTTCAAAGGCAGCAGGAATTCCTATGGAATATACTTGTTTTATAATATTAAAATCGAATTTAAATAAATTTTTATTTATTATAACGGTGCTAAACAATCCATTTTTTTTATTATATAAAAGATATAACCCTATAACTGCTCCCGAAATCTGAGATATTAATAGAGCTATGGCCGCTCCCATCAAAGATAAATTAGGAAATCCAAACTTTCCATATATTAAAACATATCCTAAAATAACATTAATAATATTTACAACTATAGCAATATACATTGGAGTTTTAGTATTACCACATGCTTGATATGCTGCAGTTACTAATGACATTATCATTAAAAAAGGAGAAGATAAAATCACTATTTTCAAATATTCTTTTGCATTATACAGTGTTTCACTGTTCGATGTAAAAAATGATAAAATATTTGATGAACTAAAAAAAACAATGATAGCGATTATGACAGAAATAATACACGACGTTATAAGAGTTTGTTCAAAAGCTTTTTTGCATTTCACCAAATCATTTTCACCGCGAGATTTTGCAATTACAACTGTAGCTCCTACACCGATTCCTTTAAACAAACACCAAAGAACTCCTGTAATTCTGCTACAAATCCCCTGTGATGATATGAGCATAGGAGAAAGTCTTCCAATCATGGCAGAAGAAATAAGACCAGCTGACATTTGAAATACGTTTTCAAGCATTATTGGAATTATTAATAAATATATTTCTTTTCTGATTATTTTTTTATCATAAATTTTTTCAGCCATTTATATTTATCCTTTATATGTATAATATAGAATTATACACCAAAACAACGGACCTTTCAAGCAATGCTTAAAAAGTCCGTTTAAATTAATGTCCTTGATTTTGAGAAAATTGTTTCATAACTGCTTGCACTTCTTCTATCTTATCTACTTTTAATAAGGCAATTATTTTAGGAATAAATTGCGATATATCTTCTTGTGTGAAATTGCCTTCTGCCTGCTTCTTAAAGTTCTCTTCAAGTAATGCTTTTGCTTCCTCATATTTATCCTCTTTTACTCTTTCTAAAATATATCCTAAAAATTTCTCTTGTCCCTGATTCATAATTTATCTCCATTCTTTTATTTTATATCTATATTATAAATTCAATTTGTTTTATAAAAATAAATTACTCTAAATCTTGAATATTCATTTTTTCAAGTTCTATGTTTCTTTTTATTTTTTCTCTACAAGCAAAATAAATAGCTAAAAATATAATTGTAGGAATATTTGACACTAAAAATACTGGTATAGTCATAGCAAGCATTTGTCCAATACTTGGTTTTTCTATATTATTTTCGTTTTGAACTTTTTCTTCAATTATCACACCGTCTGAAGTTTCTGTTTTAATCATTGATTGTGATGTCATTGTAAACATAGGCAGAGCTAACACAGACATTAATGAAAATATGAAACATATTATAGGGATAGCTAAACCAGGCCATTTATTTCTTTTCTTTGATAAAAAGATTTGCAACCAAACTACCCCTGCTAAAAATATCAAAAACATTATAATTGAAATATTAACATTTTTCATTTAGTATCACCCCTACTAACTTTTTTATATTCATTAATTAAAATTTTTGCAGTTTCAAAATCCACCTTTTCATTAATTGCAAGTCGCTTAATTAAAGTTATATATGGTTCACTTGCTGTATCTTCACTAATTTGAATTTTTTGTATCAATTTATCAAGCCTAAGTCTTACAGTAGGATAAGTAACACCATATTGTTTAGCAATCTCTTTTAAAGAGCCGGATGACATTATAAATTTTTTTATAAATGAAATATCTTCATCATCAAGATTGATCATCCAATCCGGAACTATTTCTATTGGCATAATTAAGCCTCCTTTAATAATATTAATTATAAACTTTAACATTGTTAAAGTCAATATTAAAGTTAGCTTTAACAAAAATAATAATAGATGTTTACTAAAATTACTATTAATGATGTTATAAACCACGTTTTTAAATTATCATAATAAAAAACATTTTCTAATTTTTATTGACAACCATCTTTTTTTAATATATTATGTTCTAAGTGAACATTGTTCATTTGAATTAAAAGTAAATTATGGGGTGTTGTAATTGTCAAGAATAATCGAGAATCCAAGTGAACTTATATTAAATACAGCTAAAGAGATACTTTATAATGATGGATACAATAGTTTAAGTATGAGAAATGTTGCAAAGGCATGTAATATAGGTCTTGGCACTATATATAACTATTATCCTACAAAAAAAAGCTTGGTTATTGAAATGATGACTTGCTATTGGAGTGAGTTTATTATTAAAACTCAAACAATAGTTAAATCTGATAATGAATTTTATAATAAATTAAAAAAAATATTTGACGACTTAAGCATTTTTATTAAAACCTTTAAAGAAATATGGCTTAAACCTGAACTTTATGCTAACCCTGATTATGTTAAAGATGGCGTAGAAAAAGAAGATATATATATAGAAAAATTAGTGCTTCTCATTGAAGATATTCTTATAAAAGAAAATAAAATAAAAGGAAGTATCACTTCATATGAATTAGCTAAGTTCATAGTATTGAATTATATAACAATTGTTCAAATGTCAACTTTTAAATACTCTGATTTTGAGATTATTTTAAAGCAATTACTTGATTGACATTTTAAATTTAATTTTGAAATTACTTTAAGATGCAATATTATTTTTTTGCCGCGAAATGAACACTGTTCATTTGTGTCTGGCTAAATTATATATCATAATTTTTCTTATTTTTAAAAAACTAAATAAATCAAAAGCAGGAGGACTTTTATGTTAATTTATGCAATTACAACTATTACATTAGCATTAATATTTTATACAATTGGAGTATGGAGCGAAAAAATACAGGGTGAATTAAAATCATGGCACTTAATAATATTTTGGATTGGCTTAATTTTCGATACAACAGGTACAATGCTAATGAGCAAAATCGCAAGCGAAAGTTTTCAATTTAATTTCCATGGTATAACTGGTTTATTAGCAATTATTTTAATGCTATTCCACGCAATATGGGCTACCGTTGTATTACGCAATAATAATACAAATGCTAAAACTAATTTTCACAAGTTCAGCATCTTAGTGTGGTTAATTTGGCTAATACCTTTCATTTCTGGCGCAGTTTTTGGTGTTTCAATGTAAATTTGTAATTAAGGGTTACTACCTCTCGTAGTAACCCTATAGTTATTTACTGATAAACTAAATACTTCATCCCCATAAACATCTATCATTAATACGACGTTTGTCAGTTCAACTAAAATTACTTTGATAATTTCGATAATAATTTATTGCAAAACGATAAATGATATGTTAAAATCATATTAATAATAAATTAATGAGGTGCTTATTATGAAAAAAGTAACAACACTCTTTTTAAAGATAGCTGTTATAATTATTGGAATTCCAGGTATAGCTATGAGCATATTTTTTGTGCCAGAAATAGCTAATTTTGCAGCAGAATTGTATCCAGATATTGCTTTTATAAAATATCTTGTTTTAATCGATTTGTATGCAACTGCCATACCTTTTTACTTTGCTCTCTATCAAGCTTTTAAACTTTTAACCTATATAGATAAAAATAAAGCTTTCTCGGATTTATCTGTAAAAGCTTTAAAGACTATAAAACACTGTGCAATGGCATTCGGTAGCTTGTATGTATTAGGCATGCCGCTCTTTTATCTCATGGCGGAAAAAGACGATGCCCCAGGTATTATATTAATCGGATTAGCAATGATTTTTGCATCAATGGTGATTGCATTCTTTGCAGGCGTTCTTCAAATGTTATTAAAAGATGCCATAGACATTAAATCAGATAATGATTTAACGATTTGAGGCGAATGACATGGCAATTATAATTAATATTGATGTAATGTTAGCTAAAAGGAAAATGAGTGTTACAGAACTATCGGAGAGAGTTGGAATAACAATGGCTAACCTTTCTATATTAAAAAATGGAAAAGCAAAAGCAATTAGGCTTTCAACTTTAGAGGCAATATGCAAAGCTTTAGAATGCCAACCTGGAGATATTTTAGAATACAAAAATGACTAAAATACTAAAGTTTTTATAGATATAATTAAATTTTATAATTTTTTTCAGTAGAATTATGTAGTTTCTTGTATGATACTGTAACCACTAAATATAATTAATTTAATTAAAATTGGAGGTAATTTATGATTATAAAATTTGATATGATTCAATCAATCGCTCTTGCAGTGTTAGTGTTACTGTTAGGAAAGTTTTTAGTAAACCGATTTGAAACATTAAAAAAGTACTGCATCCCAACTCCGGTTGTTGGTGGATTTATTTTCGCAATTTTAGCTTTAATACTTAAACAAGGCAATATTTTAGAATTTGAAATGGACACTACACTTCAAAAACTTGCAATGACAGTTTTCTTTACTTCAGTAGGATTTAGTGCAAGTTTTAAGTTATTGAAAAAAGGTGGAGTAAAAGTAGCTATCTTTTTATTATGTGCAGTAGGACTTGTAGTTTTACAAGATGTTATTGGTATAGCAGTAGCTAGCTTATTTAGTCTCAATCCATTGCTTGGATTAGCAACAGGATCAGTTCCGATGACAGGTGGACATGGAACAGCAGCTGCTTTTGGTCCAGTTATGGAATCTGCAGGTGCTTTGGGAGCTAATACAGTAGCAATTGCAGCAGCTACTTTTGGTTTAGTATCAGGAAGTATGATGGGCGGACCTCTTGGAAATCGCTTAATATTAAAAAATAATCTAAAAAGCAATAAAATAGAAGATTATATGGCAATGGATTTATCAGGTGATGTATCAATGGTTAATACAACTAATGTTGGAAAACCTTTAATTGAAAACAACTTCAATATTGCGGCTTTTGAAATATTAATCGCTATGGGTGTTGGTACAGTAATATCTAACATATTTGTTAAAGCAGGCTTTACATTGCCTTCATATATAGGTGCGATGCTTGCAGGAGCTATCATCAGAAATATTTCAGATTCTTTCAAATCATTTGATGTACCTATGACTGAAATTGATCTTGTAGGAAGTGTAGCATTATCTTTATTCCTTGCAATGGCACTAATGGGATTAAAATTATGGCAATTAGCAGATTTAGCATTACCACTGTTTGTTATGCTTTTTGCACAAGCACTTTTGATGTTCTTATATGCAAACTTTGTTACATTCAGAGCTTTAGGTAAAGATTATGATGCTGCAGTTTTAGCTGCCGGACATTGTGGATTTGGATTAGGTGCTACTCCGAACGGAATAGCTAATATGACTTCAGTTGCTGAAAAATTTGGAGCATCTCCAACAGCATTTTTCGTATTGCCTTTAGTTGGATCCCTGTTCATCGACTTCTTCAATGCAGGTATAATAACTTTCTTTATGAACTTATTAATATAAATATAATTTAAAAAGATGCTTGAAAGAGATGTATTTTATGATAAATACATCTCTTTTTTTATTTTAAATCTTTATAAGGACTTTTGTCCAAGTTAATTGCATCTCTGGTCCTACCTTTTTCCGAACCATGTGTATAACCAATTACCTTAAAATATTGAGAAAGTTTATAAGCTAAACTCTCATAATTTATATACTTTGATCTAAGACAAGAAGAAAGATGAACTACATCTACTTCATTTTGAATTAAACTTTCAATTAGCTGTTCTAAATCTCCACCCGCATGAGTAAATTCAACTAACTCAACATCGGACCCATAATCTGCAAAAGCACCAGTCTTATTACTAAAAGCATTGAAACATCCTTTACCTGTACAACGATTCATTGTATCCTCATTTACCAATATTGCAACTTTCATTTTAACCTCCCTTTAATTTTTAACTATTTATTATAGCAAAATCAAATACCATTGTCCGTTGCAATTGTTACAAATTAAAGAATAATTACTAACTTTTAATAAAAAAGCATTTAAAAAGGGGGCAGTCTCAAAATAGTAAGTAAAATTATGAGAGTCAGCTCTCTTTTACAAAAATTTAGTGTATAATTGATGTATGTAAAACACAATATGACACAAAAAGGTTATAATTACGTAGGAATTAAATTATAGAAATCTATGGTGTACTCTTCAATAGGAAGGAATCCTACGACTCGCCAAAAATTAGTTTATGTAAATATTAAATATATATATCTTGAGAAAAATATAAAAAGATTGCAATAGAGATATAAATTTAATGAGGTTCATTCAATTCAATGTCATGATGTGCCTGGCCACATCACTATACCAAGATTTAGAACGGTAGGATTTCAAAATGCTTAGAAGATTTGTTCAATCAATTAGAAATAAAACTACCATTAATTGGCGAGATAAAATACGAAAATATTTTCATGGATGAAAGAAACATTGAAGCAAATGCAAATAAGTACAGCTTTGTAGATTGCAGAAACAGATTAACGAAAACTGATTATAATATTTTTATAACGATGCAATGTATCATATTATGGTATATTGCATCGACTGATATTTTTGTATCTAATAATTTAATAAAATTATCTTACTTAATGGAATGATATTTTTATAAATACTGCTATAATAATACTGAACTCAACGATTAAAAATGGCACAAAATTTGCTATAATATATCTTATAATATTTAAGGAGGATAAAATGTCTATACTACCTGAATCTACTAAAGAAATAATAATGCCAAAAATGTATCCAGTTATTCAACAATTCTCAAACGAAAAAGTACCAGATGTTTACTATGCTACAAAATTAGACCTTGAAAAAGAAGAAATTAAAAATTCGGTTAAATCAGGTACAACTGCAGCTATATTAGTTGGAAGTCGAGGTATATCAGGCTTAAAACATGTAGTTAAAGCTACAATTGATATGCTGCTGTCTTTAGGTATAAAACCTTTTATTATACCAGCTATGGGTAGCCATGGTGGCGGAGTTGCTGAGGAACAAAGAAAAATTATAGAAGGATATGGAATAACCGAAGAATATATGGGAGTACCTATCAGTTCATCTATGGAAACAGTGATAATTGGGAACACTCCATCAGGTATTCCAATACATATCGATAAAATAGCATCAACTGCAGATTACATTATACCAGTATGTCGTGTTAAAACTCATACAGATTTTGACGGACCAATTGAAAGTGGTTTGTGTAAAATGTTAGCTATAGGATTAGGAAAACATAATGGTTGTTCTAGGTTACATCAAGAAGGATTTGCAGAATTTCATAAAGTTATACCAGAAGTAGCTTCAACTATTATTCAATTAAAACAAATACCATTTGGTGTTGCAATAATAGAAAATGCTCATGAAAATGTTAATATGGTCAAAGCTGTTTTAGGCAATAAAATATTAGAAGAAGAGCCAAAGCTTTTAAATATTAGTAAATCTTTAATGCCAAAATTATGTTTTGAACACATAGATGTACTTATAATTGAAAAAATAGGAAAAGATGTAACTGGTGCAGGTATGGATCCTAATATAACGGGCAGAACTTGTGATGGTATAGGAGCATCCTACAAAGGTCCTACTATAACTCGTATTGGTATATTAGACTTAACAGAAGAAACTCATAATAATGCTGTTGGCATGGGGCTTGCCGATTTTATAACTAGGAAACTTTATGAAAAAATTGATCCTATTTCAACCTATACCAATGCAATCGCGTCAGGTAATCCTGGATGTGCTAATATCCCAGTTGTATTAGAAAACGAAAAAGAAGTTATGCTTGGAGCTATACAAACTTGTCCAAAAATAGATGTAAATAAAGCAAAAGTAGTTAAAATTAAAGATACATTACATTTAATCAATATTGAAGTATCTGAAAGCTTGATACCATATTGTCGTTCTAACGAAAAGTTTATAGTCACTGAAATATAAATTAAAAAACATTAGTGATGAATTATTAAAATCATTACTAATGTTTTTTTATAGAAATATTAATCTGTTTCTTTATTCGGTAATATTATTAATTTATTAAAATCTGCAATTTCTTTATTATGAAGTTTTAATATAAAGTCTCCTGATTCCGAAAGAGGAATCTCCTTGCTAATAACATAATCAGTTTTAATTAACTTCTTATTTAACAAATCAAGTATTTCAACATATTCGCCATTTGATGCGCAAGAACCCTTAATTGTTATTTGTTTAGTTATAACGCTTACTATATCTAAATTAAAGGTTCTTTCTAAATTTGCCAAGGTAACAAATATTCCTCCCTTTCTTAATGATGCAATACCCATTGAAAAAGTATTTTGAGCCCCAGCTGCATCTAAACTTTTATCTACACCACTACCATTTGTCAGTTTTAATACTGCCTTTAAAACATCTTCGTTTGTAGAATTTATTACAAAATCTGCACCAAGTTCAGTTGCAAGTTTAAGTTTATCATCATTTCTTCCTACTACTATTATCTTTTTTGCTTTTCTTATTTTTAAAAATTGAACTCCAAACAAAGCAATTGTACCAGTACCAAATAATATTACAGTATCTGATGAAGTTATATTAAGAAGATTAGCAGCATGCAAAGCGACAGACATAGGCTCTACTAATGCTGCTTCTTGATATGAAACATTATCTTTAATTTTGTACAAAATGTACTCTGGAATATCTACATATTCACAATATGCGCCGTGTTGCCTATATTCATCGCAAGAAACTCCTAATACCCTTCTGTTATCACATAAATTAATTTGACCTTTTTTACAATATTCACAAAATCCACAATAAATTGTTGAATCAAATGTAACTCTATCACCAACTTTATAATCCTTCACATTATCACCAATTTCAGCAATTATACCACTTGCCTCATGGCCCATAATAATAGGAACTTGTCTTCGTGCAGATTTTCCATCTAACCCGTTTATATCACTTCCACAAACAGAGGCAGCCATAACCTTAATAAGAACCTCATTTGGCTTAATTTTTGGAATATCTATATCTACATATTCTAATTTCATATATTCTTTCATAATTAATGCTTTCATTTTATACCTCCAATAAATATCGTAAGGTAAAGAAGTTATCTCTACCTTACGAATTTTATATTACATAAACCATTGCATAGGTACAATTATCAGAGCAGGGAATAAAGTAAATACCAATAACATTATTATTTCAGTTATTAAAAAAGGCATAACACCTTTGATAACCTCTGGAAAAGTAACATTTCCTACACTACATCCTAAGTATAAAACTGTGCCAATAGGAGGAGTTATAAGTCCTATTGTTAAATTTAATACCATTATAACCCCGAAATAAATTGGATTTATACCTGCTGCTATAATAACTGGGAAAACAATTGGTCCAAAGATTAATAAATTTGGAGTTAAGTCCATGACCATTCCCATAATAAAGAAGAAAACATTCATAACAAGCATCAATATCATAGGATGTTTAATTAATGGTTCCATTAGACTTACCATTGTTTGAGGTATTTGTGCAACAGTAATTATCCAACCTACTCCAGTTGCAGCTGCAACAATAAACATTACTATACCAGTACTTTTAGCACTTTCAACAAATACTTCAATTAATTGAGAAAATTTAAGCTCTTTATAAATAAACAATGAAACTAATAGAGCATAAACTGCTGCTAAGGCTCCTGCTTCAGTAGGAGTAACAATACCAAGACGTATTCCACCAACAATTATAAGAGGCATAATCAGAGCTGGTATAGACTCAATAATCATTTTCTTTGCCTCTACTTTTGTATATGTTCTGACATCATTGTAACCATCTTTTTTTACTACAAGTTTCCAAGTTGTCATTAAGGCTAATCCTAGTAATATACCAGGTACGATTCCTGCCATAAACATACGTCCAACAGATTGTCCTACTGATGTTGCCAATACAATCATCGGTATGCTAGGTGGAATGATTGGTGCAATAACTGAACCTGAACAAACAAGGCCAGTTGATCTGCTTCTGTCATAACCATTTTTAACCATAAGGGGAATTAATATACTGCCTAATGCGGCTGCATCAGCTACTGCACTACCTGATAACCCAGCAAATATCATACTTGCTAATATTGCAGCATATCCTAAACCTCCCTTAACTCGTCCTATTAAAACATTTGCAAAATCTACAATTCTTTTAGAAAGACCTCCTTTTGACATAAACTCTCCAGCAAGCATAAAAAACGGAATAGCCATTAAGGAGAAGTTATTTGTACCCATAACTATATTTTGAGATATTATATTCGGATCAAAAATATCCATTGACACCATCAAAGTTACACCACATAAAACTAAAATAAATCCTATCGGAACTCCTAATGGCAGCAAAACTCCAAGTGTACCAAGAAAAACCGCTACTTCCATCTATGATGCCTCCTTTTTAGTCGTAAATTCTCGATTCTTCTTAAATTCTTGATACGCTGCAATGTGATCTTTTATATTCATAATTAATTTAGAGAACATAGTAATACCCATGATTACGGCTGAACTACTTATAATACCAGTAGGTAAATTTGTAGCAGGACTTAAAACCGTAGCTGTATCTATAAAATAACTCCAACCACCTATAGTAATAACTACAAGAGCTATTAATACAACAACATCACCTAATAGTTGTACAATTAATTTATTTCTTCCTTTTAAGGCGTTGGTTAACATATCAACACCAACATGTCCATTTTCAAAATATACTAAAATAGAACCTAAAATTGAAACCCATATAAAAGCAAATCTTGATAACTCTTCGAATATAGGAAATCCACTATTAAATAAGTATCTGGCTAAAGCGTTAGCAAAAATCATGGCTACCATTGCAACCAATACTATGGTTATAATTACTTCTATAGTCTTTAATAAAGGATTTTTTTTATGTTTGTTTTCCAATTACTACAGCCTCCTTGTAAATATCAGCTCCCTTTTCGAGAGCTGAATTTTTGTTCATAGAAACATATCATCTTGTTAAATTATTACTTTAAATTAGCTTGTAAATCTCTCACCATTTTTACAACTTCTTCAGATCCTGGATAATTTCCATAGAACCAATCGTAAACAGGTTCTTGTGTATCAACAAGAGCTTGCTTAAATGCATCATCTGTTTCAATTACAGTAACATTTTTGTTTTTTAAAAATTGTTTTGATTTATCATTTGCTTCAGCTGAAATTGTCCAGTTATATTCTGCTGCTTCTTTAATACTTGAATTTAAAACTTCCTTTTGCTCATCAGTTAATTCCTGATAAAACTCTTCATTAATAACCCAGTGTGATGGACTAAACATATGATTTGATTCTAACACATATTTTTGAACCTCATACATTGAAGAAGTTTGAATTGTGGCATAAGGATTTTCCTGACCATCAACAACATCTTGCTCTAAAGCTGTAAACACTTCAGTTAAAGGCATTGCTATTGGATTAGCGTTTAAAGCCTCAACCATTTTTAAAAAGTGTGGTACATTAGGTACTCTAAATCTTTGTCCAGCCATTTCTTCAATGCTCATCATAGATTTATTTGAACTAAATTGTCTAAAGCCATTAACCGTTATTGCTAAACATCTTAATCCGGCTTTTTCTGGCAAATTTTTTGTTATATATTGTCCAACTTCACCAGTATATACTGCTTTTGCATCTTCCCAACCATTAAATAGAAATGGTAATTCTGAAGCTGCAATTTGTGGATCAAATTTTGAAAGCATTGTTCCTGGTGCACCCATTTCAACTGTACCAGCTTTAACAGAATCAATAAATGTATCTTCAGAACCAAGTTGGCTGTTTGGGTAAATTTCTACAACCATATTACCATTAGATTTTTGTTCTATTAATTCCTTAAACTTTAATAAAGCCAAATGCTGAGGATGATCTTCAGCAAACCAGTGAGCAAATTTTACTTTTACCTGCTTCGTTTCCTGTTTCGTTTCTCCGCTACTCCCAGCATTGGTACTATTACTGCATGCTACTAATGCGAACATTAGTGTTAGTACCATTAATACTACAAATATTTTTTTAAATTTTCTCATTTCCTACCTCCATTGTTTAATAAAATATTTTTTTCTTCGCTAAAATATGTAATATAAATTCCACTTTATTGATATTAAGAATAAAGTATAAGAATTATATACACATTTAAATATTGCAAACGTTATGCCTACTTTGAATATTTTCCGTTTTTTCCTTAATTATTTTTAAAATAAAAATAATTGTTAAAAAATCAGCAAATCTAATTAATATCACACAATATAAAAATTATAATTTACATTTTATTTTATTATAATATAATTTTATCGTTTTGTTTTGATGCATTATTATTACATTATGCTATTTTGCATCATAATTTTTAATCCGTTTATACTACAAACCGGATATAATTTTTATAAGTTATATTTTTTTAATTTTCTAACAATAGTTGATTGATCTACCCCTAAACTTTCTGCTATAGCTCTTGTTGTTTGATATTTTATCTTTGCTTTTTCTAACATAGCTTTTTCTAACAATTCAGTAGCTTCCATTAAAGTTAAATTTTCTGTATCTTCTAACATACTTACAATTTTACGTCCTGTATTTTTTTCTTTATTCCATGGTAGGTCTTCTGTTTGTAAATATTCATTATTACTTACAACAACCATATTTTCGATTACATTTTTTAATTGTCTTATATTTCCTGGCCAATTATATTTTTCAAGTTCCTTAATTACATCAATCGTCAATTCTTTATTCTGGTTATATTTTTTATTATACTGGAATAAAAACATCATACTTAACGGTGCAATATCAGCTACTCTCTTACGAAGTGGTGGAACCTTAACTCTTACAACATTCAATCTGTAAAATAAATCTTCTCTGAAAGTTCCTTCTTCAACCATTGCATCTAAATCTCGATTTGTTGCAGCAATAATTCTTACATCTACAGTTTTGCCATCAACAGAACCAACTCTTCTTACCTCTTTTGTTTCTAAAAAACGCAATAATTTTACTTGTAATTCCAAAGATGTTTCACCTATTTCATCTAAAAAAACAGTTCCTCCATTTGCAGTTTCCAACAATCCCGCTTTGCCAGATTGATTAGCACCAGTAAAAGCTCCTTTATCATATCCAAAAAGCTCTGATTCTAACAAATTTTCAGGAATAGCGCCACAATTAATTGTAATAAATGGCTTGTCTTTCCTAATACTATTCTTATGTATATAACTTGCTACTAACTCTTTTCCAACACCAGACTCACCCAATATAAGAACCGTTGTCTGAAAATTTGCTACTCTTTTAGATAATGCTAAAATTTCTTGCATTAGCTTACTTACAGCAAGCATACACTGATCTTCATTTTGATTTTTTTCAATAAATTCTTTATAATTTTCCAAATATGTTCTACTCAGTTTTTTTTCTCTTAGTAATTCTTCTCTTAATTCATAAATTTCAGTAATATCTCTAGCATTTATTACTACTTTTTTTACTTCTCCTTTCTTATCAAAAATTGGCCTTCCTGTTACAATTATGTTTCTTCCATCTTTAGTTACTTGTCTTTTAGAGACAGCTTGCTTTTGTTCTACTACTACATATGCTACTGAATTAGGCATCCAAACTGGATTTATTAAATCACGCATTGTTTTCCCCCACATATCTTCTCTTTTAATTGCAGCAACCCTCTCATAAGAACTATTTACTAAAAGAATTTTACCATCTATATCAGTAACAAGTATTCCGTCATAAGACCCTTCAAGAATTTCATTAAGCTCATTAATAACTTCTTGTTGATGTTTTAGTTCAGATGTTAAATTCTTTAATCCTTCTAACTCGATAATAATATAAAAATTTGACAATAATTCATTGTCATCTTCAAGCTGAAGTAGTACCACATAATATTGCATATCGTTTTCTTTAATAAGAAATAATTTACCACTATTAAAACAAATTTGTTTAAAACTTGGAATAATTGAAAATATATTTTTATTAATTATGTTTTTCTTATTCATATTTAATAAATTCTCTACATATTGGTTTACAAAT
Organism: Firmicutes bacterium UBA6132; assembly: GCA_002435835.1. The sequence continues at coordinate 17,363 of DIVM01000011.1, forward strand.
GTAATCTGATTATCAATATTTGTAACAATAACACCATTCGGATTTTTTAATTTGAAATCTTTAATGTTCGCATCTTTAACAACTAATTCATCTATATTCAATTTAACTCCCCCTGTCAATATTTTTGATAATAATAATATTAATAATGTTATTATACATTAAATTAATGTATATCTCAATACACGTTTAAAATTAGAAATTTTTACCAAAATATCATTATTAAGTTATAGTAATTCACTAAGAAACACAACAATTAAAGCATTTGAAAGATTGAAATTTAGTTACTACTTTTAATTTATGATTAAGAATTACACTTTATAGATTTCCTTCATTTAATCCTTAAATTTTGCTTATGTGCAATTTTTTTATCTTTAAATTCTCTAATCAAACCTATGAAATATCTACATAAATATAACTCCTCCTAAGTTTTAACAATTTTACAATTGTATTAATACGAAGAAGGAGTATTTAATTTCTCTTACAGTATTCAAATATAACTTGCTAATCTTGTACATGATAATACTCTTTTGAACCACTGGCATAGACTGTGGTTTCATAATATAAAAAAGAGAAAGAATAAGTTCCTTCTCTATTATAATTTATCTATTATTATCTGCCCATCCATCCACCATCTACTAATATAACAGAACCATGAATATAATCAGAAGCATGTGAAGACAAAAATACAATTACTCCAATCATGTCCTCTGGAGTTCCATATCTACCTGCTGGTATACGTTCTAATATTTGAGCATTTCTTACCTCATCAGCTTTAATAGCTGCTATATTGTCGGTATCCATATATCCAGGTGCTATAGCATTAACATTAATACCCTTAACTGCCCATTCATTAGATAATGCTTTTGTAACCTGAGCTATTGCACCTTTGCTTGCAGCATATGCTGGTACAGTAAATCCACCGGAAAAGCTTAGCAAAGAAGCTGTATTAATAATTTTGCCATACCCTTTATTCATCATAATTTTTCCTGCCTTTTGGCTTAGTACAAATGCAGAAGTAAGATTTACTTTCAATATAGTTTCCCAATCTTCTAATGGAAATTCTACTGAAGGATGACGTATCTGCATACCAGCATTGTTAACCAAGATATCTAAGTCTCCTAAAATATTCATTGCTTCATCAAATGCTTTAATGACTTTATCTGTATTTTTAAAATCTGCTAAAACTCCATACACTGGTGCTTCTGATGTATTCATTTCTTCAGCTGTTTTCAATACTTTTTCATTTGTACCCATTATTACCAGTTCAACTCCAGCATCATGAAGTCCTTGTGCCATACCTTTTCCTAAACCTCTGCTACCTCCAGTTACAATAGCTTTTTTCCCTTTAATATCAAAAATACTTTTCATCAAATTTCTCCTATTTCATCATTAGATTTGGTAACCACATTACCAAAGGTTCGCAGAATGAAACAATTAAGATAACTACAATTAATACTATAATAAATGGTATAATAGCCTTTGCTATTTTTTCAAATGGGATTTTCGTAATACCACAGGAAACGAACAAGTTAACCCCAACCGGTGGTGTAATAAATCCAACCGCTAAATTCACTATCATCATCAAACCAAAGTGCACTACTTCCATTCCTGCATATTGAGCAACCGGCAACAATATAGGTGCCAATATCATAATTGCAGCCAATGTATCCATAACCATTCCAACAAATAATAATAATATGTTTAATATAATAATTATTACTATTGGGCTTTCTGAAATTCCGAGAATGCCATTTACAATCATATCCGGAATACGAGCAATAGTTAAAACTCTGGCAAATATTGTACCAGTACCGCAAATTATTAATACAGTACCAACAGTTAAAGATGAACTAGTTAAAGCTTTCCAAATTTTATCGGATGTTAACTCTTTATATATGAATTTGCCAGCAATAAAACCATAAACAACCGATACAACCGCAGCTTCTGTAGGAGTAAAGAACCCTCCATAGATACCACCTAATATTATAATAGGAACAAATAAAGCCCATATACCTTCTTTAAGAGCTTCAAAGACACGTTTAAAAGAAAATTTCAAACCATTTCCTTTAAAACCTTCTTTTTTACAAATTACATAACTTAATGTCATTAAAGCACATGCAAATACAATACCTGGTCCAAATCCGCCCATAAATAAGCTACCTATTGAAGATCCTGTTGCAACACCATAGATTACCATTGGTATACTTGGAGGAATGATAACTCCTAAACAACCGCTTGCTGCAATTAATGCAGCAGAAAATCCTTTAGAGTAACCCCTTGAAACCATTGCAGGGTACATTATTGAACCAATGGCAGCTACAGTTGCAGGAGCTGAACCTGATATTGCGCCGAAAAATGCACAGGTAATAACTGTTACCATAGCAAATCCTCCAGTGAAATGTCCTACAAAGCTTTCTGCAACATTAACTAAGCGTTGAGAAAGTCCTCCACCTTCCATAAGAGCTCCTGAGAGCATAAAGAATGGAATTGCCATTAAAGGGAATGAGTCAGTTGAAGTAAACATATTTGTTGCAAGGAAAGACAGAGGTACAGCATCAGTGACACCAATAAAAACTAACATACTTAGACCAATAGCAATACCAATTGGTACATTTAGCACTATAAATGCTGCAAAACTTCCAAATATAACTGCTGCATCCATTTAATTTTCCTCCTTAACTGTTAGAGTTTGACTTTGTTTAAATTCATTGAATAGTTTTATAGTGTCCTGGACCAAGCGTATCATAACCAACAAAAATCCGAATACATAGGATGAATAAGGTATTACCATTGGAATCTGTACCGCAGGTGAAACCTGTCCTAAATTAGCTAAATTTCTTAATAATAAAAATCCATTATAAGTAATTACCATAGCAAATATGAAAAATAGTACGTTTGAAAGAACTTTTAATATGAATCTACCCTTTTCTTTTAATAACAGAGTTGTTATATCAACACTAATATGTGCTCTTTCTTTTACGCCATACGCACAGGCAATATAAACAAGCCATACAAAGCAATATCGTGCTATTTCTTCAGTCCAATCCAGCGGCAAACCAGTCCAACGCAATATTAACTGCAATGTAAGTATAACGGTTGCAACTGACAGCAGGACAGCACATACTATCTTTTCTATATTATCATTAAGCCACCTAATTATGTTCATTCTAAACACCTCTTTCAAAATATTTTCATATAAAGTCAACTCCAAGCTAACTTGGAGTTGACCATTTTATTACTATCTCATTGAATCTACTTGCTCTAAGAAGTATTCCATTTCTGTAACTGGTTTTCCTTCTTTTTTGAACCAATCATAAACTGAAGCACTTGCTTCTCTAAAAGCTTCTCTTTCTTCCGGTGTTAATACTTCAATCTTAGTTCCTGCATCCACAACAATTTTCTTTGCTTGTGCTTCATACTTTATAGCTTCTTCTCTTTGGAATGTTGTTGCTTCTGCAGCTGCCTTGTCAATTAAAGCCTTTTCTTTTTCACCAAGACTTTGATACCATTTTTCATTAATTAAGAATCCTGTAAAGTCAAACACGTGTCCTAATTCTGTCATATATGGCTGAATTTCATAGAACTTGTTTGTCGCAGTAATAGCATAAGGGTTGTCTTGTCCATCTATAGTCTTTTGCTGTAATGCTGTATAAAGTTCTCCGAAAGCCATTGGCATCGGGTTAGCACCCATTGCTGTAAATAAATTTAAATATAAAGGATTTTCCATAACCCTAATTTTTAATCCATTCAAATCTGCAGGAGTTCTTACAGGATGATTTGCATTTGTCAACTGACGAATTCCATTTTCCCAGAAGCTTATTACTCTAACACCAGTAATTTCTGCTACATTATCTGACATTTGCTTTCCGAGCTCACTGTCTACTACCTTAAATGCATGCTCTCTGCTGTCAAATAAAAATGGTAATGCCAATAATGAAAACTCACCTGTCCAGCTTGAGAATGGAGCTATTGTTGTCTCTCCCATTTGAATGTTTCCTAATTGAACAGCTTCTACCATTTCACGTCCTGTTCCAAGCTGTGCATTTGGATATACCTCGACTTGCATAGATCCGCCTGATTCTTTTTCAACAATTTCTTCAAATAAATATTGTGCCTTTGTTATAGGATGTTCATCTGGAACTGTTCCGCCTATTTTAATAGTCATTTTGGCATATTCTGATGATGTTGATTCTGTACCTTGACTGCTACTTGGAGCTTCGTTTCCTCCACAAGCTGTTAAAAATGTTGACATTGATAATATCATCGTTAATGCTAACAATAAAGAAATTCTTTTTTTAAAGTTTTTCATACTTTCCTCCTGAATTAATTATTAAATAATTTATTTATTCTTTTAAGTGATTTATAAATCACTTCTGGAGTTACTGTAAATGGCATTTTATGAGCATTAGGTCCTGAATTGCATGTAGCCGTTGCAATATCCATCAATAATTGATCATTTTGATTCACAACACCTAAATCCTTCGTGGTAAGGGGCAAACCTACTGATTTATAGAAATCTACTACTTCTATCCATTCTGCATCATTCCAATTTTTGCTTTCCAAGTACTCTGTAACTAATTGAACAATTGTACCAAAAGCTACACCTTCTCCATGCATAACAGGAAATGGCTTTAAAACTGCAGTCATGCCATTATATATTGCATGAGCAATTGCACATCCATTATTTTCAAAACCTACACCACTTAAATAAATATTTGCTTCAACAATTTTTTCAAGTGATTCTGACCATACTTTCTTTTCAACCGATTCTTTTGCTTCGGCACCATGCTTTAATAATATGTCATTACATAGTTTAGCTAAAGCATATGCTGCTTCTGTATGCTTACCACCAGTATAATTTGTTGTCCCTGATTGATGACAAGCTCTTGCCTCATAGTAAGTTGCAAATGCATCACCCATACCCGCAATAAGCAATCTTACCGGTGCATTAGCAATTATCATTGTATCTACTATTACCACATCAGGATTTCTCTTCATACGGGAAGAAACCAAAAAAGTTCCATCCTCATCATAAATTATTGAAGCTGCACTGCAAGGTGCATCAGATGCTGCTGAAGTAGGTATAATCACAAGAGGCAAGTTACATAAATTCGAAACTAGTTTTGATGTATCTATAACTTTACCGCCACCTACTCCTATTATCCCATCAATTTTTTTACTTTGTACTAAATTAGCAATTCTATTGGCCTCTGATTCAGTAGATTCATTGTTGAAGAGAATAAATTCGTATTCTCCATCAGTGTATAAAAAACCTTTTCCAATCTTATCATTAATCAATTCAAATACTTCTTGATTAATAATTATTGTAAAATGTTTACCAATAAATTTAATGTAAGTAAATAAATTCTCTACTATATCTTTACCTTGATAGTATTTGCCCGGTGTTACTAAACTTGTGTACATCTTACCTCCTTTATTTATGTTTTAAATCTACACTTCTATAATGCAAACGATGTGCCATTATTCAGATTTTTTAATATAAATTTTATATTTATAAATGTTCAAATATTAACGAGAAACAAACTAACTAAATATTGAAATAAAAGCAATTGAACTTTTTATGATGCATCACTACTTCACTATGCTTTATTGCATCAATTGATTAATTAAATTATGTTTTTAATTTACTATTTTTTTACAAGAATATTAAAACTTAAATAGCCATCAAGTTATATTATTTTTCAACATCCAGAATCTAAGACTCTGTTATTTTTATGTTATCCTATTCAATTTTCTTACTAATGTTGGATTAATCACCAGGTTAATTATTACTCTTTTATTTGCGTTATTGTTTTTTCTAATTCTTTTTTACTTTCTATATTAACTTGTCTTGCAATCATTGCCCTTTGAGCTTGTGGCGATCCTACACCATGCATTGATTCTGTTCTGTACCCTACCGCTGCAGTAACCAATGATAGATTCTCTACAAGTCTTAATACTCTTAATCTGTTTTCAACAGAAACACCATCTACTCCTTGGAAATATTTATTAATATATTCTCCTAACTTTGGATCAAATCTATTAATTTTATTTCCTGTAAAGCTAATATAAATATAAATCAAACTTTAATTTTAATTGTGATTAATAAATAGATTTTAATGTTAAATTAATTACTGTTCTATTAAAACTCTTCGATTTATAAATTACAACTCAAAGAATATAAAAGTTAAATTCTATTTCTATATCAATTATAGTGAAATAAAGTAATCTACAACATTCTTAGCAGCTATTATACTAACATTATTTATGGCTTCATGAGAATACATGCCCATATGTGGAGTAATAGTTACTTGTGATAAGACAGCTAATCTATTGTCATCTTGAATTGGCTCTTGTTCTAATACATCTAAACCAGCACCTGCTATGTGTCCTTCTTGAAGACTTTTAATTAAAGCTTCTTCATTAATTATGCCACCTCTTGAAGTATTAATTATAAAGCTGCCTCTTTTCATTTGTTTAAGCTCATCATCACCAATTAAATTTCTTGTATCATTATTTAAAGGGGTATGTACTGTTAAAAAGTCTGCCATTTTTAAAGCATCTAAAAAAGATACTAATTTAACATTACTTTTAAATTCATCAGGCAATTCTTTTACAAATGGGTCATATACGAAAACATTCATTGAAAATCCGTTAGCCCTTCTGGCTACATTTTTTCCAATTTCTCCAAACCCTATTATTGAAATATTTTTACCATAAACATCTACACCTATAATTTTTGACCAATTTCCATTCTTAACATTATTTGAAGCATAAGATGTTTTTCTAGCCACATCTAAAATTAATGAAAATGTCAAATCAGCAACAGCATTTGAATTTACAGCAGGCACATTAGTTACTTTAATTCCATATTTATTTGTTATGTTACAGTCTATATTATCTAGTCCAGCTCCATGCTTACTTACTATTTTAAGATTTGGTGCTTTTTTAATAGCCTCTTCAGTCAACTTGTGCGCGCCAATTATTAGTGCATTACAAGTACTTAAACGCTGTTGAAATTCTAATTCGTCAAATTCACCATTATAAAATTCAACTTCAAATCCTGCATCAGTTAATACTTTTAATGGTTCATCACTTACCTGTCCAAATGATCTTGAAGTTATTAATATTTTTTTCATTTTACCACCTTGTATATTTAAGACTTTTAACTATTAATAATGGTTATAAGGCCTTCAAATGCACAGTTATAATTATCTCTGTTTAAAGCCAAAACTTCAATTGATAATTCAGGAAGAAATTCTTTAATAGCTTCCTTATATGTCAGCAGCATATTTTCGTCACCATATACAGCAATACGCTTTATATCTTTCCATTCAGTATTCATATTTAACTTTAATGATTCTACCACAGAGCCATTTATAACTGCATTTAAACATTCCCTTCTAAATTTGTTATCTCCTACATCAAATATCTTCATGGCATGAACAATGTATAAAGCTCTTGCCAGTCCGTATTTTTTCAAATTGCGACACCCCATGGCTACAGCATTTGAATTAAAGTCTAAAGCTATATCAGAATTATTATCTAATTCAGTAGAACTTGATAAAATTGTTGAAGTGGTTACTGCATGAAAAAGTTCTCCTGAAAAAGTTGAATAAATATCTAATATTGTTTCTCCCTCTAACATAAGCGTATGGGTATGAGAGCCAGGTATAATTACGATGTATTTTGAAGATTTCCATAGCTCTGGTATATGATTTAAAATTCCCATTACTTCGATTTCTTCACCGCGAACATTATTAATATTTTCAATATTCTCAAATGTACCTGTACTTTTGGTAGTTTTTAATCCTAATATTAAGTTTATATCTCTGTTAAATTTATTATCCTCATAATGAACATGAATAGATTCTTTCATCTTCCATTTATCAATTGGTGTGACAGCATGAGGAACTTCTTTTAATCCAAAAGGACTCGTTATCATTCCAGATGCATAAATTTTGCAGATATCCTTGTCTTCTAAATTATGATTAATTAGTAAAGTGTCATAAATAATTTTCATTCCGTTTATTAGTACTGATTTATCATTTTGAATTGAAACATCTTTTGAACCAATATCTTTTTTATGAATTTCAATTATTTTTCCATCTTTTATTAAATAACCTCTTGTTTTACTTGTGCCACAGTCAAAATAAAAAATATACATTACTCTGCCTCCAAATTTTCAATTTGTAACAAAGCCTCATCTATATATTTTGAAATTACTGATATTTTTTCTATTTTATCATCATAAGATACTGTTAGTGGCAGTCTTGTATAACCAGGGTCAAATCCTCTCGCTTTTAATGATATATGAGAAGATGCTACACTATTTCCTACTTTAATTTTAGAAGTTAATTCATTGCAAATTTGATATGCCTTAATTGCTTTTTTAGTGTCTGTAAATGAATGCTTGTATAAAGCTACAACTATTTCAGGCAAATAATTGCACATTCCTGCTATCATTGTATCAACACCAAGCTTTTGAAATGCAAGCCAACCTGTAGTTGTTCCAGAAATATATTTTAAATTCTTATTATTGATTTGGTTATTGTTATATATAGAAGTAACTAATTCAATATTAATTGCACTGTCCTTTAGTCCTTCTATACCAACTTCTTCTAACCTTTTCACAAGTTTATATGAAACAGGTATGCCAGTCAAATCGGGATTGTTATAAGCATAAACAGGGATATTAACAGCACTTGCAAGTGCTTTATAATAATTTAAAATTTCATCTTCAGTATATTTATAATTATAAGGTCCTATTGCACTAACTGCATCTGCACCAATTTCTTCTGCAGTTTTAGTTAGATATACAGAAGAAATTGTATCAGGACAACCAGTATGAGCTATTACAAACGTCTTGGGATGATTTTGTGATACTTCTTTTGCAATCTTAAACATGGCTATTCGTTCATCCAATTTCATTAAATAACCTGACCCATATGTCCCAGTTACAAAAAGTCCATGCACTCCCTTGCTCAATATCCAATCCATATGCCATTTACACTTATCTTCATCAATATTGCCTTCTTTAGTAAAAAAGGTTAAATTTGGAGCAATTATTCCTTTTATCAAATTATCTCACCTTCCTTTTTACAATATTAAGTATAAGCAATAGGTTAAATCTATTGCCTATACTTAAATTAAATTATTCACCAATACTTCTGTAATAGTTTAAGAATTCTTCTTCTAATTGAGCTCTAAATTGAGGAGCTGCTATATTAATTAAAAGTCTTGCCCTTTCTCTAATTGGCTTTCCAAAAAGATGTGCAACACCATACTCTGTAACAACATAATGTACATCTTGTCTTGTAGTAGTTACAGGTGTACCTACTTTTAAAACTGAAACTATTCTTGAAACCGTTCCATTTTTTGCTGTTGCAGGAAGTGCAATGATTGGTCTTCCATTCTTAGATTGCTCCGCTCCACGAAGGAAATCTAATTGACCGCCAACACCGCTAAATGTTTTATGTCCTATAGAATCTGCAACAACCTGACCCATTAAATCTACTTCTATTGCTGAATTAATTGCAACCATATTGTCATTTTGAGCAATAACTGCTACGTCATTTGTATAATCAACAGGTTTAAGGCAAATCATTTTATTTTTGTCAACAAAATCGTATACTGCTCTAGTTCCTTGTATAAATGTTGCAATAATTTTTCCTTTATTAATAGTTTTCTTAGAACCATTAACAACACCTGATTCAACAAGCGGAATAAGATTATCTGAAAACACTTCAGAATGTATACCCAAATCTTTTTTGTCAGTTAAAAACTTTAATATTGCATTTGGTATTTTACCTTGTCCCATTTGGAGTGTATCGCCATCATTTATAAGACTTGCAATATTGCATCCAATTTTTTCAGAAATCGGGTCACTTTCAATTAACGGAATTTCATATAAATCATCATCAAATTCAACAAAATGATCTATTTCTGATACATGAATTAATGTATCGCCGCAAATATATGGAACCTTACTGTTAACTTGAGCAATAGTTACACGAGCTTTTTCAATTGCTACTCTTGTTTGATCGCAAGATGTACCCATATTTACATAGCCATTTTCATCCGGTGGTGTACAACTAATCAAAGCAACATCACATTTTATAAGACCATCACGAATAGCTCTTGGTTGTGCATAGAAGTGTATTGGAACAAATTCACCCTGTCCGTTTTGAATACACTTTCTGTTATTTTTCCCTATAAAAAAGCTTACATTAGTAAAATGACCAGCATATTCTGGTTGTGCATATGGTGCATCTCCTATATTAAGACCCTGCCAAATTTCAACTCCCTCTAACTCATCTTTTCTTGCCATTAAAGCATTTATAAGATGTTTTGGTTCAGCTGCAGCATGTCCTGGAACTACTCCATCACCTGATTTTACTGCTTTTAATGCTTCTTTTGCTGTAGTTACTCTTGATTGATATATCTGTTTCCAATCCATATTAATATCTCCTTTAAGTTAAATATATGTTTTATTAAAGTTAGTAATTAACAACTACTTGTTTATTTACCTTTTCAAATGCAAATGCAGCCGCTCCGATAGCTCCTACTGCTTGTGTATGAGGCGCTGCTATTACCGTATTGCCTAATTCAAAACTTAAAACTTTAACCATATTACTATTTAGAGCGACTCCGCCAGTCATCGCTATTGTAGGTTCGAATCCTACTCTATTGCACATACCCATTATTCTTTTAGCAATAGAGAGATGAGCACCCCTAGCCACATCTTCAATTGCAGCTCCAGTAGCTAAACGAGAAATAACTTCACTTTCAGCAAATACAGTACAAACACTACTTATAGGTATATCAGTAGTTGCCTTATCAGCTAAATCTGACAGTTCATTAATTTTACAACCTAATACCCTTGCCATTACTTCTAAGAACCTGCCTGTACCTGCTGCGCATTTTTCATTCATGACAAAATTTTTCACTTTTCCTTCATTGTCAATCTTAATAACTTTAGCGTCTTGTCCGCCAATATCAATAATTGTTTTTACATCCTTCATCAGAAAAGAAACGCCTTTAGCATGACAACTAATTTCTGTTATTTGACTATTAGCATCACGAAATGCAACTCTCCCGTATCCTGTAGCAATTGTATAAGCAATATCTTCCATGTTAATGTTAGCTATCTTGAGTACATTATTTAAGGCATCCTCAGGACCCTTTGTACCTGTACCCATATTAACTACACTGGTTGCAACCAGTTCTTTATTATTGTTTATTAGTGCTACCTTAGATGACGATGACCCGATGTCGATTCCTAAATACATATGTTATCCCCCTTAGCTTAACATTTCAGCAAAGCTTTGAACTCTTGTTCTAATTTGTTCATATGAATCTAACTGCATATCAGTTTCTATGTAAAGCATTGGAATATTTACTTTTTCAATTTCTGCTTTAATAATTGGGTAATCAAATTCTTCAGGGTCACAAAATTTCATCATAACTACTACAACAGCTTCAGCATTGCTCTCTTTTACCATGTTGATGAGCATTTGTCCCTTTGTTTTTTCTTCTTCATATAAAAATGTACAGCCTCTTTGATCAACAATTCGATAAGTCATTTTTTCTATTGCATTTCCTTCTTTTCTCGCAGGAACTCGGAATTGTCTGGATTCTTGTGCAAAATCATCAGCTACTATGGCTATATTATTTTCAACAAATACATCCAGTAATTCTACCGGTTCTCCAATTAAACCTGTTGCTACAACCCTTGTTCCTTTAAATTCTTCTTTAGGATTATTTTTAAGTTCAGCAATAACTTGTAACATTAAATCTGTATATTCTTTTTTATCCATAAAATATCCAGCTTTTATAATTAGATGTCTTGTTTTGGTATTAATAGTATTAGGGTACTCCTTTGCAACGTCTACAAACTCTCTCATAGTTTCTCTGTACTTTTCATACAGGTCGAGAGCTTCCTCTAAAGCATTATCAGATATCTTTTCACCTTTTATTTTTTCAACTTCATTTTTTACCCTGTTAAATTCTGCTATTAAATAATGAAATCCTGATTCTAATAATCTGTTTTGAGGATATACTACAGGAATTATAGGCACCTGTGGCACAGCCACTTTCCAGTTTTCACAAACACATTTTAATGTATCGCAAAATGTAGGAAGAATAATAGCTTTTAAATTATCATATGTTCCTTTCATTCCATATTCGATATTTGATCGCATGATTGAACAGCAAAAGCTTTGAAGGTATTTATCAGCTTGTTTAATTTCTGTTTTTCCGCCCCACATTCCAACAGGTAAATAACCAGCAGCGTATACAATTTCTTCAGGTGTATAAATAGGAAAACATCCTAAAGGTTCTTTCCCAGTATCTTTTACTGATTTTTTGACAGCCTTATCCGGTCTTAAAGCAATTTCTTCTAATTGATTAATTAAGCATTTGAGCTCTGACATAATTCTTTCTCCCTTGCTTTATTGTTCTCCATCATTTCAACTAATGCTTGTATTCTTGTTTCATATTGTGCTTCTGAGAATATTCTTGGATCAGTTTGGTCTCCGTCAAATATTACTGATGGAACACCTGTTTCTTCTTCAACTCTTCTCTGAACTTCATATTGCCTAAAGTCCATAAGCTTGCAACTTCTATTTGAATGATAGATAATACCATCTAATTTAAAGTCTCTAACTAATTTAGATACATTTACAGTATCATAGTCAAGATTTCTGTTTGCATAATTAGAACTATATGCTCTTGCCATTCCATCTAAATCATTAGTTTCATATTTAACATTCCATGATTCGGGATATGTAGATGTAACCATATTAATTCCATATTTTTTCATAGTTTTATAAGTTACTGAAAGATTAGGCCAACAAGCTATACCATCCCACATAACTCTGTAGCTTTCTTCTTGGTCCGGGAACGGCCCAATTGCATTTTCCGCTTTTTCCTTTAATTCTTCATACCATAATTTAAAAATTTCATTACCTTCTTTTTTGCCTCTCATACAAACAATAGGTGCCATATAATTAAACATATCATAACCTTTTAAAGGTGATGGAACATGTTTTGCAAGGTCTGTAGCCTTTTTCCACCATTTACAAGTTTCATTAGATAATTTCATAACTTCAGCAAATTTATCATAGTCAAATTTTTTGCCTGTTATTTCTTCTAATCGTGTTATAGCATATTCTATCTGAGCTCTCATATATTTTACACTATGCTCTGGAACTTCATAAGTATGATTAAATGGCATATCAAACATTATTAAAGGTATGCTCAAATTTTTAGCCAAGTTTTCATACCACTTAATAACAGTGTTACATATATTACTGCAACAGAATAGTAGGTCAGGCATAGGAATATTTTCAGCTCCTGAAAACTTAATATCTGCATAACCCATATTTACTCTTGCATAAGAGCAAATATCAGAAGAATATCCCTTTCCCTCAGCTTGTTCTATGAATTCTGGTGCGCATTTTCTTGCACCTATTGCTGCTGCATGATTTTCTGGATAAACAACATCAATATCCATTGTTTCTAACAATTCCTGCGGGCAAATAGACGTTGCCCATGCAATCAACTTGCCATTTGCCTTTGCTTCGAATGCAGATTTATAATGGCTTTCTAATAAATCACTAAGCATCTGCTTCGATGTAATCTTATTTTTCAATTTTATTCCACCTTTCTATATAGCAATTATTTAACATAATTTAATTCACTAAGCATTGAAAATTCTTAAATATATGAAGTATTATTTTTTATTAACAATGCTTAGTTACAAAGTTGCTTTATTACAAGTAAAGCAATTATCATGCCAATTTGAAAAAATAAAAATAAATATTATATTATGTTATTTCATTAAATAAACATGTTAAAAATTGAGCACTTTCAAATAAATTAATCAAATTTTAGAATTATAAATAAATTAGTTCAATAATTAATCTTATTTATTACTTATGCATTTTGTCATTTGATGCTATTGTGCATCTAATTTTACATATATAAGGAACCAAAACAATAAAATACAATGGTACCTAAATAAAATAATAGTATGATTATTACCCAAAAAGTCTTTTTATGTCATTCTGAACGAAGTGAAGAATCTTTAAAACGTTAAAATAATAGGATTCTTCGCTAACTCTTAGAATGACAAATAATAGAAATTGCACTTATTGGGGTATAATCATAGTATTAAAAACACTATATATAATCCTAAAAATCAAAATTCTATATATTTAAAATTTAAAGCAAATTAACTATCAAGTAGGCATAAATTTTGCATAAATTTAGTTAATCAATATAAATGGAGGAGTTATGTCAGGTTATCAAGTAGTAATAACAGATTGCGAATATGAAAATGTCGAAAATGAGAAATTGATATTACAAGAAATTGGCGCTGAAGTTCACTCTTATCAAACCAAAAATGAAAATGATATTATTGAAATTTCTAAAAATTGTGACGCTCTTATTTTTCAATACGCAAAAATTACCAGCAAAGTAATATCAAATATGAATAATTGTAAAATAATAGCTAAATACGCAACTGGTATTGACGGAATAGATATTGAAGCAGCCACTAATAAAAAGATTTGTTTTGCTAATGTTAAAAACTATTGTACTGATGAGGTTTCAACCCATGCCATGGCCTTATTATTAAATATAGTTAGAAAAGTTAAATTATTAGATAATTATACAACTCAAGGTAATTGGAATTATAAATTAGCTTCTCCAATATTCAGTTTAAAAGACAGTGTTGTAGGCGTAATAGGTTTAGGAAAAATTTCATCTGACTTTATAAGAAAATTATCTAACTTTTGTAATGAAATTTGGGTTTATAGCAATTCTGCAAATGAAGAAACTATTCGAAATTTAGGAGCTAAGAAAAAATCATTTGAAGAAATCATTAAATCTGCTGATTTTATATCTATCCACTCATCTTTGACTGAATCAACCAAAAACCTATTTAATAAAGAAACGTTTAAATCAATGAAAAACACCTCAAGTATAATTAATGTAGGGCGTGGCGGGTTGATAAATGAAGATGATTTAATATGGTCTTTAGAAAATGGCGAAATAGCAGCAGCTGCTTTAGATGTAATGGTGAAAGAACCACCGGATAAATCTAATAAGCTGCTATCAATGGAAAATGTAATAATTACACCTCATGCAGCTTGGTATTCTATAGGCTCCCAGCAGGAACTTCAAAGAGCTGTTGCTTTAGAGGTACAAAGAGTATTAAAGGGATATTTCCCTAAAAATTTAGTAAATGCTGAACTAAAGCATATATTGCCATTAAAGGCACTTTAAGGAGGATTAAATGGAATTTATAAAAATTTATGAAAATGACTCAGTGGCAGTCGCTCTTAAGCCATTCGAAAAAGGAACAACAGTAAAAGTGGACAATACATATGTTAGTCTGTTAGATGACATTCCAAATGCACATAAGTTTGCGCTTGCAGATATAAAAACAGGAGAAAAAGTTATAAAGTATGGTAACTCAATAGGTGTGGCAACTAAAGACATTAAAATAGGAGAATGGGTGCATGATCACAATATTGCAACCTGTGCTAACATCACAAAGGAATATTTTTATAACTTTAATCCAGAAAGAGCATTATTCCCCGGAGAACCAACAAAGGAAACTTTCTTAGGCTATGATAGAGAAAATGGAACAGTAGGTATAAGAAATCATTTAGCAATTATTCCTAGTGTATTTTGTGCAAATGGACCTTTACAAAAAATTGCCTCTTTAGCAGCTGAAAAATGTAAAAAAACTGATAATTTTGATGGAATATTACCTTTAACTCATCCTTATGGATGCAGCCAAACAGGAAAGGATTTAGAAACAACAGGAAAAATAGTTGCTGGAATAATAAATAATGCAAACTTTGGAGGAGTTCTTGTTGTCAGTTTAGGCTGTGAAATAAATGATCTTGTGCAGCTAAAAAAATATATTGGAAATTATAACCCAAATAGAATTAAATTCCTTGTTTTGCAGGAGTCTGATGATGAATTTGCTGATGGACTTAAGCTTTGTGATGAAATTTATGAAGAAATGAAAAATGACCAAAGAACCCCCGTTAGTTTAAGTCGTCTTCATATTGCAGTTAATTGTGGAGGATCCGACGGTTTTTCAGGTATAACTGCAAATAAAATAGTAGGAAAACTTACAGAAAAGCTAGTTCTTAAAGGTGCAACTGTTAACATGACAGAAGTGCCAGAAATGTTTGGAGCAGAACATATACTAATGAACCGTGCAATAAACCAGGAAGTTTATGAAGATACAGTTACTTTAATTAAAGACTATGCTGATTATTTCTATAGATATGGTGAAAAAGTCAGCGATAATCCAACACAAGGCAATAAAGCCGGAGGTTTAAGCACTATAGAAGAAAAATCTTTAGGCTGTATTCAAAAGGGCGGTAATTGTGCTGTTACGCAGGTTTTAAAATATGGCGAAAGAGCAACTAAAAATGGTTTTGTGTTAATTAGCGGTCCTGGCAATGATTTAACAGGTGTAACTGGACAAATAGCAGCAGGCGCTGTTCTTACAATTTTTACAACTGGAAGAGGCACCCCTTGTGGTTTTGCAGGACCGACATTCAGATTATCATCAAATACTAAATTAGCTACTAAAAAATCAAACTGGATAGACTTCGATGCTGGAAGAATGCTAAATATAACAACAGAAAATGAACAACAAATATTGAATGAAGAACTTTATAAAACGGTACTATCCACTATTAACGGCGAATATATAACACGCAATGAAATTAACGGATACTACCAAATGGGTATCCTTCGTGATGGCGTTACTTTATAAGATTACCTTATACAAATACTACAAACAAAAAACTGATGATTTTATTCATCAGTTTTTTGTTTGTAAGAGGTTAATCATGATATTTATCAGTTATAGTTTATTTATCGTATTTATGAAAACCTTCACCAGATTTTCTGCCTAATAATCCTGCATCTACAAGTTTTTGCATTTCCTGATTTGGTCTGAATCTTTCACCGTATGCATCAAATAATATTTTATCAACTGAAATATTTAAATCATGACCCATATTATCAAGAAGTTTAAAAATTCCTACTGGATGTCCTAATCCATAAACACATACCTTATCTATATCTTCTGCTGTAGCTACGCCTTCTTCTAACAAACGACATGCTTCCGCTGAGAATACATGGAATAATCTGTTTAATGCAAAACCTGTTACATCTTTTACTGTTACCGGTTCTTTTTCAATTAATTTTAGTATATTAATCATTTGTTCTGTAGTTGTATCATCAGTTAAATATCCAGGGATTACTTCAACAAGTTTCATAATGCTTGCTGGGGAATTAAAATGAGTTCCTATAAATTTAGACGCTCTTTCTATGCTTACACCTGAAGCTAATTTTGTTATTGAAATACTTGATGTATTAGATGCAATTATGCATTCTGCCTTGCATACTGCATCTAATTCTTTGTAAGTTGCAGTTTTAATATCAAATGATTCAAACACTGCTTCTATTACTATGTCACAATCAGATAAATCTTTATAATCACCGCTAGCTACAACTCTATTTAATACACTTTCTCTTTTTTCAGCATCAAACTTTCCCTTTTTGATACTTTTATCTAAGGCTACAGCTTGTTTTTCTTTTCCCTTTTCAGCTAATTCTTTAGTTCTATCAATTAAAATTACATCAAAATCACATTTTGCAAAACAAAGACCAATTTCAGCGCCCATCATTCCGGCACCTACAACACCAATCTTTTTAATTTCCATTTCATCCTCCTATTAGTCTTATATATGGTAAAATTTATATAATGCCTCTTAACAATATTGACAGTTTTCAACCACCAAAGCCATTCCTTGCCCTCCGCCTATACAAAGACTTACTACTCCGTAACGTCCGCCTCTTCTTTTCAATTCATATATCAAAGTTGTCAACAATCTTGTTCCACTATTTGCAAGAGCATGACCATGTGCAATAGCTCCACCGTTTACATTTACTCTTTCATACAATTTACTTCCCATGTCCATTCCAAGTTCTTTTAAAACTCCTAATGATTGTGAAGCAAATGCTTCATTAATTTCAAATAAATCTATATCTTCTAAAGTCAAATTAGCTTTTTCAAGTGCTTTCTTAATAGCAGGCACAGGACCTAATCCCATTACACTAGGATCTACACCTACGCTGCTGTAACTGATAATTTTAACTAATGGATCACATCCTAATTCTTTTGCCTTTTCTTCAGACATAACAACTACTGCTGATGCACCATCATTCATACCTGATGAGTTACCTGCTGTTACAGTCCCACCTGTTTTAAATGCTGGCTTTAATTTTGTTAATGTTTCCATTGTAGTATCTGGTCTTGGATGTTCATCTGTATCAAATATGTAGCTTCTTTTTTTCAATTTTACTTCATATGGGATTATTTCATCTTTAAATTTTCCTTCATCCATTGCTACTTTCATTTTTCTCTGACTGTCAATAGCAAAACGATCTTGCTCCTCTCTTGTAATCTTATATCTTTCTGCTATATTTTCAGCTGTCAATCCCATATTTAACTCTGGATATAATGATTTTGGCTGAACAATAGTTACACCATTAAAAAATGTATCATAAATGGTTTTATTGCCCATTTTAAATGGTTCAGCTCTTGTTGATGGGTCTAAATAGTAAGTTAACCTAGACATAACCTCTACACCGCCAGCCAGCATAATTTCTGCTTCTTGTGACATAATTTCTTGAACAGCACTTACTACAGCTTGAAGTGAAGATGCACATTGTCTGTCCACAGTATATGCAGGCGTTGATTCAGGAATTCCTGCAATTAAAGAAGCACATCTTGCTACATTAGGTGTATAACCATATACATCTCCCATTACAACTTGATCAATTTGATCAAGATTTATATTTGATTTCTTAGCAGCCTCTTTTAAAACAGCACTTGCTAAATCTTGAGCTTCAACGGTTTTTAAGCTTCCAAGATACCCACCTACAGCTGTTCTGGTTGCACTTGTTATAACACAATTTGTCAATTTTAAATCCTCCTCGTATCTATTAACTATTTTTTATTTTCCTAAAAAAATTGGTTTTCTTTTTTCTATAAATGCTGCCATACCTTCTTTTTGATCATATGTATCAAATAATTCCGACCAAATTTCTGCTTCTTTGTTTGTAGAAGAATGAATATCTGTATCACGAATGCCATTTTCTATAGATTTTTTAGCAGAAGCTAATGATACGCTGCTCTTTCTTTTCAACTTATTAGCCCAGCTCACTGTTGTAGAATACAGATCTTCTTTATCAACTGTGGTATTTGCTAAGCCTAATTTTTCTGCTTCTAAACCATCTATAACTTTACTTAAAAATATCATTTCTTTAGCTTTAGATTCACCTATAAGTCTTGCTAATCTTACAGTGCCTCCAGCACCTGGCATAATGCCTAAATTTAACTCTGTCAAACCCATTTTTGCATCCTTACTTACTATTCTGAAATCGCATGTTAAGGCAAGTTCTAAACCACCGCCAAATGCATAGCCATCAATTGCAGCTATAGTAGGTATGTCCAAATCATGTATCTTATTGTACGTATCTGTAAAAACAAATTCTTTAGCCTGCTTTGGATTGCATGTTGCCATTACTTTTATATCTGCCCCTGCTGCAAAATTATCTTTGCTATAAAATATTAATACACGTACATCTTTATTGCCTTTTATGCTTTCTATCATTTCATCCATTTCGTCAATAATTTCCTTTGACAAAGCATTTAAAGCTTCTGGTCTATTAATGCTGATTGTGGCGATTTGGTCTTTAATATCCATTAATATTTGATTGCCCATTATATAACTCCTTACTTTATTTCATTTTTTATCTCATCGCAAGTGTTACATCACCAACAGCTGTTAACTCACCATTATTAAAAACTTCTGCGCTGCAAGTTGCGATGCCTTTATCCTTACGCTCCATAGTAATCTTTGCATTTATTTCTATAGTGTCATTAGGTTTAATTTTTCTAAAAAATTTTACATTGTTAATTCCAATGAACAATGGAATAGTACCTGCATATTTTTCCATAGACAGAAGCAATATATCAGCTGTCTGAGCCATGCATTCTACTGTATAAACTCCGGGAAGAACAGGTTCACCGGGAAAATGACCTTTAAAAATTTCTCTTTCAGAATCAACGAAAAATTTTGCTCTGATGCTTTCACCAGTTACCATTTCCAAAACCTCATCAACTAAAAGCATAGGGTCTCTGTGAGGAATTATATTTTTTATTTGTTCTTTATTCAAATAAGCCATTTTTCACTCCTTAAATCTTATTATAATCTGTGTTAAAATATTATCATAAATAAATTGATATGAAGCACTAATAATTAGTGCTTGAAATCATATCATATTTTAAAATTAACTTTAAATTTAACTTATAGCACATTCCATAGTGCTTTCATCGTAAAGGCATTCTGCATTTTCCCATTCTTCAATAAGTTGAGGTAATATTTTATACAAATCACCAACTATTCCATAGTCAGCAACCTCAAAAATTGGTGCTTCAGGATTTTTATTTATTGCTATGATAATATCTGATTTCTGCATTCCAGCTAAATGCTGAATTGCTCCTGATATTCCGCATGCAAAATATATTTTTGGCTTTACTGTAGTTCCTGTTTGCCCTACCTGATGTGAATGGTCTATCCATCCTGCATCAACAGCAGCTCTTGATGCTCCTACACTACCTCCAACTTTATCCGCTAATTTCTTTAACAGTTCAAAGCCTTCGGCATTTCCTAACCCACGTCCGCCTGCGCAGATTATTTCTGCTTCTACCAATGATACTAATTCTTTTGCTGATTTCACTATTTCTACAACATGTGTACGGATATCTTCTTCAGATATAATTGGAGTGAATTGAATTAGTTCACCTTCTGCTCCCTCTTCTCTTTGTTTTTTCTGCATAACACCCGGTCTTACAGTTGCCATTTGTGGTCTTGTTTTTGGACAAATAATTGTTGCCATAAGATTTCCACCAAATGCAGGTCTAGTCTGCAATAATTTAGTATCTGTTGAATTAGGGTCTAATGTTGATGTATCTAATGTTGTATATTTTTCAGCATATTCTTTGTATGTTGATACTTTAACGTCTAGTCTTGTACAGTCTGCAGTCAATCCTGTATTTAATCTTGCTGCAACTCTTGGTGCTAAATCTCTTCCAATATGAGTTGCTCCATACAATACTATTTCTGGTTTATACTCTTTTATTGCTTCTACTAACACTTTTGCATAACCATCTGTTGTATAATTATTTAGCAAAGGATTTTCTATTAATAATACACCATCTGCTCCATACTCATAGCATTCATTTGCAAGATACCCAATTTGATTACCCGCAAGTATTGCATATACCTTTGTATCTTCACCAATTTCTCTTGCAAGTCTGTTTCCTTCACCAATTAATTCTAAGGAAACATTCATTAATTTTCCTTCCCTTTGTTCTGCAAATACCCACACATTTTTATAATCTGATAGACTTATTAATTCTTCACCTTGAGTTTTATCTATTGCTTCAAATGGACATGCTGATATACATTGATTGCAGGCTGTACATTTTTCATTAATCACTGCAACCTTTTCATCCATATCAATGGCTTCAAACGGACAAGCTTTTACACATAGCTTACAGCCCTTACATTTATCTTTAATAACTAATACTGCCATCCTTCTCTCCTCCTGTTAAATGATATGTTTACCTTTTAACTCAACTAATAGTTTATGAACAACTTCTCTTTCTGTATCTGCTTCTATTAACTTACCTTTTCCTTTGGTTACAGGTGTAAAAGAACGGAATACATTTGTCGGCGAAGCATCTAATCCTATAATGTTTAATGGTACCTCTATATCTTTAGCTGACCATACTTTTATATCTTTTTTAACTGAATCAAATATACCTCTTACTGACATATATCTTGGTTTATTCAACTCTTTTATTGCTGTCAGTACACATGGTGTCTGTATTTTTATCACTTCATAACCATCTTCTAATGCTCTTTTTACAGTTATTGTTTTTAAATCTTCTTCTATTTCAAAATCTGTAACATATGTTACTTGCGGTAATCCTAATTTTTCAGCTATCTGTGGTCCAACTTGTGCTGTATCACCATCAATAGCTTGTCTGCCTGCAAATATAATATCGAAATCTCCGATTTTCCTAATTCCAGCTGATATAGCATTAGATGTTGCCCATGTGTCTGAACCGCCTAATGCCCTGTCTGACAACAACACAGCTTCATCTGCTCCCATTGCCAAACATTCCATTAACATATCTTTTGCTTGTGGCGGTCCCATTGTCACTAATGTAATATGAGTATCAGGATATTTATCCTTTATTCTTAATGCCTCTTCTAACGCATTTGCATCGTCATTATTTAATATACTTGCTACGCCTTCTCTTATCAGTGTTTTTTTCACTGGATCTATTTTAATTTCATTTGTATTAGGAACTTGCTTAACACATACAATAATTTTTAATCCCATTTCTCTTTCCTCCTTATTTAAATATGTCCCCAGAAATGATCATCTTCATAATTTCTGACGTACCTTCGTATATTTCTGTAATCTTAGCATCCCTAAACATTCTTTCTACCGGATAATCTTTAATATATCCGTATCCGCCGTGGAATTGTACTGCCTTTGTAGTTACATACATCGCTGTTTCTGAACAATAAAGTTTTGCTTGTGCAGCTTCAGTTGCACTTGGCAATCCTTTTTGTCTTCTGTCAGCTGCATGGTATAACATGAATCTAGCCGCATCTATTCTTGTTTTCATTTCCGCCATTTCAAAAGCAATTGCTTGGAATTTATCTAACGATTTTCCGAATTGCTTTCTTGACTTCATATATTTTACTGTTTCATCAAATGCTCCTTGGGCAATTCCTAAAGCTTGAGCTGCTATTCCTAGTCTTCCTACATCCAAAGAGGTCATTGCAACTTTAAATCCTTTTCCTATTTCTCCAAGCAAGTTTTCTTTTGGCAATTTCACATTGTCAAATAACAGCTCTGCTGCAACTGAGCCTCTTATACCCATCTTATGTTCTTTTTTTGGAACTGTAAATCCTTCCATTCCTTTTTCCACTATGAATGCACTTATACCTTTTGTACCTTTACTTTTATCTGTCATAGCCAGTATTACATATACATCTGCTACTCCACCACTGCTTATGAATATTTTACTTCCATTTAAAAGCCAGTGGTCTCCCTTATCCACTGCTCTCGTTTGTATTCCTGCAGCATCACTTCCTGCTCCAGGTTCTGTTAAACCAAATGCGCCGACCTTTTTACCTGAAAGTAAATCTGGAAGATACTTTTGTTTTTGTTCTTCAGTTCCATAAGTAATTATTGGCCATGCACATAATGCACAATGCGTCTGAACTATAACTCCAGTGGCCCCACATACTTTTGATAACTCTTCAATTGCTATAACATATGATATGTAATCTGAACCTGCTCCTCCATATTCTCTTGGAAACGGCATACCCATTAGACCTATTTTTCCTGCTTTTTCTATAGTCTCTAATGGAAATCTTGCTTCTTCATCAATTTCTGCAGCTATCGGTTGTACTTCATTAACTGCAAATTCCCTTACCATTTTAGTGACCATTTCCTGTTCTTTTGTCAAACTGAAATTCATTATTTACCTCCTATTATGATTAATCTTATTAAATTTTATTAAGTAAATTACTTTCTCATTTGTAAGCAAGCAATAATCGTGCCATATAAAATCTTTTTAACAAAAAATAAATAATATTATATTTATACTAAAAATCAATTAATTTTAAAGAAATATATAATTTTAGCTTTTTAAATAATAAAAAAAATACTTATTTAAAGTAATTAATAATTTGATTATGTATATACCTACCTATGCATTTCGTCCTTAGATGCAATTACGCATCTTTGTTATTCTTATAAAATATATTTTTCAATTAAAATAAGATATTCTAACTCATACTTGGGTAGTATTTTGGATGGAATCCTTTTATAATAATATAAGTAATGAAGATGTTTTCGTAATACTGCGTACTTTATAAAATTAATAAATTTTCTACTTTATCTTATACATGATAAATAAAACAAAACGCTCATATCAAATATGAGCGTTTGTTTTTATTTTTTATTATATAGATTACTTTTACTGGGCCAAACTTTCTATTAAAATTTAACAAATTCTGTGGCTTTAAAAACAAAGTCTGACTAAATCACTTTATCTCATCATATATTGGTTAATATAAACAATCAATCAGTAACTGTATAAAAATGTTTATATCCCTAATTTATTTAAAAATAAAAATGTTTCTTTCCTATTTTTTAATACCACAATTTTTTTAGTATGTTCTCGGATTGTTTCTCCATATTGTTTCTCCTTTTCTTTTGATCTTCCATCTAATAAAATCCATTTTATAAATGCAAAATCAAGTTTTTCATCACAGCCAGTTGCAATACTTTCACGGGTTTTCCCCTTATGTTTCTTATATCGATAATATGCTTGACACAAACAAGTCAATCTTGAAAAGCGCATTAATATAATAATATCTGCTTTATCCAACCTTTGCTTTCTTAAAAGTTTCGTATAGTTGCCATCAATTACCCAGTTATCATTATTGTCTAAAAATTCTTTCACCATGATTTTGGCTGTTTCTTCATCTCTCTCTTTCCAATTTGCTTTAAACTGAATTTTATCCAAATATAAAACTGGACAGTCATAAAAGTCTTTTAGTTGACTTGCTATAGTAGATTTGCCTGAACCGCTGTATCCAATTATTGCAACTTTCATTTCTACCTCTCATAAATACATTAATCTTGCTTTTATTGCACTTAGTTACCTTTCTATTGTAGCAGTAGACAAACCATTAACTTGAGTAAAACCAATTTTATAACCGAGCTTTTCAAAATCTCTTACTTTTACCATTGTTGTTGAATCAACTAAAACACCTGTCATATCAATTTTTACATTGTCTCTTACAACATATGCTTTTTTATTTTCATTATCCCAATTAACTTCTTCTCCAAAGGACTCACCAATATATCTCAATGGCAGATAAATTCTGTCCTCAATAATTGCATATGATTGGTAATCCCAGTCCGTTTGTTCGTCCAACCTAATTTTATTTACCTCAGCGCTGTAGCTGTCCGGATACCACATCATTTCTAATTTTTGAACAGGATTTATTTTGTTTTCAGTCTTATTATATATGCTTTCTAATTCATCTGCAGTTATGAAATTTTCAGAAACTGAAGTTTTCTCAATATCTGCCAGTGTAACTTCTGTGTTTGATTCTATGTTACCTATAATCAAATCCTCAACTACTAATTCAGCTTGAAGTTTTTCTACATAAGAATTTCTATTTTTATATATTTCTTCATTTATTTCACTTCCGTCAAACATTTCTTCATAAGTTTTAAGTCCTTCAGATTCTAAAAATAGAACTGCTTCATCAACAAAATCATAAAATTCCTGTCTGCTTCCTCTTAATTCTGTAAGCATAGCTTCTTTATTAGCATCTGTCGTACTATCTAATTCCTGAATGTTTATATCATCATAAATATTTTCAATATATTTTATAGTTTCATCAAATACTAAATCTTTGTTATTACTTATATACGTAATGATTCTTTCAATAAATTCTACAGCACTTGCAGAAGTTAGTTTTATTGAATATCCATTGTTTTCTTTTGTAATTAATTTAGAATCAAAACCTTTAAATGCTGAAGTTAAATATTTCATTGCGCTATCATTCATGTCCTTATACTTAATTTCGTTATCAATATCAGAATAATATTCTTTTAAATCTGCTATCATAATATATTCAACATTTTTTAATTCAACATTATATAATTCATTAATTACTTTTTCGTTTTCATGAGTTCCATTAAATATTTCTTCAAGTTTAATTAATTCCAATATAGAATTCTTAGAAATATAGACTTTGTTATCTGTTATTTTAAAATTTAATGGATTTTCATTTCCTAAATCGTTAATTTTAAACATTAAATCAAAATTCATAAACATTGAATTTAAATCCTCTATGTTAACTTCACCTTCTATGTCTAAATCAATGTTGTAATCTACCTCTTCACCTGTAACAGCTTTTGAAAGCTCCACTTGAGTGCTGTTATTAAAATCAAATTGTGTTAAGTTTCCTATTTCTTTTGATAAATTTAAATATCCTAACTCATTAACTCCGCATCCTGTCAACATGAAAATCAACATTACACAGACTAACATTAAAGAAATCACCCTTTTAAACATAATATTTCTCCCTTATAATTTAATAATTAACGTTTTCGCCCTTTTGTTTTATATTACTATAATTGTTAATTTATTACAATAAATATATATCAATATTTCATACTTTTCTCCGTATTAGTTTCCCATAACCTCCCATATCTGCGACAAACAATCCAGAAGCAAGACTTAATTCATAAGGAAAAAATCCTACAAGTTTTCCTATGAAGAATGATTAAGAAATATGCTGGCTAAACAATTCTGAAAACAACATTTAAATCTATCAATGTACATTAAGCTTGAAATATTATTAACTATTAAATTTAATCATTATAAAATCAGATATTAGATTCCTACTTAGTTATTTACAGATTTGTATTATCACAAAGAAGGAGTATATTTTTAAAGATTAAGCAAAGTTTTATAAAGGTTTATTTCCAAAATATAAATTTATTAATTCGTCATCATTGACTGTCTCTCGAATTTTTTCATATATCGGTATAGCTTTTGACCTCATTGCTTGTTTTGTTTTAACCGGCAAATCAAATATTGTCATACCATTATCAACAAGTGTTTTCATCACTTCTTCTAAGCGTTCATCTGCTTTTTCACGGGCATATTCTGTTGCATTAACAGCAGCTTCATCAATTATAGCTTTTTCAGATGGGCTTAAGCTATTGTAATACTTATCGCTTGTTATAAGATTTACTAAAAATGGTAAATGTGTAGTGTTTATAAAATATTTTTGCAGCTCATATAATTTTAATACAACTATGTTTTCATATGGATTATCCGCAGAATCTATAAATCCATGCCGTAATGACGTGTATATTTCACTGTTAGGCAGCGGTATTACTTTTGCGCCAAGTGATTTCCAAAACGCTTCATAATTTTTATTTTGAATTGTTCTTATAGTAATTCCATTAAAATCATCTATATTTTGTATTTCCTTGTTTGCGGTCATCTGTCTGAACGATGGATCAGAAAACCCTAACAGTTTATAGCCACCACTATTGTAAATGTTGCTGATTTTTTCATAAAATTCTTTATTATCAAGTACTTTTCTTAAATCATTTATATTTGTATAAACCATGGGCATATCAAATATAGATAATTTAGGCATGAAATCTACCTGTGGGCCTGTAGTTTGAACGATTAAATCAATATTGTTATCAGTCAATATATTTTGAAGCATCTGCCTGTCTGCTCCTAATTTTGCATCTGTATTTATATCTATTTTTATTTTGCCATTGCTTAAATTATTTACTTCATTGGCAAATTTCTCTGCATAAAAATATGATGCTGAATCCTTTGGAGCTGCCATACCTAATGACATTGTAAGCTCCCTGACTTCATCCAGTGGCAATTCTGATTCCATCTGAGAAATTTGTATGTTATCGTGTGATGGAAGATTAATTCTTTGATCAAGTTTTAATGTTTGATATTTTGATTGTGTAGGAATTAAATTGACTATTATTTTGCATACATAATTAGGATAAAATTTCACATTATTAATTTGAACAGGATAATATCCTAATGCATCAATATTTATGATGTGCTCATTAAATCCATCCGTATCGAATACTCTTATGTTTGCATTATCTATAGGTGTCCCGTTTGATGAAAATATTTTAACATCTAAAAAACCTTTCTGAACTTTATTTTTTGTAAATATATCAAAGCTTAGTGTAAAAATATTATCCTTTGAATATTTAAAATCCCAGTAATACAATAATAACACTTCCTTTTGTTGTATTTAAATCATATATCATTATATTCAGAAAGACATAAATTGAAATAATTAATATGTATCATTTTTTATATTATTTAAATAAGCTTAAATTATAAAGTTAAAATCTATAAAGCACTTTAAATAAATAAAAAGAAGAAGCAGATGCTGAAACATATTACTTCCTCTAAAATACAAATATAATTTAACTTAAAAAATCTTTATTACCAAACTTAAGATATTCAAAGTAGGGTAACTCTAAATTGTGCCTAAAGGCATCAAAGTTTTAAAATCCGCTGTTATAATTACATCTTTAATATTTATATTTTAAAAGGATAAGTTTAAAAAGTGAATTAAGAATTTAATTCTTATGAAACATAAAACTCCTGTTAGAATATATTGATATATAAAACAAAGTTTTTCATATTTATAATAAGGAAGTGTAATAAAATTGTACAATTTGAACTTTGAAAATCCAAACAATAACAATATCAAAAATTGTAATACAGCAGTTCCTGAAACATTTCCAACAAATCAGTATGGTTATTTAGAAGTCAATGTGTTTACTACTGATAATACTCATATAAAAAATGCGTTAGTAACAGTGTTTACTTTAGACGGGTTTAATGGCATAACCCATGCTCAGTTTGCTTCCACAGATGAATGCGGCAAGACTCCCATCTTTACAATACCAATAGCATATTACTTGAATGATATGATGAGAAATAATCTTTATTTTACATCATCCAATGTAAGAACCGATGCTTTAGGATATTATTCTGCACAGACAAATTGCATTCACCTTTATCCAGGAGTAAAAAATATACTTAATATTTTTTTGTATCCCGCTTCTATAAAAATACCCGAAGTAGACATTAAGCATAAATTTAATCTGCCATCATTCACAGACTTACAAAGTTCTCAGACCACATCAGAAATTCCCCAAGGTGAAGTCAGGGATATGTCATTATCATTAGGTATAGATGGTCCAAAGGATACCGTATATTACTTGTATGCTGAGAAATTTGCTGAAGAAGTAAATGCCTTAAGCAATGGAAAAATGAAAATAGATATATATACCGATGCAAAATTAGGCACTGACAGGCAGATGCTTCAAACTTTAAAACAAGATGGCAATATTGATTTTATAGTTCAACATACAGCTACACAGTCAGATTTCATGCCTAAATTGTCGGTATTTGATATACCGTTGGTTTACACTGATATAAAAGATTTAAGAAATACAATTGATAATGCTGAATTCTATAAAAAGATAAGCAATGTTTACAGCGATGGCGGATACAAACTATTGGGTATTGCTGACGTATTGTTCCGGCATTTGGCTACAAACAAAGAAATTCACAACGTAGAAGATTTCAATGGAATTAAAATCAGGACAGTACAAAATCACAATTATGAAGCATTCAGTAAATTACTCGGTGCAACAATAATACCACTGCCGATTAGCGAAATATACGACCCTGGATTGCAGCATGGATATATAGATTCAGTGGGAGCTCCATATGAAAATATAGTTGCTTTAAAATTATATGAGCTGGTAAAATATGTTGTAAACATATACCACTTGCCACAATTATTGTCGCTTATAACAAGCGATAAGCTTTACAACAATCTGAGTACAGCTGAAAAAGCAATAATTGATGAAGCTGCCATAAAAGCAACATTATATGCACGAGAAAAAGCAGATGAACGTTTTGAAGAAAATAAAAAAATACTTATTGATAAAGGTATGACTATAGTTGATTTACCTGAAGGATCAATGCAAGAAATAAGATTTAAAGTCAAACCGGTATGTGAAAATATTCGAGCTTTAGTTGATGATGATGATTTAATAAATTTATATTTAGGAAACTCAGGCTATAACTGTTAGAAGATAATTTAAAATGAATCTTATTTTGAAACTATGTAAGGGCGGGAGTTAAAATCCGCCCTTGTTTTTCCTTACAAACAATTACATATTAATTAAACTCTGACTGCTATTTCTAATGCTGTTTGCAAATATTTTTCAAAAGAACTAATTTGAACCTTTCCCATTGTACGAGAATCCCATTCAACTCCATCCAATGTATCTTCACCATATAAGAATTGATACAATTCAACATTTCTAAATTGACTAACTGACATAATTGATGCGCATTCCATGTCTACAGCAAGACAGCCGTCTGATTTTCTATCCATCATGTTTTTTCTTGTTTCCCGATATAGTGCATCTGTCGTCCAAGTCTTTGTTTTGATGTATGGTATTTCCAATTGATTAAAAATATCAGCAAGTTTATTTGCTGTAACAACTTCAATATAGTCACCGGCAGGCGCATAATGATAACTGGTTCCCTCATCTCGAAATGCAGCAGTTGGTATTATAAAGTGACCAGCTGCAACGTCCTTATCTAATGTTCCACACGAACCAAAGAAAATAAATTTCTTTCCTCCTTTAACTATAACTTCTTCAAGCAAACCTGCTGAACCTGCACCTCCAAGTATTGTTTGATAAACTGCAATATCTTTGCCATTATAATCCATCTTATATATTGGGATAGTAAAGCATGCATTCATTTCGCTTATCTGAACTGCGCCATACATATTTCTAACTAAGTTAATAATATTTTCATTAAATGTTGCAATAACAACTTCAGGAAAATTCTCTATTGGAGCTGTAACATAACATGGTTTTAAAATTTCTTCCGATGTATTATCAAAAGAATCTATTATACTCATAATATCCCCCTAGTCTAATTATTATGTAAATTTTCTTTACCTTAAATCGTATTCTAATTATGTATCATTTATTTTGTGTTTTTTGATAATTGGTCATATATTTGGCTTCCCATATATTTTCTTCAATAAATAATTCTTGCGAGTAAGGAAGCTCATTCATATAATGTTTCCTTCTATATCATTTGCGTAAACGTTTAAGTCACGTTGCCATTCTCATTGTAGGATACAAACGGCACATTTATCTCTTCATCAATTAGAATTTCACAGCTATAAATTTTAAAACAACCCTTAATCATATCATTTGGTTTGTTGAAAACAGTAAAGCAAATCTCCTTTACCTCAGAAAAACTTTCAGAGGTAATATCAATATTTTGATTAAGCTTAAATGAATACTTAGTTATTGCCTCTGTAACACTTATTTTTTCATCAATTAATTTTTCTCCTGATTTACCTTTTATTTCTAACTGAAGCTCACTTATACCATCATCACCTGAGATTTCAAATTGAAAACATGAACCCTTCAAATAATAACTTGTCCAATCTTGAAATGGTTTATTAAAATCCAGCAAAGCCATTACAAAATCAGGAGGATTGCTGGTGGTGCTAAAATCTATTTCTGCATTTAAAACACATCCCTTTAATTCCTTTTCACAGTCTATTGTAAGCTTTATTTGATCTTTATTAATTGGTTTTACTTTTCTTAAATCAAAGGTAATAAGATTACTGCAAATCCAATTACTAAAAAAATTATCTTCCTCGGAGTCTTTATCTAACAATTTGAATTGTCTCCACTTTATTTTTTTTCCGCATTCTGAATCTTCATAAAATCCATTTTTATTAACTGAAATAAAAATGCTATCAGATTCATATTCTTGTACCTTTATACTCCCCTGACCTGTTTCACTATCAACATACTCAAAGGTTGAATATATTTTGCAGTCTTTTCTACCTTTTCTAATAATTCTTAAGACATCAAATAAAAATCCATTATCAACTGGCATATCTATTTTCCATACTCCATTCTGGATAAGTAATGGATATGTAAATGTCTTACCCATCTCTCCAATAGAATTTTTCTTTTCATCGTAAGCAACAAAAGATAGCTCTAATTTACATATATTTTTCCCCTTATTACCAATTAAAACAGATGCATAATATTTTCCATTTACACTTTTCCAAATTGCAATATTTTTGCTTATAAACACATCATCAACACGCCAAAAAAGATTTACAGTTATATAAGCTGAAAGAATACTCAAGGTAACTATTCCAAAAACACCAAATACGTCCTGTATAATCAAGCTGTCATGCATTAAACTTCCATATCCAATTATATATAGCAAATAGTTTAATGTTCTGTTAATTACATCTTCAAAATTTCCAGTAGTTAATGAAATTAGAGTTGAAATAAGCACACATATTAAAATCATAGTAACTATGAAAATAATAATTGTTCTAATAATTTTCTTAACTTTCAAAATAGCCTCCAAATAATAATATATATTTCACTTAAGGATAAATCCCTCAAAAATAAAAACCAATATTTTGTTGATTTAAATAACCCTTTTTTTATTCTATTGATACTTACTTATTCTCTTCCCAATAGTATTCGCTTGCTTTAATGTTTAACTAGTTTTACGGCAAGCACAATGCTTGCCATATTA